>JBCCPS010000061.1:0-19759 GCA_039024775.1 Pseudomonadota bacterium
GAAAAGATCGTGTCCTGCATGATCACATCGGGCAGCATCTCCGCCAGCGCAGTCTTGTACTCCCAATGGGTGGTGACTTCCTTGCCGCCGATCAGACCCGCGAGCGCCAGCACATAAGTGCCGGACGATAGCGCGCCGTAGTCCATGCCTTTGCGCGTCTCGCGCCGCATCCAATTGAGCACCGGCTTGGTTGCCCCATCGCCCGCGTTCTCGCCCGCGCAGACAATCAACGTCTCCCGCCGGTCAAGCTCAACCAGCCCATCGTTCACGGCGACCTCGACCCCGTTGTAGGAGGGGACGGGCGCGCCTGTCTCCGATATCAGGCGCCAGCGGTAAAATTCGCGCCCCGAAGGATGGTGATTCGCCAGCGACAGCGCGTCCAGCGCACAGGAGAATCCCAAGGTGGAAAACCCGGGCAACAACAAAAAGGCGTAGCGTTTCGGTGGATCGGTGGCGTCGCGCATGGACAAATGATGTGCCGAGAAACCCTTGTGAGCCTGCTGATCCGCGCCAAAGCGTGTCGCAAAAAGAACGTCAGCCGATTTTCTGTCGGCTCAGTTGCACCGCAAGGATCCCGCCTGCGATCACGATTACCCCGATGATGTCCCGCCCGCCCAGCGGCTCTGACAATAGCAGCGCCGCAATCGCCACGCCAAAGAACGGGTTGAGAAAGTGAAACGTCGCCGCGCGGGTGGCCCCTGCGCGGTTGACGAGCCAGAACCAGACGACCGTGGCCAGCAGTCCGGGCACCAGGCAGGTATAGGTGAAGGCGAAAAAGAGCGGCCAGCTGGGATTGAGCCTCGGTGTCTCAAACGCCAGCGTTGCCAGCGTCAGTGCCACGCAGCCGGCGAGCATTTGCAGCCCCACGATCATCAGAAAGTTCCCGCCGGAGGTCGCCCCCCGCACCACCAGCGTGGCCGCCGTCAGCGCCAGGACCCCCACCGCGCAGAGGGCGACGCCAAAAAGGTCCACACCCGCCGACACCCGCGCGCCCATGATCAGCGCCACCCCGATTACGCCCGCGATGAGCCCGGCCACGCCCATCGGCCCCAACCTTTCGCCCATGAACGCCCAAGCGGCAAAGCCCACCAGCAGCGGCATGGTGGAGGCGATGATGGCGGCAAGGGAGGCCTCAACGGTTTGCATGGCCACGAAGTTGAGGCCAAGGTAGACGGCGTTTTGCAGCAGGCCAAAGATGAGCGTCGCGCACCATTGCGCGGGCGTCAGGCGCCAGCTTTGTCCCAGCGCGCGGGCAATGCCGACGCCGATGAGCCCTGAAATCAGATACCGCACGGAAAGCGCCATCAGCGGAGAGGCATCCGCCACGATGATCCGCGCGGATGTAAAGGCAGAGGACCACATCAACGCAAAGGCGAGCCCCATCAGGATGGCGCGGAGGTCCATCTGCGCAGGCCCCTAGCGGCCCTTCCAGACTGGATCGCGCTTTTCAGCAAAGGCGCGCGCGCCTTCCAGCTGGTCTTCCGAGGCATAAAGCACGTCGACGCTGCGCAGCTTGCGCTGAGTGATGCGGTTCATCGCGTCCTGAAATTTGGAATCCTCGGCATCGCGCACGATCTCCTTGATCGCGGCATAGACCAGCGGCGGGCCGGAGGCGAGCAGGCGGGCAAGCTCCCAGGCGCGGTCCATCAGCTGATCCGAGGCGAGGATTTCATTGACGATCCCCCAGCGGTGCGCTTCTTTGGCGTCAAACCAACGCCCGGTCAGCAAAAGCTCCATCGCGATGTGATAGGGGATGCGTTTGGGGAGTTTGACGGAAGCCGCATCTGCCACGGTGCCTGAGCGTATTTCCGGCAGGGCAAAGGTCGCGTGATCTGCCGCCAGGATCATGTCCGCCGACAGCGCCAGCTCCAGCCCGCCGCCGCAGCACAGGCCATTCACAGCCGCGATCACGGGCTTGTTGAGGTCGCGCAGCTCCTGCAGCCCGCCAAAGCCGCCCACACCGTAATCGCCGTCTACCGCATCGCCACCTGCTGCGGCCTTGAGATCCCAGCCGGGGCAAAAGAACCGTTCACCGCCCGCGGTCAGGATCGCAACCCGCAGGTCCGGATCATCGCGAAAGGCGGCAAAGGTGTCGCCCATGATCCGGGAAGTCGCCAGATCAATGGCGTTGGCCTTTGGCCGGTCCAGCGTGACCTCCAGGATGGTGCCTTCCTTGCGAGTCTTGATGGGACTGTCGGTCATCGGTCTTCCTTAAATTCGGCACAAAAGCGCGTCGGCGGCCACTGCCCGCGTGGGCGTGCAGATCAGCGGGTTGATCTCAATCTCCGTCAGGGCGCTGGCATTGGCAATGGTGTAGTCCTGCACCGCTAAAATGGCCGCGATAATGCCCTCCAAGTCGGCAGGCGGCGCGCCACGGTAGCCGTTGATCATCGGTGCAATGCGCAGTGCCAGGAGCGCGTCCTTGACTGCCTTTGGCGTCGCGGGGATCAAAAGGGAGCGCGTGTCTTCCAAAAGCTCCGTCAACGTGCCGCCCGCTCCAAGAGTGAGCACGAAGCCATGCGCGGGGTCGCGCACCACGCCGATGAGCAGTTCGGCAATTGTGTCCGTGATCATTTGCTCAACCAAATAGCTCTGGGCGTTCATCGCGCGCGCCGCCTCGCGCGCGTCCTGCGCAGAGCCAAGCCCCAAGCGCACCGCGCCCGCTTCTGTCTTGTGAGCCACCCCCTCGCCCTTGACGACAACCGGAAAGCCGATTTCTACCGCGGCATCTGCGACGGCCTCAGGCAATGTGCCGCGCCGCTGCGGGGGCACGGTCAGCCCGAAGGCCGCCAATTCGGCCTTGGCGGCGCCCTCCGTCACAAGGCGTGCTGTGCGTTCAGGTCCGGGCAACAACACGGGCGCTGCGGGCTCAGGGGCTGGCGTCGCAGCGAGCGCGCAGGCGGCAATAGCCTCTCCCAGACCGCAGAACGGGACCACGCCCGCTGCCATCAGCCGTGCGGCCACGTGTTCTGGCATCAGCTCCGGCAAGGTCGCGACCATGCCGTAATGCGCGCCGATTTCCCGCGCAGCACCGGTGGCAGCCTCAATGACGCAGTCCCAGTCGGCGGGATCGCACCGGTCCGCCCGGGGGAAGTCCACGACCAACAGCGTAATCGCGATTTGCGGGTCGGCCATGGCGGCAAAGGCGCGGGTCATGGCAGGAACATCACGCCAGATGTAAGTGTGATAGTCGAGCGGGTTTGCCAGCGCCACGCGCGGGCCCAGCGCGGCGCGCAGGTTGGTTTCCTGCCTCTCGTTCAGTGGGGGGAAGGTGACAGGGTTTTGCAGGCCCATGTCAGAGGCAAGGCTCGCCTCGCCTCCTGAACAGCTGATCGTCGCGATACCGCTGCTGCTGAGCGGTCCTGTGACATGCAGCAGTTTGAGCGTTTCAAGGAAGGTGGGCAGATCATTCGCCCTCAGGATGCCAAGCCGCTTGAGCAGCGCATCGGCGCCCGCGTCCTCACCCGCAAGGGAGGCTGTATGAGACACCGTTGCGGCGCGTGCCTGGGGAGAGCGCCCGACCTTGATTGCAACGATCCGCTTGTTTTTGGCACGGGCATGTGCGGCAAGCGACTCAAAGGCGCGCAAATCGTCGATGCCTTCGATGTGCAAGCCCAGCGCTGTCACGCGCGGATCATCAAGCAGTGTCAGACCGATCTCAGACAGGCCCGTTTGCGCCTGGTTCCCAGCTGTCACCACATAGGCCAATGGCACCCCGCGCGCCTGCATTGTCAGATTGATCGCAATGTTGGAGCTTTGCGTGATCAGGGCAACGCCGCTTTCCACAGGCACCCCGCCATGCTGATCCGGCCACAGCAGAGCCCCGTCCAGATAGTTGATAAAGCCATAGCAGTTGGGGCCGAGGATAGGCATGTCCCCCGCTGCTTCCAGCAAAGCGTCCTGAAGACCGGCGCCGGCGGCGTCTTCTGCGCGCGCCTCCTTGAAACCGGAGGCAAAGCAGACCGCCCCGCCGGCGCCCATCGCCGAAAGGCTCTTCGCGATTGCCACGGTTGCTTCCCTGTTGACGCCGATGAAAGTGGCATCTGGCGGGTTGGGGAGGTCCTCAAGAGTGGGATAAACAGGCAGCCCTTCGATGTCTTTTGTGGTCGGATGCACGGGCCAGATGGGCCCGCGAAAACCGATCTTGAGACATTGCATGACGATCGCGCGGCACCAGGCTCCGCCGCCTACAACCGCGATTGTCTTGGGTCTCAGAAGCCGGGAGAGGTCGCGCTTCATGATAGGGCGGTCGCCAAAAGAGAATTCGTGCCTCCGGCGGGGATATTTGGAGCCAAAAAAAGGAGAAAGGTTTTGTTAACCACAGCTCGATAGCTTGGCTTCACGGTACAGGCGGGGACGCCGATGACCGTGCCAGGAAAAGGACTGTTGCAGTCTTTGACCCGCGGGGAGGTTTCTAGCAGAGCCTCCCTGCTTCTTTTTCTGGCCGAAAATATCCCCGCCGGAGGCATGAAATCTAATTGGCGTGTCGTCCGCATTACGCGCCCAGCGGCCGCAACAAATCGCGCGAGATGATGTGGCGCTGGATTTCAGACGTCCCGTCCCAGATCCGCTCCACCCGGGCATCGCGCCAGAACCGCTCAATGGGAAAGTCATCCATCAGCCCCATGCCGCCATAGACCTGAAGTGTCGTATCAGTAACGCGGGCGAGCATTTCGGTGGCGTGCACTTTGGCGGATGCAATCTCGCGGTTTGACGGCAGCCCTTCGTCCAGCCGCCAGGCGGCGGAAAGCGTCAGCAGATCGGAGGCGTCGATGTCGGTGATCAAATCCGCGATCTGAAAGCTCACGCCTTGGAATTTGCCGATCTGTTGGCCGAATTGCTTACGTTCCGCCGCATAGCTGAGCGCGTAGTCGAAACACCGCCGTGCGCGGCCCACGCAAAATGCTGCGACCGTCAGGCGCGTGGCATAGAGCCATTCGTTCATGACCGCGAAGCCACCGTCCACCTCGCCCAGGACCTGATCTGCTGGCAGCCGGCAGTCATCGAAATTGAGGATCACGTTCTTGTAGCCGCGGTGGCTGACGGAGGCGTAGCCGTCGCGCACTTCAAAGCCCGGGTGGCCGCGGTCCACCAGAAAGGTCGTGATGCGTTTCTTGGGGCCCTTTGGTGTTTCATCCACGCCGGTGGCGATGAAGACGATGAAGAAATCCGCGTGCTCACCCCCTGAAATGAAATGTTTGGAGCCGTTGACCACCCAGTCGGCTCCATCGCGGGTTGCCGTGCACTTCATGCCGCGCACGTCCGATCCGGCATCAGGTTCGGTCATGGCCAGCGCATCCATTTTCTCGCCGCGCACGGCGGGCAGAAGGTATCTTTCCCTTTGGTCGCCTTCGCAGGCCATCAGGATGTTTTGCGGGCGTCCGAAGAAATGGGTGAGCGCCATGGACCCGCGTCCAAGCTCGCGTTCGACAAGTGTGAAATCCAGGTGGCTCAGCCCCGCGCCGCCGACGCTTTCGGGGAAATTGCAGGCATAGAAGCCCAGATCGATGGTCTTTTGCTTGATCTCTTGCGCCAGATCATCTGGCACCTGCCCGCTGCGTTCAACCGCGTCTTCATGGGGATAAATCTCATTCTCCACAAAGCTGCGCACGGTGGAGACGATCATTTCCTGCTCGTCAGAAAGGCCAAAGTGCATGAGCGAAATCCTGGGCTGTCGTTTCAGCCCGAGTTACGCAGAAGCGCTATTTTCCGGCAAGCGAATTTTCAGCTCTTCTGGCCCTCAAAACAGCGCAGCGCAACGCCCGCCGTTTTGAGCGCATCGCGCACGGACGCGGCGATCTCTACCGCCTCTGGTGTGTCACCGTGCAGGCAGATGGTGTCTATACGCGTGGGTATGTTTTTGCCGCTTTGGGTGATGATGGCGCCAGCTTGTACCATCTCGACCATGCGCTTGCCCGCCAGCTTCGCATCGTGGATCACCGCACCGGGCAAAGAGCGATCCACAAGTGTCGCGTCGTCATTGTAGGCGCGGTCGGCGAAAATCTCACCCGCCCAGGCGCATCCCAGCTTTTGCGCGGCGTCTTGCTGCGCGGTGGCGGCAAGGACCATGACGACCAGATCCGGTGCGACGCTGAGCGCCGCTTCGTAGAGGTCGCAGGCCAGCGTTTCATCTTCGGAAGCCATGTTGGCCAGCGCGCCGTGCAATTTCAGGTGCCTCACATTCGCACCAACCGCCCGCGCCATGCCCACAGAGGCCGCGACCTGGTAGCGGATCTGGTTTTGCAGCGTACTGCGCGGGACCTGCATCCGGTTGCGCCCAAAGCCGGAGATGTCCATGAAACCTGGGTGCGCCCCAATGCTTACGCCGTTTTCATGGGCGAGCCGCATGGTGGATGCCATCACATCCGCATCGCCCGCGTGGCCCCCGCAGGCGATATTGGCGGAGGTCACGATGCCCAGAAGCGTTGCATCATCGCCCATCTTCCAGGGGCCAAAGCTCTCTCCCATATCGGCATTGAGATCGACGAAGGGCATGGCTCAGCGCTCCTTTTCAAAGGGGTTGGCGGTGGCGGATGTGGCGCCGTCCACGAGTTGATAGCTCAGCAGGTCGCCCATCTGCGCAGGGTCGCGTACCAGCGCGGTCACCTTGCCGGGCAGCGCTTTGAGCGTTTCAACGTGTTTGCGCTGGGCGGCGATGGCTGCGTCCATGTCGATGAATTCAAAGGTGATCGGCGCGCCCACGGGTGCTTGTGCTGCGCGGGGCAGATCGCAGGGGATCACCGTGCCGATGCGGGGGTACCCGCCCGTTGTCTGGCATTCGACCATCAGAACGAAAGGCGCGCCGTCGCCGGTGAGCTGTATGTCGCCGGGCACGGTCACCTCTGACACGATGGACAGCGCACCCTCGGTGGCAAAGCCTGCGCCATCGTGATCCATCCGCACGCCCATGCGATTGGCACGGGCATCGCGCCGAAAGGGCGTGGCGGTAAAGCGGTCAAGAACGTCCTGTGCGAAAGAGCTGGTCTGCATGGAGGCCACGCATCGCAAAACGCCGCCTGCAAGGCGCGGATCCTGAGGCAGGGTGCGGTTCACCTCTTGGCGCGTGTCAGGGCCAAGGGGCAGTGCCCGGCCGGTGTTCAACTGGGGTCCGATCTCTGCCCGCTGATGAGTGGCGCGGGCGCCCATATAGGGCTCTGTCGCGATGCCGCCGCCCAGATGCAGGTAGCCGTAGCTGCCGGATGTTGCTCCGCCGATGCTCAGCACCGCGCCTGCGGGCAGCAGGTGGCTGGCGTTCCATGCAATGGGCGTGCCGTCGATCTGTGCGGACATCACGGCGCCGGTGAGTGCGATGCGGGTGTCGCGGTCTGTTTTGAAGCGCCCGCCGCTGCCCGCCATCTCGATGGCAGCTGTGCCTGGCTCCTGGCGCAGCAGCGCGGCGCCTTCGTGCAGCGCCATGGCGTCCATCGCGCCTGCAACCGAAAGCCCCTGACCGCGGTAGCCGGGGCGGCCCAGATCCTGGATGCTCAACTGCGGGCCGCTTTGCAGGATGTGCAGGCTGTTGCTCATGTCAACTCCTCGGATGTTGCGCCGCCTGCGCCGGTGGTGTCGCTTTGCTGGATCTTGAGCAATTCTTCCCGGCTGACGGCGGGAAAGACAAATTCGTCGCCTGATTTCAGGGCGAAGGGATCAGCCGCGCTCGGCCGGAAGTTGGCCCAGGCGGTTTGCCCGATGTGGCGCCATCCGGTGGGGGAGGCATTGGTAAATATGATGAGCTGGCGGATCGCGATCACCAAGGCACCGGGCGGCACCGTGGGGGTCAGGGCCGTCTGCCGGGGGATGTTCCAGGTCTCGGACAGCTCCCCCATGTAGGGCTGACCGGGGGCAAACCCGATTGTCAGCACGCGGACCCGCGATGTGGAAAGCTCTTTGATGGCGGCATCCGGATCAAGGCCCGCGACCTCTGCGGCTTCTTCGAGCTGCGGGGCCAGATCGGTGCCATAAACCGTCGGCACGTGCCAGAGCGTGCGGCCCGGTGGGAGAAGTGCCTCGTGCCAGTCTCGGGTTTGCAACAGCGCCTCCAGCCGTTCCAATACGCCTTCGACACGCGTAGCGGCCAGGTCAATTTCGAGGAACGTCGACACCAGTGATGTCGACACCTCCGTCACCTCCGGCCAGTCTTCGGCTGAGACGGCGGCGCTGAAGGCAAGGGCGGCGCGGTTGGCGGGTTCGGACATGGCTTCGGCAAAGGTGACGAGCACGCCCGAGAGGCCGACGGTGCGGATGGTTGGTTCAGTTGTCATCGTGCAAGGCCCAGGCGTAAAGGCGTGGCAGGAGGATGGGTGTCAGATACATCGGCAGCTGCCAGCAGCCGATAAAAACCATCAGCGGCGCGATCGTGTCGGGCGGCAGCGCCACGAGGAAAATCGCGATATTGCGGTTGCCAGCCCCCAAGGCCAACACGCCCGCGATGTCGCGCCGTGCCGTTCGGCGCAGTGCCAGAAGGGTAAACACTTGCAAGCCATAGCCGATCCCGAAGGCGAGAAGCGCCCAGCTTAGCACCGCCCATGGATCGGCCTTGAGCGCGGGGTTCAGCGCCGCCATCAACCCCACGACGATGACGCAAAACGCAAGCACAGAGAGCCCGTCGAGCGCTTTGATCTGGCCGGGGCTTGGCCGAGGAAACAGCAGTGCGCGCAGGCCAAAGCCAAGCGCGGTGGCGAGTGTTATCACGCCAAGCAGGCGCAATGCAGCAAAGACGATCTCTGACGGTGGACCAAGCTGTGGTAGCAGCGCCAGCACCGGCAGAACAGTCAGCGGAAAGGCCGCGGTGCCCAGCACGAAGACCTGCATCATGCGGCCCGCGTCGAGCTTCATGATCAAGGCCAGATTGATGCTGCCGGTGATCGCGGGCGCTGCGGCGGCAAAGGCAATGGCCAAGGCGGCAGGCGTTTGCCCAAGCCCCATGGCGATCAGGCTCGCCACCAGGATGATCGGTACGGCGGTTTGCAGAACTATGACGGCGGCCAGCCCGAAGCGGATGTCGCCGAGCGTGCCAAAGGCGGCGCGGTGCCCGATCCGCAAGGCTGTGGTGGTCAGCAGGCCCGCGACCATCAAGGGCAGCCAAGGCACCATTGAGGCTGCGGCGTTTGGCAACAAAAGCCCGGCAGCCAAACCCAACATCAGGCATAGCCGCGCGTGGGTCGAGGCCAGCCAGAGGATGTGGCGCATTGCCTGTCTTTCGAATGATTCCGTTCACGCGGTGCAGTGTTGCAGAATGTCGGGCCGCTGCAACCCGGCAAGGGCTTGCCAGGGCGCGATGGCTCAAGCAGGCTTTCGTTGATCGTGGAGGCGCGGACATGACGCAGGCAAGACTTGGCATTTTGATGCTTGATACGCGGTTTCCACGCATCGTCGGCGATATCGGCAATCCGGACACCTGGCCCTTTCCAGTACGCTACGCCACCGTGCCAGGTGCCACGCCCCAAGCGGTTGTTTGCGAGGACCCGGAGCCCTTTACCCAAGCCTTTATCGCGGCGGGCAAGGACCTGGTGGCCCAAGGTTGCACTGGCATTACGACAACCTGCGGGTTTCTCGCCCTGCTGCGCCCGCGCATGGCCGCGGCCTTGGGCGTCCCGGTCGCGGCCTCCGCGCTCGAACAAGCGCCGCAGATCGCGGCGATGCTGGCCCCGGATCAGCGCTTGGGCATTCTCACGATTTCTGCGGCCACGCTGTCACAGCGGCAGTTGGACGTTGCCGGTGTTCCCACGGATACAGCCATCGGCGGTGTGGACGGTGGCAGCTTTGCGCGGACCATCCTCGAAAATCGCACCGAACTCGACGCCAGCGCCGCGCGCGCGGAAATGGTAAGCGGCGCCTTGAAGCTGATCCAAGCGCATCCTGAGATCGGCGCGCTGCTGCTCGAATGTACGAACATGGTGCCTTACGCCCCCGACATTCAGCGCGCGATTGGCAGGCCTGTGTTTTCCATCCACAGCTACCTAACCTGGTTCCAGGACAGTCTTGCACCACCCGCGTTTCAGGCGTGAACTGATCGCGCGGCGCCACCGCAAGATATGCGGAATAGGGTCTTAGGCCCGCGCGTCTTCGAGTATGAGATCGCTCGCCTTTTCGCCGATCATGATCGCGGGCGCATTGGTGTTGCCTGAAACGATCTCTGGCATGATGGAGCAATCGGCGATCCGAAGCCCCCGCACCCCGTGCACGCGCAGCCGGTCATCGACCACCGCACCTTCACCGCTGCCCATCTTGCAGGTGCCGGTAGGATGATAGATCGACGCTGTGTTATTGCGCGCCCAGTCCAGCGTGGCGTCGTAATCGTCCATCGGCAAATCGGCGTGGGGGCGGTATTCCTCGCTGATCTTGGAGGTCAACGGCGCGTGCCGCGCGATGCGGCGCGCGATCTTGACGCCCTCCACAATCGTGTCGCAATCGGTTTTGGTACTGAGATAGTTGGGGATGATCTTGGGATAGGCGCGCGGCTCCGCCGAGGTGAGCCTGATCTCGCCCTTGCTTTCAGGCCGAAGCTGGCAAACCGACATGGTGAAGGCGGAGAACTTGTCAGCGCCCTTGCCGGGGTTCTCAGCCGACAGGGGCTGCACATGAAACTGGATATCAGGCGTTTCGAGGTCTTCCCGCGTTTTGAGAAAGCCTGTCGCCAGGCTCGCCGCCATGGTCATCGGTCCGGCGCGGAACATCAGGTATTTCAACCCGATACGCGCCTGCCCCAACAGGCTCGACACTTCATCGTTGAGCGTGGGTTCGTTGCACTTGTAGACCAGTCGGGCTTGCAGATGGTCCTGCATGTTCTTGCCCACGCCGGGCAGGTCTTTTTTGACCGCGATCCCGTGTTCAGCAAGCTGCGCGGCCTCTCCGATGCCTGAGAGCATGAGTACCTGAGGCGAGTTGATGGCACCGCCGCACAGGATGATCTCCCGCCGGGCTTTGACCACGTGTTTATGGCCCGCCCGGTCCGTGTAGACGGCGGCCACCGCGCGACCGTCTTCGATGTCGATGCGGTCCACCTGCGCGTGGGTCACAATCTGCAGGTTGTTGCGGGCGCGGGCGGGGTTGAGATAGGCCACCGCCGCCGAACAGCGACGCCCGTTTTTGGAGGTCAGCTGAAAGAAGCCAACGCCCTCCTGGTCTGCACCATTGTAATCGGGGTTGTATGTGTATCCCGCGGCTTGCGCGGCGGCGACCCAGGCGTCCGTTATAGGGCGCTGGATGCGCATGTTGGAAACAGACAAGGGCCCCTGATCGCCGTGGAATTCATCCGCGCCGCGTTCGTTGTTTTCTGCCCGCTTGAAGAGCGGCAGCACATCATCCCAAGCCCAGCCGCGGTTGCCCATCTGCGCCCAGCGGTCATAGTCCTGCGGTTGGCCGCGCACATAGAGCAGACCGTTAAGCGATGAGGACCCGCCCAGCACCTTGCCGCGCGGCCATTCGATGGACCGGCCATTGAGTCCCGGATCGGGCTCCGTCTTGTAACACCAGTCGACGGAGGGGTTATGGATCGTCTTGAAGTAGCCGACAGGAATGTGGATCCAGGGGTTCCAGTCGCGTCCACCTGCTTCGAGCAGAATCACCCGGTTCTTCGGATCAGCGCTAAGCCGGTTGGCCACCACGCATCCCGCAGAGCCGGCCCCGACAACGACATAGTCTGCTTCCATTTTTCAGATTCCTCACCCAATCCAAAGAAAAGTGTATACAGATGGCTGATTTCCTACTAGCCTTTTTTGAAACAAAAAGTCTCATTAATTGACGATCTACTCAACGGGAGGAACACATGAGAGTATCGGACAAACTGAGGAACATCTCGCGCCGCGACATGTTCAAGCTGGCAGGCCAGTACGGCATCAGCTCAACATTGCTGGCCGCGGGCACCTTTGGTGGCGCGATGAGCGTGGCGAATCTGGCCAAGGCGGCGGAGAGCACATATGAAAAGCGCTTTGCCAAGGAGCCCAAGTTCACGTTGAAGTTTGGCGCGGCAGGTTTCAACCAGCGCAACCTGCTGATTGAGCGCGCGGGCTGTCTTGAGTTCGCTCGCGATCTGGAAAGCCGTTCTGACGGTGAGATCCGCGTGGAATTCATCGGCGACAACCAGATCTGCGGCCAGGTCTCCTGCGTGGAGAAGACGCAGCAGGGCATCACCGACATCTATGCAGCCTCCACCCAGAACTCCGCTGGTGGCGCACCATACCTTAACGTATTGGATTACGCCTACATGTTCCGCAACCGCGCGGACCAGTACTACTTCCTCTACAGCCCGCTGTCGCAGTCGATGCTGCGCGAGCCCTATGAGCGCCGCCACGGTCTGAAGTTTCTGTTCAGCCACGCGGAACTGCGCGGTATCCAGCTGGGTCTGGCATGGGAAGACAAGGAGACGGTCACATCCGTTGAGCAGCTCTTTGGCACCAAGAACCGTGTGACGGGCACGCAGCTGGGTCGCATCGCGATGACCGCGCTCAACCTCAACCCGGTGCCGGTGGCCTGGGAAGAGACGCTCGACGGTCTCAAGCAGGGCCTCATTGACGGGGCGGAGACATGGGCATCCGCCGTGGCCTACGCCAACATGTCACCCGTGGTCAGCCAGTCGGTGCACCTCAACTTCTTCTGCGGCACCGAGCACACGGCGATGAGCGCATCTGTGTTCGACAGCCTGGGCGGCGAGCTGCAGGACGTGGTGATGGAAAGCGCGTACCTCGCGCAGGTCCACGTGCAGGCGGCGAACGAGGCGGCGCTGGTCAACACCGTGGGTCAGTCCGATCCGCAGCTGCCGAACACGATCTTTGCACAAAACAACGTGCGCAACGCGTTCCTGTCTGAGGCCGAGATGAAGAAGGCCGAAGAGATGTGCTCACCCGAGTTCCAGCCGCAGCTCTGGGAAGAGTGGCGCGCGCGGATCAACGGCTGGCAGGGTGGCGCAGACACCTACCAGGAGATCTACGACGAGGTGCGCAAGAACCCCCACACGCTGGCCGAAAACGTCGAGCCGCGTCGCTGGTGGAAGGCGTAACCGCGTGTAGCGCAATGGGTCGGCCCTGATAGGGGCCGGCCCTTTTTCATCTGACCCTGATTTTTCCTTTGCTGCCGCACCGGCATCCGCGACAGTAATGGCAAGAGGCAAGACGCGGGAGGCGTCTTACAGGGCCTGTTGAAAGACAAGAGGGAGGGTGCGCGATGTGGTCTGACATGGTCACCATCGTCACAGCGACGCTGAGCGGTGACATCAATTTCAAAGTGGTTCAGGCATACAGGTCGAATGCGGCCTGGCTTGTCTTTGGCCCGCTCACACTGATCGGTGCAGTGCTGGTGGTCTATCTTTACCGGATGATCCCATGGCTTGACCGCAATCTGGAGCGCACGATTGCGGTGGCGGCCTACATCATCATCGCGTTGATCATCTTTGTGGGCGTGATCCAGCGGTTCGTGTTCTCCAGCCAGGTGCCCTGGTCCACCACGATCCCGCCGCTGATCTTTATGATCATGTCCTGGTACGGCTGCAGCTACAACGTGAAGCTGCGGACGCATCTGAGCTTCTCGGAGTTCCGGTCAAAGATGAGCCATCAGCGCCAATACGCGATGCTCTGCATGGATAACGTGCTCTGGTTCACCTTCTGCGTGATCTGCGTGACGACGATGTCCCGGATCACCATCAACACCTACGACAACTTCGCCATCGTGCTGGGCACGGACGGGGTGATGCGCTGGTGGTTCATCATCACGATGCCGCTTTGCTTTATCCTCATGGCGGGCCGGGTGCTGAGCAATGCGATCATCGACATGGGCAAATACCGCTCTGGTGAGACGCTGATTGAACAAGCCGTGATCGGGGGAGAAACGGGATGACGGACGGAACACTTGTCGCGCTGATCTCCATCGGGGTCACGATACTTTTCATGCTGGGCACGCCGGTGCTGCTGGTGATCTTCTACTGGTCGGTGCTTTGCAGCCTCGTCATTGGCCTGCCGCTCGACAACACGGGCAATGAGCTCTTGAACGTCTTCAAAGACGGTTTCGCCCTGCTGGCGATGCCGCTTTTCATCCTGACGGGGGATCTCATCAACAAATCCGGCATCGCCAAACGCCTGTCGGATTTCGCCTATGCCTGCCTGGGTTGGCTGCGGGGCGGTCTGGCCATGGCGGCCTTGGGCGCCTGCGGGCTTTTTGCCGCGATCTCGGGCTCGAACTCTGCCACCACGGCCACCATCGGTTCGATGTTGCACCCGGAGATGACCAAGGGCGGCTACGATGAGCGCTTTGCAGCGGCCACCGCGGCGGCGGGCGGCACGGTGGGGATCATCATTCCGCCATCCATCATCTTCATCGTCTACGGGTTCCTGATGAACCTGCCGATTTCGGACCTCTTCGTTGCGGGCATCATTCCCGGCGCGCTGATGGTGCTGGGCATGATGGCAATGTGTTTTGTCGTCTCGCTCTTGAACAAGTGGGGCGTGCTGATCCCGCTGTCGCCCTTCCGGGTGCTGAAAACGGCCGTGGGCGCCTGGCTGGGGTTCTTTGCCATCGGTCTGGTGCTCTGGGGCATCTACACCGGCAAGTTCTCCCCCACCGAGGCCGCAGGCGTTACCGTGGGCTTCGGCATCATTGTGGGCGTGTTGAGCTATCCGCTCAACAAGCTGATGCGCGTGAGCGATGACATGACGGTGGAGGAAAAGCCTTTTGTCTCCATGCTCACGGTCGAAGGCTTCCGCCTGCGCGACGTGCCTGCTGTGGTCAGCCGCTCTGCGCAGATCGCGGGCATCCTTACGCCGCTCATCGCCGTCTCGGTGGTCATGCAGCAGGTGCTGGGATCGCTCGGCGCTAATGAGGTGATCGGGGATCTGTTGCGCTCCATGGGCGGATACTTCCCGGTGCTCTTCATGTCGATGGCGATTGTCTTCGTGTCTGGCATGATCCTGGAATCGCTGCCGGTGACAATCATCCTCGCCCCCATCCTTGCGCCCATCGCGGCCTCCGTCGGGATCGACCCGATCCACTTCTCGGTCGTCTTCCTTGTGGGCGCCTCCATCGGGTTCATCACACCGCCCTACGGGCTCAACCTCTATGTCGCCTCCGGCGTTACGGGCGTGCCTTATTTCCGGCTTTTGCGGTACTCAACGATGTATTTGGTGGCACTTATCAGCGTTTGGTTCCTCGTGGCCTTGGTGCCCAACCTATCCAAAACGCTGCTCCCTGGCGGTGGGCTTTATGAGTTGCTATCGGGAGGGAGTTAAATCGTGCAAATCCAGGGGCCTAAGGCGCCCCTGATTTTCTAGAGGGAATGCAAGCAATGGCAGATGCCAGCAGATCGGATAAGACCATCCCGACAAATTTGCGGTTGCTGCTGTTGCTGGAGGAAATCGCGAAGGTCGGCGCACCGCTGACGCCGACTGCCGCCAATGAATTTCTTGGCTTGCCCAAACCCACCGTGCACCGATTGTTCCACCGGCTGGAGGAAGAAGGCTTCCTCCAACGTGACATCGACGGGCGGTCCTATGCGGCGGGCCAACGGTTGCGGCAGATGGCAGTGAACGTGCTGTCCTCCCAGCGCCTGCGCACGGTCCGGCTTGCGGTGCTGGGCGCTTTGGCCGAAGAGGTGGGAGAGACCTGCAACATCGCCACGCCCGACCGGGAGGGCATGGTCTATCTCGACCGGGTGGAGACGAAGTGGCCGCTGCGTATTCAAATGCCTGTGGGGACTATTGTGCCATTCCACTGCACTGCGAGCGGCAAGATGTACCTCAGCTCCCTGCCGCCCAACCACCTGTCACGCTACCTGTCCGCGACCCTGCTGGATCAGCACACGGACAAAACGCTCACCGATCCTGCACTGCTGCAAGAGGAGATCAGCCGCGTTCGTCAGGTGGGCTATGCCACCGACAACGAAGAATTCATGGAAGGCATGGTCGCCATCGCTGTTCCGATTTGGGACAGCAACAATCGCCTGATGTCGACCCTGTCGATCCATGTACCAACCCAGCGCGTTTCCATCGGTGAGCTTGAAACCCATCTGGAAAAGCTGCACATGGCGGCCGCCGATCTGTCGGAACTGATGATCCGCTGAAGCGTATTAGCCGGTGCGCAGCCAGCCATCCTCAAACACCACACCCGATATGCCCGCCAAACGCGTCAGCCGGTGCAGCTCCGCCTCAAGCGCCTGCTGCCGCTGGCTGCCCCAGCGCACACCCAGCTCCGGCCAAAGCGCACGCACGCGGAGCAGGTCTTCGTCCCGGAACGCCTTCGTATCGACCCGCCCGATCAGCCTATCGCCCTGCAGGATGGGAAAGACGTAGTAGCCGTACCTGCGCTTGGCCTCTGGCACGAACATCTCCACCCTGTAGTCGAACCCGAAGAGCCGCTGCGCGCGCTTGCGATCGCGGAGGGCCGGATCAAAGGGGCTGAGCACGCGCAGGCGAGGCGTTGGTGCGATCTCCAACGCGTTATCCTGCATCAGATCAGGGCGCGCATAGGCGACGCGCGTGCGCCCCTCTGCGCTTTCAAACTCGACCTCCATCAAACGCTTCGCGCGCAGCTCTGCCGTACACCATGTCTTGGCCTCCGCCGGCGTGATATGCGCCCAGAACGCCGCGAGCTCCCCATGGGTGGCAAAGCCCAACCGCGCCAAAGCCTCCGCGCAGCACCAGTCTATGGTCGCGGCCTCACTGGGCATGTTTGTGGGACTGGTCAGGCTTGTGTCCAACACCCGTTCGGTCAGATCATAGCGTTTCTTGAACCCCTCGCGCCCCACGACCGTCAAAGCGCCGCTGCGCCAGAGATACTCCAGCGCCGTCTTGGACGGATGCCAGTCCCACCACCCGCCCGAACTGCGCGCCTCGTCCTTACCAACATCGGAAGAGCAACAAGCGCCATGATCGCGGATGTGATCCAGAACGGTCTGAAATTGCGCCTCAAACCCATCGCGCCGCCAGCTGCGCCATTGCTTTTTGAGCTTAGCCGCGTCCCGCTGTCGGCGCAGGTGCCACCAAGGGTAGAACTCCAGCGGGATCACCGCCGCGTCATGGGTCCAGTGCTCAAACAGAGCGCCGCCTCTCTCATAGAGCGCCTTCAGGTCGCCTGGCCGGTAACGCGGGCGCCGCGACCAGAGGATGAGATCATGGGCACGGGCGACTGTGTTGATGCTGTCGAGTTGCACAAAGCCCAAGGTGTGGATCAGCGCCAAAAGGTCCTGACCCTTGGCCGGGCCCTTCGGTGTTTCCAACAGGCGATGCCGATCCAGAAAGACACGCCGCGCTTGCGTGTTGCTCAGTCTATGGGTGCTCATCTCCTGCGATGGCGGCGCAGCGTGTCTCCAAAAGACAGCTTGGGCGTCAGCGTTACCCGGGTGGGCAGCTCTTCCTCCGGTTGGTCAAAGCTTGCATTCAGAACGATCCGGGCAGCCGCCTGGCCGATCTCAGCCCGGCAGGCGTCCATCGTGGCCAATTGGCGCGGCAAGCCCTGCAAGAGCTCCACCCCATTGAAACCGGCAAGCCCAATCTGATCAGGAATATCAATGCCTTGCTCCAACAGCCAAAGCAAACCGCCCGCGCCGATCATGTCGTTGGAATAGTAAAGGAAATCCAGGTCGGGCGAGCGGTCGAGCATGGCCTGCGTCATCTCGCGGCCCTTGGCCAGCGCGGAGCCGCCGGAATAGAAATCCCTATCTTCTATCTCTATCCCCTCCTTCGCGAGGCCTTCGGTAAAGCCTTCGAACCTTTTGCGGGCGCGATGATCAAGCGGCATCTTGGTGCCCAGGAACCCGATGTGAGCATAACCTTCTTTGATGATCGCCTTGGCCATTTCGCGCCCCGCGCGGCGATGGCTGATCCCGACCATGGCGTCGATGGGCTTGCCGTCGGTGTCCATGATTTCCACCACTGGGATCCCTGCGTTGCCCAGCATGGCCCGGGCCGCATCCGAATGCTCCAACCCCGCAATGATCACGCCCGAAGGCCGCCAGGACAGCATCTCATAGAGCACCCGCTCTTCTTTTTCCGGCAGATAATCGGTCACGCCGACGACGGGCTGCAGCGGCGTGTCTTCCAACACAGAGTTGATCCCGCTCAGCACCTCTGGAAAGACCATGTTCGACAGCGAAGGGATGATGACGGCCACGAGGTTGACCCGCTGCGAGGCCAGCGAGCCCGCGATCTGATTGGGGACGTAGCCCAGGGCCTTCGCCGCTTCGAGCACCTTTTCGCGCGTGGCAGCAGAGACGTCACCCCGATTGCGCAAAACCCGGCTCACGGTCATTTCAGAGACGCCTGATGCATCAGACACGTCTTTGAGGGTGAGCGGGCGCTTTTCTGTCTGGGTCAAAGTGTGGGTCCTGTTGTCTGCTATTCAGTTAGCGCGAACGGGAGCCTTCATTCAAGCGCTTCAATCGGACGGGCTCATGCGCTATGGCTTAGCCAGCGGCCCCGTGGCTCAACTGGATAGAGCAGCCCCCTCCTAAGGGGCAGGTTGCAGGTTCGAATCCTGCCGGGGTCGCCAGCCTTGTTGATTTCATTTGGAAAATTGGCGTCACTCCAAAGGTGTGTCAGAGAGCGTGTAAACGATGATTGGGCCGGAGATCATCTGAAGGGTTCCCTGACCTGCGCCCGTGCCTTCCTGGCCGCAAATACGTTGGCTCGTACATTCGCGCTGGCAGATCCATCTTGCTCAGAGCCGAAGGTGGGTAGCTGGTTGCGGTAAGGAGGAAATCGCCGTCAGCCAGTCTAATCGAATTGCTCTCAGGAGGATTCTTCCAGCGCTCAAACACGATCAGTGGGCGGACATGGCCGATCGCGTACTGAAAGGCATGTGGATCATGCGGCTATGAACAACTGGTCGATGAGGAAGATCTCGCCCCGATGGGCCCCGGGGCGATATACTCCGGGTAGTGGCACCTAGCAGTCCGTTCTGAGCCGTTCGGATGCCATCCGATGGCATTCTGGTGCGAAAAATCGCTGAGAGCGCACTTGTGTAAACTCTCCAGGAGCCCTGATAGGCCGAGTAACGATGAACCGACCCTTGGATTGAATTATGCCCACGAGGGACAAGCGGCGTTTCATAAGCTCAACGGGCTCAGAGACCAGGGGCTTGAACACTCCGTACTTTGCAAGCATGCGCTTAATAGAAAAAACCTGTCGTCAAAGAACGATCAGGTGTCATTTGTCATTTTTTGTCAGTGGTGAGCCGTGCAGGGTTCGAACCTGCGACCCACTGATTAAAAGCTGACTTCGGATGCTTGGGAAGTCCAAAATGTTTGCAGATATTTCATCGAGTTATGAGGATTCGTGGCAGGTTTTGGCGATTGCGCGTAGCCTACTGGCAACACGATGTTTCTAAGTGTGTCAAACTTGGTGCAAGGATGCTACCGGCCCGACGCAGACCCCGAACGCGACCTTGGAATTCTGCACACGCAGTCCTTATTGCGGACATTGGTGCTTTCGGTTGTTTGCGAAAACAAGTAGGCGCTTCATAACGTTGCGGCTGGACCGCGAATTTTGAACAGCTACAATCTTCTGGTGCGGCTTCTGCGACTGTGGGGAGTTGCGGCTGGACCGCGAATTTTGAACAGCTACAATTACGCCCTGATCTCATCCTCCAACCCCTCAGTTGCGGCTGGACCGCGAATTTTGAACAGCTACAATGTCGACGGCTGACGCACAGTTGCGGGCGGCGTTGCGGCTGGACCGCGAATTTTGAACAGCTACAATAGATTGCTCGTTAAGCCTTTGTTAAACATGAAGCTTAACGAGCCTCTATTCGTAATTTCCATAGCGAAGCACATCAGAAC
>JBCCPS010000062.1:0-19543 GCA_039024775.1 Pseudomonadota bacterium
AAACGGGCTAATCCGGACCAGGCGGTGGACACCGGATTCGGTTTTCAGCCAGCCATAGGCATTCATGCCTTTGACGAGGATGGTGGCGGACTTGATCCCCACCTCGTCGCCAGCCTGCTCTTCAATGACATCAACCTTATGTCCCTGCTTTTGCGCCCAGCGGACATACATGCGCAGGAGCATGTTGGCCCAGTCATTACTCTCAGTCCCCCCCGCGCCGGCATGGATTTCTAGGTAAGCATCATTGCCGTCAGCCTCCCCCGACAGCAGCGCCTCTAGCTCCGCCCGGCCCGCCCGCTCCCGCAAGGGGGTATGGTTAAACGGTTGAAGTTTTACGAACACGGCAGGGGCGGCGCATTTTCGCGCCGCCCTTGTTGCGTGTAACGGCTCTGAAAGCTGCGCGCGGAACGCTTAGCCCTTGACGGCCTTTGCCACGTCCTCGGCGAAGTTCTCTTCTTTCTTTTCGATCCCCTCACCCACTTCCAGGCGGACGAAACCGGTGATCGTCGCACCCGCCTCTTCCGCGGCCTTGCCCACGGTCAGATCGGGGTTCACCACGAAGGACTGATTGAGCAGAGTAACCTCGGCCATGTACTTTTTCATGCGGCCCACGATCATCTTCTCAATGACCGCCTCGGGCTTGCCGGATTCGCGGGCGATGTCGATCTGAACCTGCTTTTCCTTCTCCACCACGGCGGGGTCGAGATCCTCCTCGGACAGAGAAGCCGGGTTCACCGCCGCGATGTGCATCGCGACCTGCTTGCCGAAACCCTCATCACCGCCGGTCATGGCGACCAGCACGCCGATTTTGCCCATGCCGGGGGCGGCGGCGTTGTGCACGTAAGAAACGACCGTTTCGCCCTCAAGCGCCGACATGCGGCGCACGGACATGTTCTCACCAATCACGGCGACCGCATCGGTCACGGTTTGCTCGACCGTCTTGCCGTCCATATCAGCGGCCTTGAGCGCGTCCACGTCGGACTGGCTCACCGCAACATCTGCGATGCCCGCGACCATCTTTTGGAAATCGGCGTTCTTGCCGACAAAGTCGGTTTCGGAGTTCACCTCAACCGCCACGCCACGGCCAGCCTGGACCTTGACGGCCACCAGGCCCTCGGCGGCGGTGCGCCCGGACTTCTTTGCGGCCTTGGCCAGACCCTTGGTGCGCAGCCAGTCAACGGCGGCTTCCATGTCGCCGTCATTCTCCGTGAGCGCCTTTTTGGCGTCCATCATGCCTGCGCCGGTGCTGTCGCGCAGTTCTTTTACCATTGCTGCTGTGATTGCCATCTTGCGGCTCTCCTCTTGCAAAATTCAGGGTGAGGCAGGTTGCCCTGCCCCATGTAGGTGTCGCCAACCAGGTACGATCAGCTTTCGGCGGGTGCCTCTGCGGCGGCGTCCTCGGCTGCGGGCGCGTCGGCCAGCGCCTCTTCGACCGGGGCCTCTTCCATCGCGCCCAGATCAACGCCTGCCGCACCCAGCTGTGCGGACATGCCCTCAAGGGCTGCACGTGCCGCCAGATCGCAGTAAAGCGCGATGGCGCGGGCCGCGTCGTCGTTGCCGGGAATGATGTAGTCCACGCCGTCGGGGCTGCAGTTGGTGTCCACCACCGCCACCACCGGAATGCCCAGCTTGTTGGCCTCGGCCACCGCCAGCGCTTCCTTGCGGACGTCGATCACGAAAAGCAGGTCGGGGCGGCCGCCCATTTCGCGGATGCCGCCCAGGGAGGCCTGCAGTTTGCCCTGGTCCCGCTCCATGCCCAGGCGCTCTTTCTTGGTGAGCCCGTCAAAGCCCGCCTCCGCCTGCTCATCAATCGCCTTCAGGCGGTTGATGGACTGGGACACGGTCTGCCAGTTGGTCAGCGTGCCACCCAGCCAGCGGTGGTTCATGTAATACTGCGCGCATTTCTCTGCCGCTTCGGCAACGGGGCCAGAAGCCTGCCGCTTGGTGCCGACAAAAAGCACGCTGCCGCCCTTGGCAACCGTGTAGCGGATGACTGTCAGCGCCTGTTCCAGCATGGGAACGGTCTGCGTCAGATCAACGATGTGAATGCCGTTGCGCGCGCCATAAATGAAGGGACCCATGCGCGGGTTCCAGCGCTGCGTCTGGTGACCAAAGTGAACGCCCGCTTCAAGCAGCTGGCGCATGGAGAAATCGGGGATACCCATGTCGTGTTCCTTTCCGGTTTAGCCTCATCGGGGGTCTGACCTGCCTCACCAAGGTGAGGCCTGCCAACCGGCGGACCGATGGGGGCTGTCTGTCCCATGGCCCAAACCCCGACTGCGGATTTAAGTGGGCTGCGTATAGGCTTCACCGGGTCGTGACGCAAGGCCCTTTTGAATAGGCTTGTATACCTGCCCAGAACCAGCGCAAACTGGCGCAAACCAACGTTTCCGGGAGGAACACATGAAACGATCCGCCTGCCTTTTGGCCGTCCTTGCAATGACCGGTGCCGCTTGGGCCGACCCGGTGAAACTGACACCCGCCAATCCGCAGCCCAGTGGTCTCACGCAAGGCCTTGCGGTGTCTTATGGCTTCGGCTCCGGCGGGCGCAACCTGGCGGAGACGTCCAAGACCTTATCCAATGCCAAGGCTGGGAAACCGCTGATGGGCTTGTCCTATCTCGAAGGCAGCGATGGCGAAGAGACGCTGACTTCCGGCACCGACCACAAGGTCGCGGCGGCGATCTCTGGCTACATCAAGTTCGACGCAGCCGGGACCTATAATTTGCAGTTTTACAGCAACGACGGGCTCAAGGCCTCCATCGGCGGGCAGCAGGTCGTGTTCCACGACGGCGTGCACGGCTGCGACCCGTCAGAGGTTACCCAGGTGGAAGTGCCCTCCGCAGGCTGGTACGCGCTGGAGGCCACCTATTTTCAGCGCAAGGGTGGTGCCTGCCTGATGATGGACTGGGCCCAAGGCGGCGGGGAGCTGGAACCCGTCCCGGATGAAGCCTTCGCCTTCGGCGGCTGACACCTTTGCGGCGCGTCTTATTCGGCCGCGTCGCCAAGGTCTTTAAGGCTGGTGCCTGCAAGCGCGTGATGGCGCTCAAAGCCTGCGCGCACAGCGTCATGTGCATCACGGGCCAGGGCCTTTCTGTCTTCGAAGGCGCTTACCGGACGGGGCGCGTGATAGACGACCCGAACGCTGCCGCCGCGCCGCGGTGCCAGGATGGAAACCAGATGTGGCGCCAGCGCCATGTCCCCCCACCAGCCATAGAAGCGCGCGTCCGCCCCCTCTGGCGCGCGGTAGATCACGCTGACAGGCTGCACCGCGATGTCGCCCCGCAATTCAGGTGCGAAAAACGCGGCAAAGAGCGTGGTTTTGAAAGGCAGCACGCGTTGGCCATCCGTGCTGGTGCCTTCCGGGAAAAACAGCAGTCTGTCACCGGCCAGCAGGCGTGACTGGATGAGCGCGGTGTGATCGCGCGCCTTGTGCCGGTCCCGCTCAATGAAAAGCGTGCCGGTCGCGCGCGCCAGCCAGCCGATCCCGGGCCAGCCCGCCACCTCCGCCTTGGAGACGAAGGTGATGCAGGTGGGCGCGTTCAACACGAAGATGTCGAGCCAGGAAGAATGGTTCGCCACCATAGCGCCGCGCGCTGTCATCGGGGTGCCTTCAACGGTGAGCCGCAGACCGATGATGCGAAGCCCGGTACGGCAGACAAAACGAGTGATATGCGGTGTCCAGGGCCGCGTCACCCTGTGGACCACACGTTCCAGCATCCGCAGGGCAAGCAATGTGATGAGGCCTGTGAGGATCAGCCCGACGAGCGCAAGTATCCGCACAAACACCCTGGCAGCATCTGGCAGCGTCAGCTTGGCCGGCGCAGGCGGTGGGACGTTGCTGTCCCAGGTGGGGCTGCTCAAGCCGGTGCCCCGTAAAGCCGCGCCTGACGCGGGTTCAGCCGCGCGGTATCCAGCATCAAACACACATCGGTCGTGTTGAAGGCATGATCGACAAAAGCGCCCTGCCCGACATAGCCGCCAAGCCTCAGGTAGGACCGGATCAGCCCCGGCACCTGCAGCATCGCGGCTTTCCGATCGATGGCCTCCTCCGCCAGCAGGTTCATGTTTTGAAACGCGTCTTCGCGCGCCTTGACCCGTAGACGCCGGGGCGCCAGGTGCCGGTGATGCAGCAGCGATAGCGGTTGCGCCAAGGCGCGGGCGTCCGTTCCTTGAAAGCTGCCGACACCAAAGAGCAAGTCAATCTGGTGACGCGCCACGTAGCCCGCGAGGCCCAGCCACAGCACCTGAAGCCCCGCGCCGCCCCGCACATCCGGATGCAGGCAGGACCGCCCAAGTTCCAACAACTTCCGACCCGAGGCGAGAAGCGGGCCAAGATCGTATTCCCGATCCGAATAGAACCCGCCTGCCGCGGCCGCCTGATCCGCGCGCATCAACCGATAGACACCAACCACACGGCCGGTGTCGCGTTCTTTGAGCAACAGATGATCGCAATAGGGATCAAGCGCGTCGCGTTCCAGCCGCGCGGCGTGATCGACCAAGGGACCTGTTGCGCCCAGCTCCTTTACGAACACCTCATACCGGAGCCTCTGGGCCGTGCGCAGCTCAGCCTCGTCGCGTGCAAGGCTTACCTCGAGCTGCCGCGCTGTGCCTTGAACGGCATGTAAATGGAGCTTCTCGTGCAACATGGTCTGCGAAATATGCAACTGCGCGCGCAAGCGCAATGGCGTTGCCTCAGCGCCCCTTTCGCGCCATCATGACGATTTGAGGATGATCTGACCGCTGTTTTGATAAATCTGCCTGAAGGTGTGGCGATGCCAATTCAATCACCTATAGGATGAACCAACCATGGCGCAGTCCGGGAGGCACGAAAACTGTCGACTTCCAGTTGCGTCAACCAAGCTATTTTCACCTAGAAATCGTATACGCACCAAACGACACCGGGCCATCGCCTCTCACATTCCCCCCTATCGGAGCCTTTTATGACCTCCAGCACGCCAAACCTCGCCGCGCTCATCGGAAGCCGGATTTGTCACGACCTGATTTCACCCATCGGCGCGATCAACAACGGGCTCGAACTGCTCAGCATGGCCGGCTCCACCGACGGCCCGGAGATGGAGCTGATCGGCCAAAGTGTGAACAACGCCAGCGCGCGCATCCGCTTTTTCCGGATCGCTTTTGGTGCGGCGGGGGACCAACTTGTGGGCAAGCAGGAAGTCACGTCCGTGCTGCGCGATCTTTATGGCGACACCCGGCTGGATGTGCAGTGGCTGCCGGAAGAGGCACAGCCGCGATCTGTTGTGCGGCTCGCGTTTCTTGCGCTACTCTGCGTTGAAGCGGCGATGCCCTACGGCGGCATGATCGAGATCGCAGAGGATGCTGGCACATGGCACCTGACGGGCCGCGCAGACAAACTCAAGCGCGTGGCCGAACATTGGGACGTGCTGACAGGGCCCAGCCAGGGAGACGGGCTGCAAGCGGCGCAGGTGCAATTTGCGTTGCTGCCCGTCATCGCGGCGGAGACCGGCAGAACGCTCTCCGACCGGGCCAGCGAAACCGAAGTTCGGATCAGCTTCTGACCGCGCCGTCGCCGCTCACCAGGTACTTGAAGCTGGTCAGTTGATCCGCGCCGACGGGGCCACGGGCGTGCATCTTTCCGGTGGCGATCCCGATCTCAGCGCCCATGCCAAACTCACCCCCGTCCGCGAATTGGGTGGAGGCATTGTGCATCAGGATCGCGGAGTCCAATCCGTTGAAGAACGTCGCCACCGGCGCGGGGTCTTCTGCCAGGATGCAGTCGGTGTGGTTGGAGCCATGGACGCGGATATGCGCCATCGCCTCCTCCACATCCTCTACCACGCGCGCCGCGATGATCATGTCGAGGTATTCGCGGCCCCAATCCTCCGTCGTCGCCCGGGCGGTGCCCTCGATGACGCTCAGATCGGCATCCGCGCGCACCTCTACACCGGCATTGATCAGCGCACGGATCAGGCCCTGCCCGATGGTGCCCGCGACCTCGCGGTGGATCAGCAGGCATTCCGCCGCCCCGCAGATGCCCGTGCGCCGGGTCTTGGCGTTCAGCACAACCTTCAGCGCGGTCTCCGGATCTGCGGAGGCATCGACATAGATATGCACGATCCCTTCAAGATGGGCGAACACAGGCACCCGCGCCTCGCGTTGGACAAGACCCACGAGGCCTTTGCCGCCACGCGGCACGATGACGTCGATGGTGTCCGTCATCGTCAGCATCTCGCTTACTGCCGCACGGTCGCGCGTCGGCACCAGCTGCACTGCGTCCTCGGGCAGATTTGCGTCTCGCAGACCCTGTTGCAGGCAGCCATGGATCGCGCGGGAGGAATGAAAGCTCTCCGATCCGCCGCGCAGGATCACCACATTACCCGCCTTGAGGCAGAGCGCACCGGCATCCGCCGTCACGTTGGGACGGCTTTCATAGATCACGCCGATGACGCCCAACGGCGTGCGCACCCGTTTGATGTGCAACCCGTTGGGCCGGTCCCATTCGGCAAGCACCGCGCCCACCGGATCAGCCTGCTCGGCCACCGCGCGCAGCCCGTCCACGATGCCCTGAATGCGCGCCTCATCCAGCATCAGCCGGTCCATCATCGCATCCGACAGCCCCTTTTCCCGACCAAAGTCGAGGTCCTTGGCATTGGCTGCGATGATCTCATCCCGCCGGTTCCAAACCGCCTCCGCCGCAGAAATCAGTGCCGCATGCTTGCGCTCTGCCGTGGCGGTGGCAAGCTGTGTCGCCGCGGCCCGCGCGCGCGCGCCCATGTCAGCCATCAAGGCAGCGATATCTTCAATGTCTTTCATCTGTGTCTGCCCCCGTGGTGCTAAAGTGCCATATCATCGCGGTGGATCAAAGCCGCGCGTCCCGGGTAGCCCAGGATCGCCTCAATCTCCGCCGACTGATGGCCTGCGATCAACGCGGCCTCCTCCGAGGAATAGCGCGTGAGCCCAGACCCAATTGTTCTGCCCGCAGGATCAAGCACTGCGATGGTGTCCCCCCGCTCAAAAGGCCCTGAAACCGCCGAAATCCCGGCAGGCAAAAGGGATTTGCCGCGGCCGAGTGCTGCCACAGCACCCGCATCCAGCGTCACCGCCCCACGCGGTTTCATCCCTGCGATCCAACGCTTGCGCGCGGCTTGCGGGTCCGACTGCGCGGTAAAAAGCGTGCACGCTGCCCCGTTTGCGAGCGCCTGCAAAGGACGCAAGACGGACCCTTCGGTGATCACCATGGCGCAACCCGCGCCGGTGGCGGTGCGCGCGGCCATCAGCTTGGTCTTCATCCCGCCTTTTGACAGGCCGGAGCCTGCATCGCCAGCCATGGCTTCGATCTCCGCCGTGATGGCGTGGACCACGTCAAAACGCTTGGCCGTGCTCTCCTCATTGGGGTTCGCGGAATAGAACCCGTCCACATCCGACAGCAGGATCGCGAGATCCGCGCCCACTGTAACAGCGATCTGCGCGGCAAGCCGGTCATTGTCACCAAAGCGGATCTCGTCGGTGGCCACCGTGTCATTCTCATTCACAATCGGGACAACGCCCAGTGACAGCAGCTGCTCCAACGTGGCACGGCTGTTGAGGTAGCGCCGCCGGTTGGCGGAATCCTCAAGCGTCACAAGCACTTGCGCGGTGATGATGTTGTGATGGGCGAGCGCATCTTCATAGGCGCGCGCCAGACGTATCTGCCCCACAGCGGCGGCCGCCTGCGACTGTTCTAACGCCAACGCGGCGCGCGACAGCCCCAAGGCGCCCCGCCCCAGCGCGATGGAGCCCGAAGACACAAGCACCACATCCGCCCCGCGGGCTTTGAGCGCAGCCACATCCTGCGCCAGCCCTTTGAGCCAATCCTCGCGCAATGCACCTGTGGTCCGGTCGACCAGCAGGGCCGAGCCGATCTTGACGACGATGCGTTTTGCCGAACTCAGGGTCGCCATGGTCCGGCGTCTTCCTTGGGCTGCTGGCGCAGGCGGTCCGCGTCAATTTCAGCACGCAGCGCGCGCAGGACTTCCGTGATCCCCTCCCGCGCGACACCCGACATCATCATAACGTCGCAATTAACCGCTTTCTTCAGAATATTTGAAGCACTTGCGCGCTCTTCCTCATCCAGTGCATCAATCTTATTGAGCACGGTGATGCGCGGTTTATCCGCCAGATCACCACCGTATTTTTCCAATTCGGTCAGGATCGTGGCCACATCCTCCGCAATCGTCTCAGATGTGCCATCTACCAAATGCAGCAGCACCGCGCAGCGCTCTACATGGCCCAGAAACCTGTCCCCGATTCCACGTCCTTCGGACGCGCCTTCGATCAGGCCCGGGATGTCGGCGACCACGAATTCGGTGCCGTCCACGCCCACCACGCCCAGATTGGGATGCAACGTGGTGAAAGGGTAATCCGCGATCTTGGGCCGCGCATTGGAGGTCGCGGCCAGAAACGTGGATTTGCCCGCATTGGGCAGGCCCAAAAGGCCCACATCCGCGATGAGTTTGAGCCGCAGCCAGAGCGTCCGCTCCACGCCCTCTTGCCCCGGGTTCGACCGGCGTGGCGCTTGGTTGGTCGCACTCTTGAAATGCAGGTTTCCAAAACCGCCGTTGCCGCCGCGCGCAAGCTCAACCCGCGCGCCCACTTCTGTCAGATCGGCAACCACCGTTTCCTGATCCTCGTCGAGGATCTCCGTGCCCACTGGCACCTTCAGGACGATGTCCGCGCCGTCCTTACCCGTACGTTGCTTGCCCATGCCCGGCTGGCCGTTCTTGGCAAAGAAATGCTGCTGATAGCGAAAGTCGATGAGCGTGTTGAGCCCCTCGACCGCTTCCGCCCAGACCGAGCCGCCGCTGCCGCCGTCCCCGCCATCGGGCCCCCCGAATTCAATGTACTTCTCCCGGCGAAAAGACACCGCCCCGCCACCGCCCGCGCCGGACCGGATGTAGACTTTGGCAAGGTCGAGGAACTTCATCTCAGGCTTTCAGCTTGCAGGAATATGTCCAGGTGGGTACGGCGGCGTCGCGGGCAAGGCAATAGGCCTCCGCATCGCCGAGATAGACAAAACCCGCGTTTGTCATCACCCGTGCCGAGGCCGGATTATCCTGAAAGACGGTGGCAAAGATCGCGTCATTGTCCAGCGGATTTGCCGCCACCAGCGCGCCCACGGCCTCGGTGGCCATGTGGCTGTTCCAAAAGGCGGGCGCCACCCAAAAACCCACCTCCGACTGGTTGCGATCCAGATGGGTGAGCGAGATGAGCCCCGCCACCTCCGCACCGGAGGAGCGCGTGGCATCCATGACCCAGACGTCCTCCACCCGAGGTTCCGCCATCGCGCGGGTGATGAAGGCCTCGATAACGCCCGGAGCCAGCGGATGCGGGATCGAAGCGGTGTTCTTGGCCACGCGCGCGTCGCCTGCGTAAAGCTCAATGAGCCCCTGGTCGGAGCGCCGCAGCGGACGCAGGTCAAAGCGCGCGGTCTCAATGGTCATCTGGTTCACAATGGGTTGGATCTGCATTGTCTAGGTCCCTCCTCCAAACAAGACAAAGAAGGCGCTGGCGACAGTGAGCGCCGCAAGCGTCCGCATCAGGTAAGGCTCTGCGGCGGTCCCCGCGAGCGTGGCGGCAATGCGGTCGCCTGCAAGCGTCCAGATGGGATGCAGCAGGATCTGGCAGGCCAAGAGCACCGCCGCCACGCTGGCAGTAGCCGTGAAAACGGGCGTTTGTGGGGCAACGAAGGCGGTGAAAGCGCCTACGATCATCGCCCAGGCCTTGGGGTTGAGCGGATGCACGATGAGCCCGGCCAGAAATCCAGGCGCGCGGCCATTGGCCTGCCCCGAGGTGAGCCTCAGATTGGCCACTTTCCAGGCCAGCCAGCAGATGTAGGCGGCAGCGGCGTATTTGAGCACCTCGAAGGCCCAGGGGACCTGATCCGCGAGGCGCATCAGCCCATAGCCGATGGGCCAGATGATAAGCTGCTTGCCGAGGGCCACGCCCGCGACAAAAGGCAATGCCGCGCGAAAACCGAACCGCGCGCCGGTGGCCAGCAGTGCCAAATTGGCAGGCCCCGGCGTCCCGATCTGGGAGGCGGCGAAGATCGCGAGGGGGCCTAAAGCGACGCTCACGTGCGGGCCTCCCAATCGCTGCGGGTGAGGGTCATGAACTGCAAGTCCACCTGCGCGCCTTTGAATGCGTTGTGGGTCGTGCCTGTTCCGCTGTCCTTAAAGCCCAGCTTTTTGAGCACGTTGCGCGATGCAGCATTGCCGAATGCGTGGCCCGACTGAACCACTGCGTCTTGGGTTTGATCGAACCAAGCGGTCAGGATCGCCCGGCCCGCTTCGGTGGCATAGCCCTGCCCCCAGAAAGGCTGAACGAGCCAATAGCCAAACTGATCCGATACTGCGACGCCACCGATGAAGGTGTCATTGAGCGTGATCGCCCGCTTCCACGGATCAGATGTCGCGCGGGCGATGAACTCAAACGCGTCGTCGACCCCGTAGGGGTGCGGCACCCGGGGGAGCCAGCATTGCACCTCAGGCGCACAGATGAGCCGCGCAAGATCCAGCGCGTCAGCCTCTGTGTAGGCCCTGAGCGAAAGACGCTTGGTGAGGATGGGTTGAGGCATGTGAGCCTCCATTCAAAGAAAAAAAGGACCGGCGGTTTGCCGATCCTTTTGAGACTTTAACCTGGTGGGGTCGGCTTATTCGGCGGCCTCCGCCGCTGGGAGCACGGAAATGAACGTGCGATTTTTCAGGCCCTTGTGGAACTTAACCGCGCCATCCACGACTGCAAAGATCGTGTGATCCTTGCCAATGCCAACACCCTCGCCCGGCCAGAACTTCGTGCCGCGCTGGCGCACGATGATGTTGCCGGGGATCACTGCTTCACCGCCGTATTTCTTCACGCCCAGACGACGACCCGCGGAGTCGCGTCCGTTCCGGGATGAACCACCTGCTTTTTTATGTGCCATCTGGTCTCTCCTAAATTACGGGGCCTTAGCCCTGTGCCTTCTCTTTGGCCTGTTCGATCCAGCCTTCACGCTCGATCCGGCCCTTGAACGACAGCTTTTCGTCCATCGCTGCCACGTCTTCTTCGGTCCAAGCGGCGATCTGCGCGAATGTCGTCACGCCCGCCTCATGCAGCTTTTTCTCAAGTGCCGGACCCACGCCGCTCAATTCCTTGAGGTCATCTGCGCCCGCCTCAGATGTCGGCGCTTCCACCTTCTCTTCAACCGGCGTCTTCGCCTTGGCGGGCTTTTCCTCGGCCTTGGCCGCAGGCTTTTCCGCCTTCGCAGGCTTCTCAGCCACAACCGCACCGCTGATCGCTGCCACGGCAGCCGCAGAAACAGAGCCGGTGCCCACAGCGGCAATTGCCTTGGACTTGCCCGCACCTGTCGCCAGGATATCCCCGATCTTGACCAGCGTCAGCTTTTGGCGGTGGCCCACGGTCCGCTTGGAGGAATGCTTGCGGCGGCGCTTGACGAAGTTGATGACCTTCTCGCCCTTGATCTGGTCGACCACTTCGGCCTCGACGCCCGCATCTGCGACCAGTGGTGCGCCGACCTGGGGCTCATCGCCGCCCAACATCAGCACTTCGTTGAAGATAACCTTTTCACCGGCGCTTGCTGCAATCCGCTCCACCCGGAGCATGTCGCCAGAAGCGACCTTGTACTGCTTTCCGCCCGTCTTGATGACTGCGAACATCATGTCTTCCTTCATGTACCGCGTTCTGTGGTCCCCCGGAGCGGGGCGTTTCAAGTGGCAAACCTGCGCACTTACCTCGAACAGCGCGCCCTGGGGGCGTCATTGAATCAGGCCCGCGCAACATCGTTGCCGGGATGGCGGCTTATCAGCGCTTGAGCCCCGCCCGTCAAGCCTAAATCTCAAAGCTCCTCAGCCACCATGTTGAGCGCAATCGCGCGACCCAGACCATAAGAGATATCTTCAAACGCCTGGCCAAACCCTTCGAAGTAGGCCCTGTTGAGCGCGTCGCCCGCAGGCGTGTTCAGAAAGTCGATGTAGGTCTGCAATTCCGCATCGCTGAGCGGGTGGTAGGCAAGCAGGAAGTAGGACAGCAGCCAGCCGCGGGTGTCTTCCGTGATCTCGTCAATGTCACCTGCCACTTGAGAGAGCATCTCTTCTTCGGACATCTGCACCCCGTCGCCATCCGCCATCCCGCGCAGGAACTGAAAGTTGGAATTCATCGCGGAGGTTACGTTGCGGTTTATCATATCGCCCGAGGCCTCAAGCGCGCGCACCATCGCAAGCCGCGCGTTGTCTGTGCCCTCAAGCTCCGCCAGACGGGCACGGGCGGCATCCTCGACGTCTTGCGCGCCCATGGCGACCCGGGCGGAGTTTTCGAGGCTGACGATCTTGGTGCCAAGATCAGAGGCGTAAAAGGCGATCACCGCTTCAAGCTCATCCGGTTCCAGCACGTCACCCAAGGCCGCGCGCACCAGTTCGACCATACGCTCGGGATCATAGATGGCAGTGACCTGCACCTGCCAGCCCGTCCCGCCGCTGCCGCCCAGCATCTCCTGGTTGAGGTCCTCGGCGTGGGCCAGACCCTCATCGCGCAGGATGGCGGCCGCTTCACGCAGTTGCAGCACGTCCACGGCAACCGTCAGACGCGCATCCGCCCAGGCAGGCAGCGCCAACAGCGCCATCAGCGGCCATATCCGGAGCGCGCGCATCACAGGTCCTGGCTCGGCTGCAGACCGGCCAGACGCGCGGCCACCTCTTCGTAGCGGTTTGCGGTTATCTCGAACTGAACAGCATTGAGCAGCGCGTAGACCTCTTTCATCTTGGGATGCTCCAGCGCTTCGGCATAGGACGTGACTTCCGCATCCGAGAAGGCTTGATAGGTATAAGCCGCATTGGACAGGGCGGAGGCGCGGATGCGCGTCCGCATCTGCGGCTCATCGCTGCGCAGCGCCTCACGCAGATCGCTTTCCTCCATCCGCAGTTCGATCACCCCGGCGGAGGCCGCCGCCATCAAAAAGCGCACCTGGACCTCCTGAATGGCGCGGATGGTGGCGTCTTCGGAGCCGCTGGCGTCGTTCAGGCGCCGCAAAAGCGCGAGCCGGGGACTGTCGATGCTTTCAAGTCCCGCGATGATCGCCTCCCCCGCCTCTCTCTTGGCGTCGTCGTCTTCTTTCATGTGGGAGGCGTTTTCGACCAGCACGAGCCGTTGGCCCAAGTCGCTGGCATAGAAATCCGCCGCATGGGTCAGCAAGTCCTCGCTCAGCGTCGGCTCGAGGATATCCAGCGCAAAGCCGTGCATCAGCTCGGTGTCAAAGACCTCCGCCACGAGACTTTTCCACTGCGCGCCAAAGTCCTCGGCCTCGACCCCCAGCATGGCGGGGGCATTGTCTGCGCCCAGCCGGATGCTTTCCAGCGCGACATCAAAGCCTGTGACTTCCAAAAACGCTTCGATCTTCTCCCGCTCAGCCGCTTGCGCTGCCGAAATGGTCAGGCCAAGGGCAAGCACGGCTGTGAGCAGCGTGGCAATCAGGGGGCGAGGATCAATCGCGCGCATCGGGATCTCCTTTTGGCTGGTGAAAAAGAAAATGGGGGCACCCCGGGCTGAGCACAATCAAAAACCTGTCAGGAAGCGGCGCCATGCCACAGCCTCTTGCTTCACTCCTCAATCGCGCATATTGGGCGTGCCAGACCCCCGCGGAGAGGTGCCGGAGTGGTCGAACGGGGCGGTCTCGAAAACCGTTGTGGGTGCAAGCCTACCCAGGGTTCGAATCCCTGTCTCTCCGCCACTTGCCCCCCTTTTAAATGCCGTGCACCCTCACGGCAGATGCGCGGGAAAACGAATTTCTTTGGCCAGCTGTCTGAGCGCTTCGCTTTTGCCAAAGGTGACGCCAAAACCGTCGCCGCCCATGTCGAGGTCAATGATCGCGTAAGCATAGCCAGTCTGCGCAATCGCCGCATTCAAGGCCTGCAAGATCATTTCGGGCACGCGGATGCAGTCAGCGGAGAGACGAAGGCGCTGTGGTGCACCGTCCACCATGAGCGCCAGGTCAAATGCCGATCCACCCGGTTCCTCTGGCCAGCCCGATATCTGCAATCGGGTCACCGGCGCGGCCAGCGCAAGCACCTCATCGACCCCATCTACAAAGCTGTCGAAATCGGCGGGCTCGCTGCGCATAATCACAATGAGAGCACTGTCAAAAAGCGCGGACAAAAGCGCATTGAAGGGATCAGCCTCTGTGCTGGTCTTGAGGGTTGGAAAGGCGGTTCGCAGCCGCTGCCAGAGCGCGTCACCGGCAAGGCCCAGCTGCTGCAGGCGCGTCTCATAGGCGGTGTGATCCAGCACCGCGTCGGGGTCCACGTTCTCGATTGAGCCAAGTTTCTTCAGCGCCCGCGCGATCTCGCTGCGCCAGGTGTCGGCAAATGGGCCCTTACGCGCGGCTTCCTGTGCCAGGAACGCCTCCAGCCGCGCGCGCAGCGGGGCCTGGTCCTCGGCTGTGCCCAGCTTTGGATTGGAGGTCTTGCCAAGGTAGTCGATCACGCCGCGGCTGAGCACCGGATCGTCGAGATAGGCGATCAGCCGGGGGATCGCGGCGGGCCCTGTGCGCCAGGCCCATTCGCCCACCACGTATTCGGCAAAACAGGTCCCCGCGGCGAGTTGTTCTTCAAGGAAGGCGAAATGCCAAGGCTGTCCACCCGCGCTGATCATGGGCCTTAAATTCAGCACTTCGTTTGCCGTCGCATTGTCATTGAGATGGAGCCGCGCGCGGACCAGCGCGCGCCCGGTTTCTGCGATCTCGGCTCTCAGGCTTGCGTCTGCGTCGCGGCAGATCTTAGTCGCGGCCATAACGGCGGCTTGCCAATAGCCGCCCTGGCCCCTCGGCCCTTCGAGCTTGGCCTTGAGCACCGGCCAGGCGGCAGGATCGCCGCGCAGGCCCAGGCTGAGCGCGGCATCCAGGCGGGCCGCGTCATCCTCTCCGCCCAGCCATTGCCGTTGCAGGCCGCTGATCTCGGGCAGTTCGAGCCGCTGCAGGCCCTGGCGGGCGAGCCGTCGGATATGACCGTTGAAATGGGCCGCGTAGGGCATGAGCATCTGTAAGGCCGCGCGGCGGTCGATATCCACCTCCACGTCCATGTCATCTGCTAGACCTGTGGTCAGTGGCAGCATCGAAAGCGCCGATAGCGCGATGCGCAGGTCCGTTTCGTCCCGGGCCCTGTCCAGCGCAGTTGAAAGGATCGCGGTGCCTTCCCTGGTGGCGCCGGTGGCCAGCATCAACCGGCCAGCCTGCACCAGCTGCTGCGAGGTGAGATGCGCCAGCCGGGGTTCGAGCGCGGCACGGATCTGACCCGCATGGGCCGTCGCCCAACTGCGAAAGCGGGCATCGAAGAACTCGAATTCAAGGGTTTCAACCACACGGCTGACCGAGCGTCTAGGCATCGCAGCGCACCTCCTGTGGTGCAGCCTAACCCAAGGCTCAAGCGATTGCAGCAGCGCCGGGTGCCCCCCAGCACCCGCCAGCGTTAGCCGTGCAGCAGGAAGATCAGCACAATCGCAACAGCGCCCACCAGCACGGCGGAAAAGAGCCCCACCGCCAGCGGCCGCAGCCCGATGGAGCGCAGGCCCATAATGCTGGTGCCAAGGCCCACAGCCGCCATCGCCACCGCGAGGCAAAGCTCTGCCACGTGCTTGGTCAGATCGACAAAGGCCTGCCACTGGGACTGCTCGATAAAGCCAAAGGCCAGTTCGCCACTGTCGCCGATGGTGCGCAAGAGGCTCATCGCGGCAAACCCCACCACAAAAAGCGGGATCATGGAGTACCACTTGGGCGCGACCGCTGCCTCTTCGGAAGTGCGCATGTAGATGATGCTCATCAGCGGGATCACCACCAGCATGCCCATGTTGCGCACCAGCTTGGTCACGGTGGCCACATCCAACGCCTCGGGGCTGGTGTAATACTGCTGATAGACAAGGCCTGCACCCGCGACCTGCGCGGTCTCATGCACGGACGTGCCCAGGAAAAGGCCAGCCGCCACCGCATCGCCTTGGAAAATCCAATAAGCGAGGAAGGGATACGCCAGCATTGCGACCACGCCAAAGATCGTGATGCAGGCGATGGCATAGCTTACCTCATCATCCTTGGCGCGCACGGCAGGGGCCATGGCGACAATCGCGGTAGCCCCGCAAATGCTGGTGCCGCCCGCGATAAGGATGCCCAGACGGCCCGAAAGACCCATGCGGCGACCAAAGTAGGTCACCACGATCAGGGCGGTTGCCACGCATCCGATAATAATCGGCAGGCCCTGCAGCCCGATGGTGCCCGCCTCCGCCAAGCTGAGTCTAATCCCCAGAAGCACGATGCCAATGCGCAGGACGCGCATAAGGCCAAACTTGATTCCAGGTTGAAAGAAATCCGGCAGGCCAACGGTGTTGCGCACCAAAATGCCCATCACGATGGCCAGCATGATCGCGCTCACTGGGCTTTTTGGCAGCCCCATGAGTGTCAGACCAATGAAATCGGAAAGGTATTGGCCGATGAAGGCAAGACAGAGAGCAAGGGCAAGCCCCGGGATGATTTTAAGTGTCATGACCGGTGCCTCTCTACGTCCCATATCCATCGCAGCGCGCGCACGCTGTCCTTAAGTCGGTAGTTTACTTGCTCATCCTGGCGCAAGGTAAAACTCGTGTCCGAAGTAAGGTGGACTGATAAGAACTTGGCCAGTGGACCTAAGCGTTTCTGACAGTGCCGCTGGCCTGCCTCACATTCATGCTGAGAATTTTGACGCCTGCGCCCCCTCGCCGGGCCGGGCAAAGATCGCTAAGTCAGTAGAAGTCGTTTCAAACCCGCATCGTGTCGAAAAAGGACGCTGTTTGGCGACTATCAGGCTTTAGACAGCCGGTAACGAAGGGGGGAATCGAGATATGGTCGACGTCACAATCGTCTATTGGCGGGACATTCCGGCCCAGGTCATCGTAGGCAAGGGCCGCCGCGGCGCCAAACGCCCGCTGCCCGAACGGTTCGAGCAGGCGATTGACCGCGCCGCCATGCGCGTGGGCGCGCGCGACAGTGACGCCTACCTCTCCGAATGGCGCAAAGCTGCGCCCTACAGTGTCGAGGGCGAGGCGGAGGCGGTGGCCGATGCGGAGGCCGCGCGCCTTGACACGGAATACGGCCGCGACCGGATCAAAACCCTCATTGCCAACGACGGTTGGGCCTGAACGGCCCGATGCCCCTGACCAAGGATCACATCATGTCCCTGCTGAATTTCCGCCGCAAAGAAGCGCCCGCCGCACCGAAGACCACGCCGGAGGTGGAAGCCTTCTTGCAGGACTACTCCATCGAGGTGATGCCGCGCACGGCTGAAAAGGTGGAAGACTTCCGCGCGCTGCTGCCCGAAGCCACGCGCGTCTACATCGCCCACATCGAAGGCACGCCGATTGAGGACATGGTTGCGACCGCAAAGCGGCTCAACGCGGACGGCTTCAAGGTCATGCCGCACTTTCCCGCGCGGATCATCAAGGACCGTGCCACGCTCGCCAATTGGATCGCGATGTATCAGGGCGAGGCGGATGTGCGTCAGGCGCTGCTGCTCGCGGGCGGTGTGAGCACGCCTCATGGGGATTTCAGCGATTCCATGCAGTTGATGGAAACCGGGCTTTTCGACGAGGCAGGCTTTGAACGTCTGCATGTGGCGGGCCATCCCGAGGGCAACCGCGATATCGATGCGCAAGGGACTGCGAACGTAGATGCCGCCCTGGCCTGGAAAAACGAATTCCAGTCGCGCACGGATGCTGAAATGGCGATTGCGACGCAGTTCGCCTTTGACGCCGGTCCCATCATTGCCTGGGCCAACAGCCTGCGGGACCAAGGCATCACCCTGCCCGTGCACATCGGCATTGCGGGCCCGGCCAAGCTGCAGACGCTGATTAAGTTCGCCATCGCCTGCGGCGTGGGCCCCTCGCTCAAGGTGCTGCAAAAGCGCGCGATGGATGTGACCAAGCTGCTGCTTCCTTATGAGCCTACGGACGTGGTGCGCGCGCTGGCGGTTCACAAAGCGGCAAACCCCAACTTCAACATCAGCCGCGTGCACTTCTTCCCGCTGGGCGGGATCAAGACGAATGCCAATTGGGCGATCGAAAACGGCGGTGCCGCAACGCGTCCCGCTGCCAGCTGATCCTTTGAAAAGACCTTTGAAATACGAGGGCGGTTGCCCTAGCGTCAGATCACCTTTTTTTAGGAATGGTGATTTGAATGGCTTTTTTGAGAACCCTCGCGACCGCACTGCTGATGCTGGTCCCCTCGTGGGCTACCGCACAGGTCAACAACCCGGCAGGCAGCTGGCGCTGCATCGTCAACAGCGAGGTTGTTACGATCGACGTGCAGATGGTCGTGGCGCCCAATCAGCAGCTGCAGTTCCAGGGCAGCATCCTTTATCTCCACACTGGCCGCGCCTTCAACGTCTGGGGGCCGGGTCGGTGGCTCCTGAGCCCGCCCGACCAGGCCTATCCGGCTGGGCTCTTCCGGTTTCAGATGCAGCCCTCTGGCGGCAATCACGCGATATTCTCCATGTTTGCCGCGCCCACAGGCGATCCTCGGTTTCTGGGCAATCAGTTTTTCAATCCCCAGACCGGTACGACCACCAACACCCGCTGTCAGCGCCTCGGCTAACACGGCCCCGCACCGTGGCGAGCTCGCCAGACCCTGCCGCTCTGGCGGGCCAGCTTCACGCGCGTGCCGCGCAAGTTCCACAGTAAGGACGCCCCATGACCCGCACTGTCATTGAATCAAAGACCAAAACCGCCGTCATCGGCTTTGATGAGCCGTTCTGCGTGATCGGGGAGCGGATCAATCCCACAGGGCGCAAGATCCTGGCCGAAGAGCTGGAGCGCGGCGATTTCTCCCGCGTGGAGGCAGATGCGATTGCGCAGGTGGCGGCAGGTGCGACCGTGCTCGACGTCAATTCCGGCGCGGTCTTTTCCAACAAGATGGCCGAAGACCCGCGTTATGCCGACAACAACTTTGTCGAACCCACGCTGATGCCCCAGCTCATCGAATGCGTGCAGGCGGTAACGGACGTACCGCTGTGCATCGACAGCTCCGTGCCCGGCGCGCTGGAGAACGGCCTGAAGGCGGCAGAAGGCCGCCCGCTGCTCAACTCCGTGACCGGCGAGGAAGAGCGGCTGGAGATCGTGCTGCCGCTGGTGAAGAAGTACAATGTGCCCGTGGTGGCAATCTCCAACGATGACACCGGTATCTCCGAGGACCCCGACGTGCGCTTTGCCGTGGCCAAGAAGATCGTGGAGCGCGCCGCCGATCACGGCATCCCTGCCCATGACATCGTCGTCGACCCGCTGGTCATGCCCATCGGCGCGATGGCCACGGCGGGTCACCAGGTCTTTACCCTGGTGCGCCGGCTGCGGGAGGAGTTGGGCGTGAACACTACCTGTGGCGCCTCCAACATCTCTTTCGGCCTGCCGAACCGGCACGGCATCAACAATGCGTTCCTGCCAATGGCGATGGGCGCGGGCATGACCAGCGCTATCATGAACCCCGTGGCGCTGCCGGTGAATGCCAAGAAAATCGCGGAAAAGAAGGC
>JBCCPS010000063.1:0-19156 GCA_039024775.1 Pseudomonadota bacterium
AAACGGTCTGCGGACAATGCCTATCCCCCAGTGTTCGGATGAACGTACGCTATATTTCCCGCCGGGATAGTGAAACTTTCCGGTCGTGATGCCCTTGGATGGAAGTTGCATCTGCACCTTGCCTTCGAAGCAACCCTTTTGCTTCATTGCCTGCCATTGAGCGTTGAACTCTATTGGTTGGGTAGGCGGTAGCGCTACCGGCTCAATCATGGGACGGACCGGCATTTACAAGGTGACACGGCCCTGCGTTGTCTGGGTTGTGAAGCATTTTCTATCCTAACCCTTCAGTTTTGACGCTCCGCCTTTGAAGTGAAACGCCAGCCAAGACCGACAACGCAGAACTTCTGGGTCCTTGGTTTAGAAATTCTCAACTATGTGGCGTTCGGAACGCAGAGGCAATCGATGAGCACGTGCGATGGGCAAGTTCCGCGGGTTTATTGGCTTTTGGGCAATAATAAATTGCTATTTATCGACATTAATTTCGATAATTTTTCGACCATCTTCCTCTGAAACGGACATCCGAACAGAGGAACCCATGCTATGTCTCTTGATCTTTACACAGCACGTGTACGCGCGCCGCAGCTGACCTCGCCTCTAGTCTTTGCCTTCCACGGTACTGGAGGGGATGAAAACCAGCTCTTTTCTTTGGCAGATCAGCTTGTGCCAGGTGCAGGGATTGTATCCCCTCGCGGCGATGTGTCGGAATTTGGCTCGGCGCGGTTTTTCAAGCGTACCGGCGAAGGTGTCTATGACATGGAAGACCTGGCCCGGGCGACCGACAAGATGATCGCCTTTGTTGAGGCACACCGTGCCGGAAACCCTGGCCATCCGGTGTTTGCTTTCGGCTATTCAAATGGCGCCAACATTCTGGCGTCGGTGTTTTTGCAGCGGCCCGATCTTTTTGACAAGACGGCTCTGTTGCATCCGCTTGTACCTTGGCAGCCAGATGAAAATGCGGCGCTCAAGGGGCGCAAAGTTCTGATCTCGGCTGGTCAGCGGGATCCAATTACGCCTTGGCCCATGAGCGAAAGGTTAATCGCATGGCTGTTAGACCAAGGCGTTGATGTGAGGGCCGAGGTCCATGAAGGCGGGCATGAGCTGCGCAACAGCGAACTGACCGCGCTGCAGGCGTTCTTCAACGACTAACCCAACTCAAGCGGCGCCTGTCTGCAACGCATTCAACGTAGACAGGACCGCCGCCTCTTTCTCTACCCAATCCATGAAGGCAGTGACATGCGGTTTCTTGGCCTGAGTTTTGTTGCACATGAGGTAGTAGCTAAAGCCCGTCTCAAGGACCGGGCCGCAGACAAGTTGCAACCGCCCTTGGGACAGCGCTTGATGCACTTGGATCGACCAGCCCAGCATCACGCCCTGTCCGTCCAGCGCCATGTCCAAAGCATAATCCGCCGAAAGCGGATCGAAGGTCATCTCGTAATCAGGACGGCCCTTTGTCAGGCCCGCCTCTTCAAACCACAGGTCCCACCCCGCGGTGTCGCCAAACAAGCGCAAGATCACGTCTTCCAGCAAAGGAAGACGATAGAAATCCTCGGCTGTTTTGACCTTGTGGCGTTCAATGAAGTCTTGCGTCGCCACAGGCAGCAGAAGCAATTTGTGAATGGGCCGGGCGTAGACATCCTTGGGTGGCTCCGCGGCGAGGCGAAAGGCAATTTCATCCTCGCCAAACCCAAACTCTTCCCAGCTGTGCAGCGTTTCGATCTTGGTCTCCACCTCCCGGTTGGCGGTTGTGAAGCGATGCAAGTTGGGCAGAAGCCAGCTGCGAATGATCATGCCCGCGGCATAGATATTGAGATGCTGTGCCTGACCGGGCCGTACATCGTCGACCGCCTGACGCATCTTCAGAAAACTCTCCGTGACTGTCGGCTGCAGCTTTCGACCTTGTCGCGTCAGCTCAATCGCGCGGGTTTTTCGGATGAAGAGGTCAACACCAAGATCGGCCTCAAGCGCCTTGATTTGCTGGCTGATCGCACCCGGCGTCACGGCAAGTTCCGAGGCCGCTTCCTTGATCGAGCCCCGTCGCGCAGCCGCCTCAAAGGCGCGCAGACTCAACAAAGATGGCAGGCGAGACATCGGCATTGCGGCACAGGCTCACGGTTTAGTTTAGCTAAATCATACCGGCAGAACCTCTGCTTTGTCGAGATCGAAGAAACGCACATCTGCCTCACCGACAGGATCGGGAGCGATGCGAGATGACCGTTTTCCAAGAGAAGGTCGGACGTTTACCAGGTGCAGCGGCTCTACTGCGTCAGGCCCAGAAGTGGTTCGAAACGCAGCTTCACACAATCTGGAAAACAAAAATCAGAATTCAGAAGAGGTGGCCGGATCTGATCCAAATATCGGCCCGCAGGAACGCAGACCGCACAACGCCGCATGAAGGAGCACAGATGTGACTTGGCAACCTTATCTCATTTCCCTCCTCGCAGGGCTGGGCATCGGGGTCATCTATGGCCTCATCACTGTCCGGTCGCCCGCGCCGCCCATTATCGCGCTGCTGGGCCTTCTGGGCATGCTGGCGGGCGAAGCTGCGGTGCAATGGCTCCGCGGACACTCTGATGCCGTGGCCCACGCGCTGCACATGAAATCCTTTGCCGTCGCTGAGAAATCCCAAGCCACGCAGAGCTCCACTGAAACCTCGTAACCCAACCTTTGAAGAGGACCTAAACCATGTCGAAACTTGACGTACTCACCCCGGCCAACAGCCAGCTGATTTTCATCGACCACCAGCCGCAGATGGCATTTGGTGTTCAGTCCATCGACCGCCAGACGTTGAAGAACAACACGGTTGGGCTGGCCAAAGCCGCAAAGATCTTTGACATCCCGACCACGATCACCACGGTCGAGACCGAAGCTTTCTCGGGTCATACATATCCCGAGTTGCTAGATGTTTTCCCGGACGCCCCGCTGCTTGAGCGCACCTCGATGAACTCCTGGGACGATCAGAAAGTCCGCGATGCGCTGGCCAAAAATGCTGCCCAAGGCCGCACCAAGGTGATTGTGTCGGGCCTCTGGACGGAGGTGTGCAACACGACCTTTGCGCTCTCCTGCCTCGCGGCGACGGACTATGAAATCTATATGGTGGCGGATGCGTCGGGAGGCACATCGCTGGACGCGCATAACTATGCCATGGACCGCATGGTGCAAGCCGGCGTCGTGCCGATGACCTGGCAGCAGGTGTTGCTGGAATGGCAGCGCGACTGGGCGCGTCGTGACACCTATGACGCCGTGATTGGCCTCGTGCAGGAACACTCCGGTGCTTATGGCATGGGTGTCGATTACGCCTACACCATGGTTCACAAGGCACCAAAGCGGGGTGGGCATTCCGGCCCTCTACTGGATGCCGTGCCTGCGCTTGTTGCCGCCGAGTAACCTGCGTTGCCGGGGTTGTCACATACCGACCCCGGCAGAACTCGCCATCTTTCCAGATACCTCTTTGCCAAGGAACGCGACCCATGTCCCTTACCCGCCGATCCGTCCTTTTATCCTCTGGTGCCACCGCGCTCAGCTTTTTGCCTGCGGGCAGTTCCGCTTTTGCTTCAGATGGCGCCGACATCGTCGTGGTGAACGCCAGAATCACCACCATGGACCCTGCAAAGCCCGAGGCGACCGCACTGGCCGCCAAGGACGGTGTGTTCGTCAAAGTAGGCGATCAGGCCGATATGGCCGACCAGATCGGCCCCTTTACCCAAGTCGTCAATGCAGGCGGCAAGCGGGTGATCCCGGGACTGATTGACAGCCACACGCACTCCATCAGGGGCGGTGTAAACTACAATCTGGAGGTGCGGTGGGACACCGTCGACAGCCTGGAGGAAGCGCTGCACCTGCTGCGCGCACAAGCCGACCGCACGCCCGACGGTCAATTTGTCCGTGTCGCTGGCGGGTTCTCGGAATTCCAGTTCAAGGAAAAGCGCCTGCCCACGGTGGCGGAGCTGGACAGCGTGGCACCCAACCATCCGGTGCTGATCCATTATCTTTATCGCGAGACCCTGCTGAATACGAAGGCGATTGAATACTTCGGCTATGATCAGCCCGGCCACGTCACCTATCCCGGCGGCACGATTGAGAAGGACGCCGCCGGCAACTCTACCGGCCGCTTGCTGGCCACGCCCTCGGGCCTTTTGATGTATCGCACGTTGGCCTCCGCCCCGAAGCTTTCGATCACGGATCAGATCAATTCCTCGATGCAATACATGGATGAACTGAACGGCCTGGGCATCACGTCCGTGTCTGACGCAGGCGGCGGCGGCTTGGAATTTCCCGATAGCGACCCCTATCAGGTGATCCGCTGGATGCATGAGCGGGATCTGCTCACCACGCGCATCGGCTATCACTCCTTCCCTCAAGTGAAGGGCGCAGAGTTGAGCAACTATGAGGAGTGGACCAAAACCATCCGCGCGGGCACGGGCGATGACATGCTCAAGTTTGTGGGCGCGGGGGAGAACCTCGCCTGGGCCACCTATGACTACGAGATTTTCAAGGAAGCGCGGCCCGATATTGACCCGGACGCCGAGGAGATCCTTGAAAAGGTGATGACTGTGCTGGGGGAGGCCGAATGGCCCTTCCGCCAGCATGTAACCTATGATGAAACCGGTGACCGCCTTCTGCCGGTCTATGAGAAAATCGCGGCGGGTCCTGGCCTGACGAATGGCTGGTTCATCGACCATGTGGAGACATTCTCCGAACGCAATCTGGAACGCATCGCGGAGCTTGGCGGCGGCATTGCCTTGCAGAACCGCCTGCAATTCCAGGCTGAGGACTTCGCCGCGCTTTACGGGCAGGAAGCCCTGGGCAAGACCCCCAATTTCCGCGCCATTCTAGACTTTGGCGTGCCGGTGGGCGGGGGCACGGACGCCACGCGCGTCACCTCTTACAACCCGTGGTTTTCGATCCAGTGGATGTGCACCGGGCTCTCGCGCGGGGGGATGCGGATGTATGGCGATGACAACTTGCTGACCCGCGAAGAGGCGCTGCGCGTCTGGACGACCGGATCGGCGTGGTTCACTGGCGATGCCGGTCGCAAGGGCGCGATCACGCCCGGGCAACTGGCAGACTTCGCCGTGCTGGATCGGGATTATTTCGCCGTCACAGATGCCGAGATTGCCAAGCTGCAATCTGAACTCACCGTGCTGGGTGGCGAGGTCGTTCATGCCAAAGGCGGTTTTGCCCATCACGACCTCAAACAGATCCCTCCCATCAGCCCGGACTGGTCCCCCGTGATCTTCGAAGACGGCTGATTATTCCCTGCTTACCCCCATTGGAGGACACCCAAGATGGCTGACAAAATTCTCTACAACGGCAAGATCACCACGATGGATGCGTACATGCCCGAGGCAACTGCGGTTGCCATTTCGGGCGACCAGATCACAGCCGTGGGCAATGACAAGGACATCATCGCGCTGGCCGGTCCCGGCACCGAAAAAATTGATCTGGGCGGGCAGCGGGTGATCCCGGGCCTCATTGACAGCCACACCCATATCATTCGCCAGGGCAACAATTTCGCCATGGAGCTTCGCTGGGATCATGTGCCGTCGCTCGCCGACGGGCTGCGCATGCTGAAGGCGCAGGCTGAACGCACCCCGGCGGGTCAGTGGATCCGCGTGGTAGGTGGCTGGTCGGTTGATCAGTTTGCCGAACGCCGCTTGCCCACGATTGATGAAATCAACGCCGTGGCTCCGGATGTGCCGGTCTATGTGCTGCATCTCTATGACCGCGCTTGGCTCAACAAGGCCGCTTTGCGCGCGCTGGGCATCGACAAGCATTTCTATGAGCCCTTCGTGTCGGGCCGTCTGGAGCGCGATGACACGGGCAACCCCACGGGTCTGGCCATGGCGCGACCAAATGCGCAACCGCTTTATGCGCTGCTCGACATGGCGCCAAAGCTTGATTTCGAGCAGCAGATCAACTCGACCAAACACTATTTTAGGGCGCTCAATGGTCTTGGCCTCACCTCCGCGCTGGACTGTGCGGGCGGGTTTCTGAACTACCCCGATGATTACGGAGTGATCACGGAGCTGAACAAACGCGGCGAACAAACCGTGCGCATCGGCTATCAACTGTTCGCGCAGCGACCGCTCTTTGAGTTGGATGATTTCAAACGCTGGAATGACGTGGTGAAGCCCGACGAAGGCAATGACTTCCTCAAATGCGTCGGCGCGGGGGAGATGCTCGTGGCCTCTGCCTATGATTTCGAGGATTTCAGCTACCCCCGCCCCGATCTGCCCAAGCGGATGGAGGGCGATCTGCGGCCCGTCTTGGAATTCCTGTTTGAGAACCGCTGGCCCATTCGCTTCCACTGCACCTATGAGGAAAGCGCGCACCGGCTGCTGAGCCTCATCGAAGAGGTGGGCCAGGATAAGGGCCTCGAAGAATTGAACTGGATCTTCGACCACGGTGAGACGATTTCCGAGGGCACGATGGAATGGGTCGCGCGGATGGGCGGCGGCATCAGTTATCAAAACCGCATCGCGTTTCAGACCACGGCCTATCGCGCCCGCTACGGCGAAGAGGCGCTGCGCGAGGTGATGCCGGTGAAGAAAATGAAGGCCTCTGGTGCGCCGCTGGCGGCGGGGACGGATGCCACGCGCGTGTCCTCCTACAACCCGTGGCTTGCCATTCACTGGGCGGTCAGCGGCAAGGGACGCGGCGGCGATGTGATCTGGGATGCAGCAAACCGTGTGGATCGCCACGATGCCCTGCGCCACTGGACCGCCGCAGGCGCCTGGTTCAGCCGCGAGCAAGGCAAGAAGGGGCAGATCAAACCCGGCCAATTGGCGGATATTGCTGTACTCGACCGCGATTACTTCACCGTGGCCGAGGATCAGATCGCCGAAATTGAGGCGGATATGACGCTGGTGGGGGGCAAGATCGTTCATGGCAAGGCGGGGTTTGCCAAACACGCCCCAGCCCCTCTGCCAGAGCTGCCTGATTGGTCACCTGTGCCCCTCTTTGGAGCACCGGGTGCTGCTGCAAATGGCCTGAGCAATATGGCCGCGGAGTGATCCTATGCTGGAAGAGACTGACCTCAAAATCACCTACAGTGAAAGCGACACGAAGGGGCGTTATGGTGCCTCTGTCGCCGGTGCCCTGAGCGAGGCCGAATTGACGATTTCCAAGGTGTCGCCGACCCTCGTCATTGCCGATCACACCTACGTTCCAGACGCATTGCGCGGGCGTGGCCTTGCGCAGGCCTTGGCGGCGCAACTGGTGGCTGATGCACGCAAAAAGGGGCAGCGGATCGTGCCGCTTTGCCCCTTTGTACGGGCCTATGCCAAAAAGCACCAAAAGGATCTGGCCGATGTCATCCAGTGGTAGCGCCACAGCCCCCGCGCCCGCAAACTCCGCCTGGGTGCCCTTCCGGTATCGCGCCTTCGCGCTTTTGTGGACGGCCACGCTGATCTCCAATGTCGGAACGTGGATGCACGATGTGGGCGCGGGATGGTTGATGACCACGCTCAATTCCTCGCCCGCCGTGGTGTCATTGGTGCAAGCGGCGACCACTCTGCCCGTGTTTCTATTTGCCCTTTACGCCGGAACGCTCGCCGATCGGTTGGATAAGCGAAAGATGTTGATCACGGTGAATGTGGTCCTGCTGATGCTCATCTGCGTTCTCACCGTCCTGGTGCATCTTGAGATGATGACGCCACTGCTTTTGATCCTGTTCACCTTGGCCATCGGAACGGGCACGGCCTTCATGGCCCCGGCTTGGCAGGCCATTGTGCCTGCTTTGGTGCCGCGCGAGGCCTTGCAGCCCGCGATTGCGCTAAACTCGATGGGTATCAATATCAGCCGCGCGATCGGTCCGGCGCTCGCCGGTGTGCTGATTGCATCGGTCAGCTTGTCTGCGCCTTTTGCTGTGAACGCCGTAAGCCATGTTGTGATCATCGCGGCGCTCATGCTTTGGAAATATGAGGGCGACAGTACCCAAACCTCTCAGCCCGTTTTCAACGCTATGCTGACGGGCATCCGCCATGTGGGCCACAACCAAGCGCTCAAGCATACACTGGTCCGGTCCTTTGCGTTTTTCATCTTCGCCTCCGCCTATTGGGCGCTTTTGCCCCTGGTGGTGCGTGGCATCGACGAAGGTGGTGCGCAGCTTTACGGTATGCTTCTGACTTTGATCGGTTCAGGTGCTGTTCTGGGCGCGCTCACCCTGCCAAAGTTCCGCGCGAAACTGGATGCCAGTGCCATGGCAGCCTGCGGCACAGTGGGAACGGCAATTGCTATGGCCATTCTGGCCACCGCGACGACGCCTTGGCTGGCCTATTTCGCGGCGCTTTTGGGTGGGTTCAGTTGGATCGCCGTGCTGACCACATTCAATGTCTCCGCGCAAACCGCCTTGCCAAATTGGGTGCGCGCGCGTGGGCTTGCCGTCAATCTGATGGTCTTTTTCGGATCCATGGCGTTTGGGTCTGCGATGTGGGGGCAAGTGGCCACAATCACCTCGACCCCGATCGCACTGCTGATCGCAGCAGCGGGTTTGATCATTGGCTTGGCGCTCACACGCAAGGTCAAACTGGGCCAAGGCGAAACCCTTGATCTGACCCCTTCCATGCATTGGCCCGCACCCGATGTGGCGATTGATGCGCAAGGGCTTGCAAGCCGCGGCCCGGTGATGGTTGAGGTGGAGTATCGCATTCGAACAGCCGATCAAGATGCATTTCTCGAAGCGGTGCAGGAGTGGTCTGGCGAACGCTGGCGGAATGGCGCCTTTGAGTGGCGCGTTTTCCAGAACGCAGAAGATCCCGAGCTTTGGGTAGAGGCTTTCATGCTCTCGTCTTGGGAAGAGCATTTGGCACAACACACGCGGGTCTCCAATGAAGACAAGCGCCTGCAGGACAAAGTTCGCGGGTTCGACATTCGCAAGAGCAGCCCGGTCGTCAGGCACCTGATCGCGCCATGAGCCAAACGGTAGGACTTGCACTTGGTTGGACATCAAGGTTTGCCGCCGGCGCCTTTGCGACCAGCATGTTGCTGGTCAGGCAACTTCGGCAGGAGCGGGACATACTCTCAAAGGGTTGCCCATTGATGGCGCCATTGGTTCGAGCCCAATGGGCGTCGTTTGGTTTGCACAAAACGACGTGACATCGCGAAGGTCTTCAAGTTCATGACCGCGATACCATTGCCCGGCAGGCGATTTGGCAAAGCCAAATCTGCCGAGAGGGGAGGCCGAGTATTCGATCCAGTTGATGTCGCGCACTCTGGGTGTTGCCCGCAGCGGTTTCTATGCCTATCACAGCAGGCCGCCTCGTGATCGGCAGGTTGCCGATGACGCACTAACCGACCGGATCGCCGCCATCCATGAAGCATCGAAGCAAACCTACGGCGCACCGCGCATTCACGCTGAGCTGGCTGATGAAGGCGTTCAGGTCGGCCGCAAGCGCATCGAGAGGTTGATGAAAGCCAAAGGCTTGAAAGGCGTCAGCCGCCGCAAGTTCGTGGTGACGAAAGAACGCGATCCGCGTGTCCGGCCTGCGAGTGATCTGGTGGACCGGGACTTTTATGCAGATGCCCCGAATGTGCTGTGGGTCGCAGATATCACTTATGTGCCGACCTGGGCGGGCTTTCTGTATCTGGCTGACGTTCTAGGTGCCTTCAGTCGGCGCATCATCGGCTGGGGTATGGTCAATGATCAGAAAGCACAGCTCGTTATTGACGCGATGAACATGGCCGTGACGCAGCGCAAGCCCGACAGCGTCATTCACCATAGCGACCAGGGATCGCAATACACATCCGTCGCGTTTGGCCTGCGTTGCATCGAAATGGGTGTTCGCCCATCAATGGGATCGGTCGTCGATTGTTATGACAACGCCATGTGCGAAAGCTTCTTCGCGACCCTCGAATGCGAGCACCTGGATCGTCGGACGTTCAAGACAAAGGCTGAAGCCCGCATCGCATGCTTCGAGTTGATCGAAGGCTGGTACAACCCCTCCCGCCGCCGTTCGGCTTTGGGCTACACCTCACCCAACAACTACGAAAGGACCGCTGCTGAAGGGCTGGAATCTCTAAGTCCATAACCGTCCACGAAACCGGGGGAACTCCAACGTCGTCCTTAGGACTGACACGCAATCGAATTTGAGTTTGGGTATGTGACAGCATTATGCGCACACTTTGCTGCTGCGTGGTTCGCATGCAAATGCTGCGTCTCCGGTGGGGTTGGTCATGATGGCATGAGACACAGCTTTAAAGGCTGGAAGAGTTTTTGGTGCAGAGTCTTGCATAGCCAAACCGCGACCCTGTGAGGATGGCCTGACCGGTTGTGAGACGGGCGGTGACGCAAATGAGCCTTGCGAAAGTTCTTGAGGACATTGGTTGCTCTGCAGTCGAAATCGTTCCCGATCCCGAAGACCTGTGCGCAATCCGCAAGGCGACGGTCGGACGGTTATCTGGGAACGTTCGCCTTTGCCACAGTTTCAAAATGGATTGATACCGTGCCGGTCACAAAGCTGCCGAATGTCCGCACAGACTTACTGCCGGGTGCCGTGCGTCGCGCAGACTACGCGCTTTGCCAGGCAAAGGGACTTCCTGAGAGTGAAGAATGGGCAATGTACGTTGATAAGGACCTGCCCTTGTCCAAAGCCTCCGTCACGGGCTGCGCGGTGCCCACTGGGATAGGTGCGGTTTGCAACACAACCAACGTCGAGGAAGGCGCGACGGTGGCGGTGCTGGGCCTAGGCGGCGGGGGCATGGCCGTGATCCAAGGCGCCGTCCTACGTGGAGCGTCGCGGATCATCGGAATCCGCGTCAACCCGAACAAGTTCCCGCTGGCTAAGTCGCTCGGCGCAACTGGATGCGCAAATCCAAAAGATCATGCCTCACCCATCCACGAGGTTCTGATCGAAATGACCAATGGCGGGCTGGATTACACGTTTGAAGCGATTGGCAATGTCGGGCTTATGCGGTCAGCCCTCGAGGTCTGCCACAAAGGCTGGGGAGAACGTAGCGTGATTGGCGTTGCGGGCGCGGGCCAAGAGATTTCAACACGGCCGTTTCAACTTGTAACCGGGCGCGTTTGGCGCAGCACAGCGTTTGGTGGTGTCTTGGGCCGCAGTCAGCTTCCCGGTATGGTGGATGAATGGCTGAATGGTGATTTCAGCGTCGATCCCTAAATCACGCACCGCATGAACCACGACCAGATCAACATTGCTTTTGACTTGCTGCACCGGGGTGAACCCATTCGGTCCGTGATCTATTTTCAGCCAGACCAGACTATGACAGTCAATTCACTGCCCGGCGAAACTCTCAAAAGGTAGAACGTTGAGACCCTCGTCAGGTCAACCTAGCAGGGTTGGCCTCACTTCTCTATTTTCGTGGGCCCAAAGGTGACGATGACGCGCTCGCCATGCCGCGCACGTCCGAATTCAATGCTAATCACATAACCGCTTTGGGCGGGCTGCGGTCATAGACTCTTCGGACACGAACGGCGACAATCTCCGCGATTTGATGGCCTGACCACGTTGCGGCGAAAGGGAGGTTTCGGTTTGGGTCATTTTCACGCCGGCGGATGTCTGGTTCGGTGACACTTTCTGCGGGGCAACGTTTCGGCTGCCGCAACCTCAAAGGGATGCTGGGCCAGCGAAGGCTGAAAATTGAATGTCGGAAAAGTCCGCTCTTCGGACCTTCACTCCCACCGATAGTTAAAACTCACCGACACGCGATCCTCCTCGCTGCGGTTCATCACCACCTCGTGGCGCAGCCAGCTTTCCCAGAGCAGCACGTCGCCCACCGCTGGCTGCACGTAAACAAACCCGCGCAACTCCTCCCGCGCGTCTTTCGAGCGGGGCGGGCTGGCCATCATCATGGCGTGGCGGGGGTCTTCGAGCCTGAGAGCCGATGCGCCCTCGGGCATGGCGACGTAGACCGTGCCGGAGATCACCGAATGGGGGTGCAGGTGACCAGAATGCATGCCACCCTCGGGCAGGATGTTGATCCAGATGTCTTCGAGCACCAGCTTGCGGTCCTCAAGATCGAACGCGAGATCCTCAGCAAAAGCGGCCACATGGACGTCGAGCGCCTCCACCAGATTCGCGAAAACCGGCATGCGCCAGGGTAGATCGGTAAGTGAGGCATAGGACGTGTATCCGGGGTAGCCCTGGTCTTCGGACCAGGCTTGGCCTGCCTCATCGTCCTGAGCCACGGACCAACAGGTGGCTTCAAGCTCGCCCATGTCGAGGGTCGGCGCCTGCTCGGACAGGCGCGCATGGTAGAGGCGGGTGACAAAGAGGGATTTGATCTGGGCCATGCTCCCCCTCTAGCTCAGCCGCACCGTCTTGGCGAGAGGCGGGGTTTGCAATGGCGCGCGCCTTGGCGCAGGGTGGCGATATTGGACAGACGCATTCAAACAGCGCATTCACAAAGGAACGGCAGCATGGCCAATTGGGCAGGCGGGTACCCGTCGGAAGAACGCTACCTCGACACCATCCAGCTGAACACAACGCCCACGATCATGGACGCGGGGCTTCTGGCGCAGGGCCTGGCGCTGCCGCACGGCGCCGGGGCCTACCGCTATTGCGAGTTGGGCTGCGGGACCGCGTTTTCGATGACCGCCCTGGCGGCGAGCAACCCCCAAAGCACCTTTGAGGGTTATGATATCATGCCAGAGCACGTGGTCCGCGCCATGTCGCTGATCGAGGAGGCGGGGCTTTCCAACATCGAGGTGAAGGAGGCCTCCTTCGAGGAGTTGCTGGCCGGACCCGCGCCGGAGCCCTTTGACTACATGGTGCTGCATGGGGTCTGGAGCTGGGTGTCGGCTGAAAATCAGGGCTTTCTGGTGGAGCTCTTGGCACGTTGGCTGAAACCGGGCGGCGTGGCCTACATCGGCTATTCAGCGGCGGCGGGCTGGATGTCGCTTGGCCCGATGCGGCGGCTTTTTCGCGAGCTGCCGCCGGGCCCGCCCGACAGTCCCTATGGGCCTGCGCGCGCGGCGGTGGAGGCCTACATCAAACTTCACCCGGGCAGTGAGGTGGCGCAGAAGTGGGAGCGGTATCGCGATTTGCCTGATTCCTATCTTGCGCATGACTTCGGCGCGTCGGAAGCCAGCGCGCAGTGGCCGACAGAGATGGCCGCGGCCCTCGCGCCGGCCAAACTCACGTATCTGTGCCCGGCCAATTTGATCGAACAGTTCGGGCCGCTCCTTTACAACCCGGATCAGTTGCAGTTCATCGGCCAGGCCATGCAGGAAGGCTGGGGAGAGACCGCGCGCGATCTTGCGACGGAGGCGACCTTTCGCGGGGATCTTTATGGGAAGGGCATTCCGCGGGTGCCTTCGAAAGAGACATGGCGCCGGTTGAGCCAGATGACCCTCACGCAGTGGCGCCCCTGTCTCAAATCTGAAAAGCAGCACAGCGTGCTGTCAACGTTACGGCCCTGGGACGAGGCGATGGTCGCGCGCATCGATGCCGTTTTCGCGAAAGGCGAAATGACGGTTGCGGATTTCGTGGAAAAGCTGGCCTTGCCGCAGAAGGAAGGCTTGCAGATGGCGCTGGCCTTGCTTGCGCGCGACGAGGCCTGCGTGGTACGACCCGCGGCGGAGGTTGCGGCGGCGAATGAAGGCCTCGCGGGCTTTCAAGCGGCGCTCAAACGGCGGCATCTGGACGGGGCGAGCCTGCCCGGCGTCGCCTCTGCCCGGCTGATGGGGCCAAAGCAGCTGTCGGACGCGGAACTTGATGCGCTTTTTGGGGTGGCGGAGCCGGATGCGCAGACGTCGGAGGGCTTTGCGCAATTGGCGTTGCCGGAGGTTTGACGTGGCTTGTCGCCAGCAAGCCCAAATCTGATACACCGCGCTCCCTTCAAAGCACCCGCCCAAGAGGCACTGCCCTGCTGCGCCGTCCCGCCCCGATGGGGCGGCGCATGAACGACTGCGGTGCATGTAACGGCTATTGACCTTGACGCTTTAAGTCACCTTAGGCGCATCGGTGAGCACCCGGCGCGCCATCTCGTCGAGCAGAACGTCCAGCTTCACGTCGCCGCCCAGCTCCGCCAGTTTTGGATCCGCCAGCAGAAAGCTGAGCCCGTGCACAAAGCTCCACAATATGAACCCGCGCTGGCGTACTTCCTGCGTGATCTCGCTTTCCCCCAGACAGTCGGCCACTTCGTTAAGCACAAGATCAAATGTCGCCTCCCCCGCGGCATCAAGCTCCGGATTGTCGACTTTTGAGGTGAAACCGCCGAATTTGAGCTGAAAGAGCCCCGGCTCATTCAGCGCGAATTCAACGTATTGCTGGCCCAGCGCTTTGATCCGCGCGGGCGTGCCCGGCGGGATGGGCTCCAGGGCCGTCATCATGTTCTGGGCATGCCGCATCATCCCTTCCATGACCATGGCGGTGATCATGTCGGTCTTGTCCTTAAAGTGCTTGTAGGGCGCGGCGGTGGACACGCCCGCCAGCCTGCAGGCGTCCGAGACCGAAAAGCCATCGGGCCCTTTTTCTTCGACCAATTGGCGCGTCGCCTCAATGAGGCCCGCGCGCAGATCGCCGTGATGGTAATTTTCTTTCTTCAGCGTGGCCGATTTTGTTTTTGTTGCGGTTTTCATGATCCGATATCTTTCAGACTGCGTAACCCTTGTCAAAGTGAGAACGGCTAACATATAAGTTAGAACTGCTAACTTGCGAGGGCTTGGCGATGACGGATGTGGAAAAATCGAACAAAGGCAAAAAGCCGGGGCTGATCCGGCGCGGCGTGCGCGCGGTGTTTCAGTTGGGTGTCACCGCTGGCGTCGTGTCTATCGCTGTTTTCGCGCTTGTGATGGGCAATCAGGAACTCACCCGCCGGGCCGAAGCGGTTCCCGCGCCGGAGCCGGCGGCTGTGATGCCGGTGGAGACGCGGGCGATCGCGTTCAAGCAGAGCTATGACATCACCCGTACATTCGTGGGCCAGATCGAGGCGCAGCGCACCGCAGTTGTGTCCTTTGAGCTGAGCGGCAGGTTGGCAAGTATTGCGGTGGACGAGGGTCAACGCGTGGCTGCGGGCCAGCCCATTGCGGCGCTGGAGACGCGGCTGCTGACAGCGGACAGGCAGCGGCTGGAGTCGAGCAAGGCGGCGCTGGCCGCGCAACTCAAATTCGCGCAGCAGACAGTGGAGCGCCGGAGCAAGCTGGGCGATCAGGGATTTTCCAGCCAGGCCGCGTTAGATGAGGCGCGGGCGCGGGCGGACGAGTTGGCCGCGCGGATCGCGGAGCTTGAGGCGGCGTTGATCAGCAATGACATCCAGCTTGAAAAGTCCCAGGCTTCTGCTCCCTTTGCGGGCCGGGTGACGGAGCGGCGCGTGGATGGCGGCGAAAGCGTGGCCCCCGGCCAGCCGCTGGTGGATATCGTGGAGGACGGCCCGGTGCATCTGCGCGTGGGCGTGCCGCTTGATCTGGCGGAGGATGAGCTGGCGTCAGCCAAAGTTGTGGCGGGGGGCGAGACGCTGGAGGCGCGGCTGGTGACTCTGCGCCCGGATGTCGACCCGGTCACGCGCACGCGTACAGCCCTTTTCGAGATCACAGGCGCGACCGCGCTCACCTTCGGGCAAACAGCGCAGCTGCGCGTGACTGGCACTGTTGCGACGCCGGGCCTCTGGGTGCCGGTGACAACGCTTAAGGAGGGTGTGCGCGGGCAGTGGACGCTGCTGGCGGTGGATGCCCAGGACGTGGTGCGCAGCCTGAGCGTGCAGGTGGTGCACAGCCGGGGCGATGAGGTGTTTGTCCGGGGCGCCTTCCCAGATGGCATGCGCCTGATTGCAAGCGGTCCGCAACGCGTGAGCGTAGGCCAGCGCGTCGATCCTCAGCCCGCAACCTGATCCCAGCCTGAAGGAGGCCCAGCCCATGGAAACGCTCACCTTCCGTCAGCCGCGTCTGGTGGCGCTCATCATTCTGGTTCTGGTCTCTGCCGGGTTGTCTTCCTTCCTGTCGCTGGGTCGGCAGGAGGATCCCACGATCACCAACCTTTTCGCCACCGTCACCACGCAGTTTCCCGGCGCGGACCCTGAGCGCGTGGAATCGCTGGTCACGGCGGAGATCGAGGAAGAGCTGCGCCAGATTGCGGAGATCGACAAGATCACTTCCGTCTCGCGCACGGGCGTGTCGGTGGTGTCGATTGATCTGATTGAGACGCTGGATGACGCCACGATTGAGCAGGTTTGGTCAGAGGCGCGCGACGCGGTGGAAGACGCGCGCCGCGCCTTTCCGCCGGGCGTGCTGGCGCCCGATTTCAACGCGGAAGGCATTTCCGCCTATTCCGGCGTGATTTCCATAAGCTCCACCGAAGCGGACATGCCGCTCACGCTGATGGCCCGGCATGCGGAGGCTTTGGGCGACCGGCTGCGCGCCATCCCGGGGACGCGGGCGGTGGATTACTTTGGCCTGCCGGAAGAAGAAGTGCTGGTGCAGGTGGACATGGAACGCGCCGCTGCCCTGGGGCTCAGCGCGCGGGAAATCTCCGCCCGGGTGGTGGAAGCCGATGGCAAGATGCAGGCGGGGCGCGTGGAGGGGGATGTGAACCTCACCATCGGCGTCAGCGGCGAGATCGAGACGCTGGACCGGCTGCGCCAGATCGTGCTGCGCGAAAGCGCGCAGGGCGCCTCCGTCCGGTTGGGCGACATCGCGCAGATCAGCCGGGGGCCAAAGACCCCGACGGATGAGCTGGCCTTTGCCGATGGCAGGCCCGCGGTGCTCATTGGTGTGCTGGCGCAGGAAGGCCAGCAGATCGACCGCTGGATGGGATTTGTCCGGGCGGAGCTTGAGGCGGGCGCGGATGCGGTGCCGCTGGGCATGCAGGAGGTGCTGCTGTTCGATCAGAGCACCTATACCGTCGAACGGCTGGGAGAAGTCGCGACCAACATGGCCATCGGTGTGGGCCTGGTGGTCGCGGTACTGCTATTGACGCTGGGCGTGCGCGCGGCGCTGATCGTGGCGGCGGTGCTGCCTGTCGTGTCGCTGGCGACGCTGGCCAGCATGAACATGATGGGCCTGCCGCTGCACCAGATGTCGGTGACGGGGCTGATCGTGGCGCTGGGGCTGTTGGTGGATGCCGCCATCGTGATGGCCGATGAGGTGCGCAAAAGGCTCAAGGCCGGGATGGCGCGTGAGGCGGCGGTGGGCGACGCGGTCAAGCGGCTTGCCGCCCCGCTTCTGGCCTCCACCGTGACCACCGCGCTGGCCTTCACGCCGATGATCCTGCTGCCTGGGCCTGCGGGTGATTTCGTGGGTTCGATTGCCATCGCGGTGGTGCTGATGCTGTTCTGGTCGCTCATCATCGCGCTGACGGTCACGCCTGCGCTCGCGGGCTGGATGCTGCCCTCGGCCGAGACACGGGGCGCATTCGCAAACGGGATCGGCATCGGGTGGCTGGGGCGGCTCTTCGAGGGCTCCATCCGGCTTGCGGTCAACAACCCGGTGCGCGCGATTGCGCTGTCGCTGGTGCTGCCGGTGCTTGGCTTTGCAGCCTTTCCCACGCTCACCGCGCAGTTCTTTCCGGGTGTGGAGCGGGATCAGTTCTACGTCGAGGTGCAGATGCCGCCCGGCACCGCCATCGGGGAGACGCAAGATGTGGCGCTTGAGATGGATGCAGTCATCCGCGCCGATGAAGGCGTGCGCAGCGCCTACTGGAGCGTGGGTGCCTCAGGACCTGCGTTTTACTACAACATTGTGGGCGGACGGTCGCAGGAGCCGGGCTTCGCCCAGGCGATGATCACCACGCGCACCAAGGCAGACGCGGGCCGGCTGGTGGGTGATCTGCAAGAGCGGTTCAACAGGGATTTCCCGCAGGCGCAAGTCATCGTACGCGGGCTGGTGCAGGGCCCGCCGGTGACCGCCCCGGTGGAGATCAAGATCGAAGGCCAGGACATTGCGACACTGCGCGCGCTGGGCGATGAGCTGCGCGCGATCATGGCGGACCTTGATTTGGTGACGCTGTCGCGCGCGGGCGTGAATGGCGGCGCGCCGCAGGTGCGGTTTGAGATCGACGAGGACAAGGCGCGGCTGTTGGGTCTCGATGTGGCGGATGTGGCCGCACAGCTTGATGCCGCGCTGGTGGGCGTGACGGGGGGCTCTTTGGTCGAGGGCACGGAGCAGTTGAACGTGCGCGTGCGCTTTGGCGACGCCCTTCGCGGGGACGTGCAGGCCATCGCGGATATGCCGATCCTGCTTCCTGGTGCTGCGCAGGTGTCCGCCACGGGTGCCTTCCCGGCGGTGCCTCTGTCAGAGCTTGCGCGCCCGGTGGTGGAGCCTGCCGAGAGCGTGATCACCCGCGTGGACGGCGGGCGGGAGAACGTGATCCAGGCTTTTCTGGTGCCCGGCGTGCTGCCCGAGGAGGCGCTGCAACAGGTGCTGGCCACGCTGGATGCGCGCGGCTTCGAGGTGCCTGAAGGCTATGCGCTGAGCCTGGGTGGTGACAGTGATGCGCGCTCCAGCACGGTGGGCAACCTGATGGCGTCGGTGGGTCTGATCGTCACGCTGACGATTGCGACCATCGTTTTGACGTTTAACTCCTTCCGGCTCGCCGGGGTCACACTGGTGGTTTGTGTTCTCGCCGCGGGCCTGTCGATGCTGTCGCTTGCGGTGATGCAATATCCCTTTGGCGTGGTGGCCATCATCGGCGTGATCGGCTCCATCGGGGTGTCGATCAACGCGGCGATCATCATCCTGACGGGTCTGCAAGGCGATGCGGCGTCGGCGGCGGGCGACCGGGAGGCGATGGTGCGGGTTGTGACTGGGTCGAGCCGTCATATCGTTTCCACCACGATCACGACTTTCGGGGGCTTTTTGCCGCTGATCCTGGACGGTGGGGCCTTTTGGCCGCCTTTCGCGGTGTCGATTGCGGGCGGCGTGCTGTTGTCCACGGTGGTGAGCTTTTACTTCACGCCGCCGATGTTCGCGCTGGTGCGCAAGCGCAAGGTGCAACAGGCGGAGATCGTGGAGCTGGCCGCGCCTGCGGTCCTGCCGGTGCGCCACGCGGCGGAGTAGGGCGGAGGTGAGTGCAAGCCTCCGGTCTAATACCTGAGACAGACGCAACAGCAATTCATGCGCCGTCCCGCGGGGTGGCGCAGATGCGCCGCGCCATGGGCAACTGTGGAGATCAAACGGGTTTGAGGAAGGGTTTTCCCTGTTTGATCACGGCATTTGCGATGGTGAGGATGGTGCGCGCAAGGGCGATCGCGATGACCTTTC
>JBCCPS010000064.1:0-18773 GCA_039024775.1 Pseudomonadota bacterium
CAACTTCGAGGCCTCCGACGCTGTGATGGAGCAGTTGGAGTAGCGAACTGCGCGCGGAGACGTTCCGGTCGGCCTTGGGATCCACGACCCGGATGCAAAACATTTCCTAAAGAGTGCGGATGTCTGCTTTGCAGACAAGGCGGACGTTTCTCTATCGCGAAACAAGCACATCAGCGCAATTGCCCCGCGCAGTCCGGGCATCGCCCGACCTCCCGTCTCGCCGGAGGCGAGCCGCAATCAAGCAGCTCACCTCTGGTGCGATGGAGGGCGATTTTGCAGGGTCTGCCGCAGAATTTACGTTTGAATGCTTGGCGACGTCGGAAACAAATTATCTGTTTCAAACGCTCTCCAGGTCGGGCGATGCCCAGACTGCGCCTCGTGACGCTCAAGAGTCAAAGCAGCCGATCAGTCGTTCAAAGCAGGCAACAGAGTTTCTGGCAGTCACCTGTCCCTTTTCGCTCAAAAAACCAGCGGGATAGTAGCACTCGCGATCACCGACATGGTGAGGTTCAGCGGCAGGCCGATTTTGACGAAATCCGTGAACTTGTAGCCGCCCGGCCCGTAGACCAGCGTATTGGTCTGGTACCCGATGGGCGTGGCGAAGGCGCAGGAAGCCGCGATCATCACTGCGACCACCAGCGGGCGCGGGTCAAGACCCAGGGCAGCGGCCAGGCTGATGGCGATGGGCGTCATGATCACCGCGACGGCGTTGTTGGAGACGATCTCGGTGAAGATCGTGGTCAGCAGGAACACGCAGAAGATCACCAGCGGCAGCGACAGCGTGCCGAGGAAAGGCGCAAGCGCGTTCACGATCAGCGCCACTGCGCCCGAACTCTGCAGGGCCGCCCCCACCGCCAGCATCGAAAAGATCAGCGCCAAGAGCCGCCCGTCTATGAAGGAAAACGCCTCTTCCGCGTCGATGCAGCCTGTCAGCAGGACCGCCGCCACCGCGATCACGGCCAGCATCAGGATGGGGGCCACGTTGAAGGCCGCAAGGGCCACGATGCCCACCAGCGCCGCGATGGCGATGGGCGCGTGGCTGCGGCGGTAGGCGCGGTCGGTGGGTTGCGTGACGTCGATGATGTCCATGTCCTGGGCCAGGCGCTGGATATCCTCCGGGTTGCCCTCCAACAGCAACGTGTCGCCCACGCGCACCACCAGTTCATCCAGCTGCCGCCCGATGTTCTGGTTGCGCCGGTGGGCGGCGATCACGTAGACGCCGTAGCGGCGGCGCAGGCGCAGCACGCCCAGCGGCTTGCCCACCATCCGGCAGCCGGGCGTGATCAGCACCTCTACCGTTGTCGTCTCCACCGAGGAAAGCTCGTTGACGGGCCGCAGGTTCTTGCTCGACTGCAAGCCCAGAAGCTCTGCCATATCGGTGCGCAGGATGACCCTGTCGCCACGCTCCAGCACCACTTCCTTGAGCGTGCGCCTGAGCGAGGCATCCCCGCGCACCACGTCGATGAGCCGCACGCCCTGGCGGTTGAAGAGCGGCACCTCCGTCACCGGATCGCCGATGAAATCGGATCCTTCGGGGATCACGGTTTCAGTGAAGAACTTCTTTTTGGATTTGTCCCCGCCCAGCATGGAGGCCATCGAATCCCGATCCGGCAGCAGGCGTCCCGCGAAAAGCGCCATGTAGATGAGCCCCCAGGCGCAGACGATCAGGCCAACAGGCATGATCTCGAATATGCCAAAGGGTTCAAGGCCTTGGGTGCGCGCCACGCCGTCCACAAGCAGATTGGTGGAGGTGCCTAGCAGCGTAAGCGATCCGCCCATGATCGCGGCATAGCTCAGCGGGATCAGCAGCTTGGAGGCCTTCGTGCCCAGCGTCTTGGAGAGCTGCACCACAACCGGGATCATCACCACGACCACCGGCGTGTTGTTCATCACCGCGGAGGCCCCCATGACCGACAGGATCACGCCCACCACGGCCATGCGGGGGTTTGAGCTGGCGTAGCGCTCCGCCATCTTGGTGAGCACGTCCAGCGCACCCGTGCGCACCAGCGCGCCCATCACGATGAACATCGCGGCAATGGTCCAGGGCGCTGAGTTGGACAGCACCGCCTGCGCCTGATCAAACGGCAGCACGCCCAAGGCCAGCATCAGCGCAGCGCCGCCCAGCGCCACGACTTCGGTGGGATAGCTTTCGCGCAGAAACGCGGTGAACATCAGCGCAACCACGCCCAGCGTGATGAGCGCGACAAGAGTGTCCGAAAGGTCAAGAAAGCTGAGCATGAACGGTTGGGGCCTTGGGGGTACTCACGCGACTGTGGCGCAACCTTGCGGTGCTCACAAGGTTCCTTCAGCGGTGGGCTCGGCGGCGGCGCTGCGCGGGCGCGGCTGCACCAGGTACATCCCCAGAAACATCGCAGCGAGCGCGAGCCAAAGCGTGGGCGCATAGCTTTCCGACAGGATCAGCCAGGCCCAGAGCAGCCCAAAGCCCGTCACCAAATAGCTCACCTGCGCGGTAAAGACCGCCCCCGCCTGTCCCACCATCCAGACGTAAGTGGCATAGACCAGCACGTGAGAGACCGAGGCGATCACATGGGCCACTTGCGGCGCGGGCAGCGCGGTGCTGGGCACGATGTATTGCCCCGTCCAGATCATCAGCGGCGTGATCAGCGCGAGCCCCACCAATGAAGCGCCCAGCATGACCTGAAAGGGGCCTAAGCCTTGCGTGCCGTAGCGGGCCACATAGTTGCCCTCAAAGGCGTAAAAAAGCGCTGTGACGAGATAAACCAACGCCCAGAACACGGGGATGGGCTGGCCCAGGTCCACGTTGGGGGCCACGATCATCAAAACGCCCACCAGCCCCGCGATCAGCCCCATGAGGCGGCGCAGCGCGAAGGTATCGTTGCCCATCAGGAGCGCGATGGCGAAGGCCATCATCGGGATGGAGGATAAGAGCAGCGACATGATGCCCGCGGGCAGATGCACCGCTGCCTGATAGCTCAGCGTGTTGGGAAAAACCGTCCCGGTCAACGCCACCACCAGAAAGAGCCGCAGCGTGGCGGGCGTGATCACCAACCGCGCCCGTGTCGCCGCGCAGACCAGCGCCATCAGCGCCACGCCGATCACAAGCTGCCAGAACACCAGCCCGAAATGGCCGTAGCCGGTGGACACGGCGATCTTGGTGAGTGGCTGGCTGAGGCCCCAGCCCGCGCCCATGATCACGAGGATCCCGGCGAAATACGCGCTTTGCGCGCCCGTCACGGGCTGGTCTCTTGCAACAGACCGCCGGCGCGCACCGGTACAATTCGCGTGGCGCGCCCGGTTTTGTCATCTGTTTCCAGATAAACGCCCGCGAGGGTCGCCTCACCATTGGCGGGCGTAAACCGCTCCTTTCCCATGCCGGTGATGAACCGGCGCATGGGCTCAGTTTTCTCCATCCCAATGACGGAGTGATAATCACCACACATCCCTGCATCCGTGAGATACCCCGTCCCGCCCGGCAGCACCATCGCGTCGGCGGTGGGCACATGGGTGTGCGTGCCAACGACAAGGCTCGCGCGGCCATCGCACCAATGGCCCATGGCCATCTTTTCAGACGTGGCCTCACAATGCATGTCCACGATCACGGCCTGCGCAAGCCCGCCCAGGGGATGCGCCTTGAGCACCGGGTCGATGGCAGAGAAGGGATCGTCATACGCGCGCTTCATAACGACCTGCCCCAGCACCTGTGCCACCAGCACCTTCTTGCCGTTCTGCGCGGTGAAAAGCCGCGCGCCGCGCCCCGGCGCGTTCTTGGCGAAGTTCAGCGGCCTGATGATGCGCGGCTCGCCCTCAATGGCGCTGAGCATGTCCTTTTGGTCAAAGGCATGATCGCCCAGCGTCAGACAATCGGCGCCTGCGTCGAACAGCAGCTTGGCATGGGCCCCGGAGATCCCCATGCCGCCGCTGGCGTTCTCGCCATTCACGACGATGAAGTCGAGCCGCCACTCGGCGCGCAGCCGTGCCAGGTTTTCGATGATCGCGCGTCGGCCCGCGCGGCCCATGACGTCGCCCAGAAAAAGAAGTCGCATGCCCCGCCCTACGCCTCATCCCGCGCCGGAGCAAGGCGCGCGTTGGCTGGTGGGACTTCATCTGTCCTCTGGCGTCAGCTCCGGCAGGATCACGCGCTCTTTTGCCACCCGTTTCGGCGCAAGCAGGCTGTCCCAGTCAATATCCGCTTGCAAACGCTGCTCCTCGGCGCGCCTGCGCGCCTCCGCGCGCTTTCTGTTGTCTTCGTCGTAGTGCCATTTGATGGCATAGAACATGCCCCAGCCCAGCACGAGGAACTTGAACGGCAAAAAGATCAGCGGAAAGATGTCGGACCAGTGATCCATGCGCTTTGACTTTCTTTGGGTGAGGCAGAGAGTCAGAGCGTGAAGAAAACGGCCCCGGCGGCAAAGTTGCCATTTTGACGCATCGGACAAGGGCCGTCCCTGCCCTTCGGCACGAAATTTGTAAACAGGGAACCAGCGCGACGGCCTTGGCGTTCTTCTCTCGCGCCAAAGAACGACACCAAGGTCCGCCATGCCCGACCGCCAGTCACTTGACGAGATTTCCAAAGGGCTGCGCGTCAGCCGCGCCGCGACCCGGCTTGCGCTGTTGCGGATCAGCCCGGCCAAGCTGCTGCTCTTGGGATACACCAGCTACATCCTGCTGGGCTGGGTCCTTTTGAGCCTGCCCTTCAGCACCGCCGTGCCCGTGAGCGCGCTCGACAACCTCTTTATCGCCACCTCCGCGGTCTCCACCACCGGGCTGGTGAGCGTGGATCCGGGCACAAGCTATACCTTCGCCGGGCAGCTGATCATTCTGGGCCTCATCCAGATCGGCGGCCTGGGCTACATGACGCTCGGCTCCTTTGTGGTGCTCTCGTTGACCAACACGCTGGGCGGTGCGCGCTCCACCGCGACGCGGCGCATTTTCAACCTGCCGGAGGATATCTCACCGCGCAGTTTCATCCTCGCCGTGGTGATTTTTACCTTCGTCTGCGAGGCGGTTGGCGCGCTGGCGCTTTACCCGATGTTTGTGGCTCAAGGAGTCGAAAACCCAGGCTGGAGCGCGGTTTTCCACGCGATTTCAGCGTTCTGCACGGCGGGCTTCAGCCTCAATGCGACCAGCTTCGAAGCCTTTCGCGGCGATGTGGGCGTGAACCTCACGCTCTCCGCGCTCAGCATCCTGGGGGCCATGGGCTTTCTGATTGTAGTCGACGGTTGGCGCACCGTGACGGGTAAGGCCAGCCATTTGGGCTTTACCTCCAAGGTGATCGCGCGGATCACGCTGGCCTTTCTGGTGGCGGGCACGCTGCTCTTTTTCGTGATTGAGCCGTCGATTGCAGCGCTTGAGCCGACCGAACGCCTGATGGCCGCGTTCTTTCAGGTGATGACCGCCTCCACGACCGTGGGCTTCAACACGCATCCCATCAGCGCGCTGTCCTCCGCGGTGCTGATCATCCTGTTTTTCCTGATGATCATCGGCGCCTCGCCCGCAGGCACCGGCGGCGGGCTCAAGACGACGTCCTTTGCCGCCATCGTGGGCCTCGTGCGCTCCACGCTCAAAGGCCGCGACCGCATCGGCTTTTTCAAACGCGAGATCCCGGCCAGCCGCCTGCAGGATGCGACCGCCTCTTTCGGGTACTACGGGCTTGTGGCCACGGTCGCGGCCTTCCTGCTGTTTCTGACAGAACCCGCCGCGGCCTTTGATGTGGTACTGTTTGAGGTGATCTCCGCCATGGGCACGGTGGGGCTGAGCATGGGGCTCACCTCAGAGCTCAGCGATTTGGGCAAGGTGGCCGTCATCGTGCTGATGACGGCGGGGCGGATCGGCATTCTGACCTTTGGCATCGCGGTGTCGGCCCATGACGAGAGCCGCGAGGAAGAGCGGGACAATGAGTTCATGCTTTAAGCAGTCGCGCTGATCTCGATCACATCCTGCTCCGTCACGATCAGATCAAGTGGCTGGTCGGTTGGTTCAAGCGGCACCCCCGCCAGCTCTTGGCCCGCAAAAGCAAAGCCGATTGCCAGCGTCGCGCGGCTGGCGCGCAGGCCTTCCAGGGTGCGGTCGTAAAACCCGCCGCCATAGCCCAGCCGCCCGCCTGCGCGGCTGAACGCCAAAAGCGGCACGATTACAATTTCGGGGGCAAAAAACACTGGCTCAGCGGGCACCGCAGCGCCAAAAGCCCCCTCCACCATCCGTGTCTCTGGCGTCCAGGCGGCGAATTTCAGCGGCTGGGCCTCGCCCATGATCACCGGCACGCCCACGGGCCCATGCGCGCAGGCCTCCGCCATGGCGGGCGTGGGGTCAATCTCCGTCCGGATGGGCATGTAGCCCGACAGAGGCACGCCTCGGTAACCTGCCAAGACCTCGCTCAGATAGCCCGACTGCGCAGCGGTGGCCGATTGATGGAGCGATTTGCGCCGGGCGAAGGCGGCCTTGCGCGCGGCCTGCTTGATCTCGGCGATGCTCATAACAGGACCAGGGCGGCCAAGCCCAGAAAGGCAAAGAACCCGACCACATCCGTGACCGTGGTGACAAAAGCGCCGGAGGCCAGCGCGGGGTCGATGCCCACACGCTCCAGGATCACCGGGATCGCCGTCCCGGCAAGCCCTGCGACCACCAGATTGACCACCATGGCGGCGGCGATGACGTAGCCCAGCGCGAGCGAGCCGAACCAGATCACACCCACCACGCCCATTACCACGGCAAAGACGACCCCGTTGATCAGCCCCACCAGACATTCCCGCCGGATGACGCGCCAGACGTTGGAGCCCGTGAGATCCTTGGTGGCAATCGCGCGCACGGCTACGGTCAGGCTCTGCGTGCCCGCATTGCCGCCCATGGAGGCCACGATGGGCATCAGCACGGCCAGCGCCACGATCTGGGCGATGGCTTCTTCAAAGAGCGCGATCACGAGCGAGGCGGCAATCGACGTGGCCAGATTCACCGCGAGCCAGGGCAGCCGCCGTTGAGTGGTCGCGCGCACCGAATCAGAGAGGGTCGATTCCTCATCCACCCCCGCTAGGCGCAGCATGTCCTCGCCCGCCTCATCATCCAGCACCGCCATCGCGTCATCGATGGTGATCACGCCAATGAGCCGCCCCCCCTCATCCACCACGGGAGAGGAGATAAGGTGGTATTGGTTAAAGGCATAGGCCACATCCGCCTCGCTTTGCGTGGCGGGGATGATCTGAAAGGTCTCCTCCAGCAGGTTCTTCAGTAGTACGTGGCGGGGGGAGCGCATCAGCTTGCCCAGGGTCACATTGCCCACCGGTTGCAGGCGCGGATCGACCATCACGATGTGGTAGAACTGATCCGGCAGGTCGTGCTCGGGCGTGGCGCGCAAATAATCAATCGCCTGGCCCACGTTCCAATGCTCAGGCGCTATCACCACCTCGCGCTGCATCAGGCGGCCGGCGGAATACTCCGGATAGGCCAGCGCCTGTTCCACCGCGGCGCGGTCGGTGTCCTCCAGCGCTTCCAGGATCGCCTCTTGCTGGTCATCGCCCAGATATTCGATGAGATCGACCACGTCGTCACTGTCGAGCCCGCGCACCGCATCGCTGAGCACCTGAGGGTTGAGCACGGCGATGACGTCCTCGCGGATGCTTTCATCCAGTTCAGAGAGGATTTCGCCGTCAAATTCCCGCCCGTAAAGCTGCACGAGGGCGGCGCGCTCCGGCGGGCTGATCTGCTCAAGCAAGTCAGCAATATCCGCCGCGTGCAAGGGCTCCATCCGGGCTACAAGCGCCGCGCGGTCACCGGCGTCGACCACCTGCAGGATCTCGCCCACCTGTTTGCGATCCAGCTCATAGACCTCGCCTTCAGCACCGGGCGCGTCGCGCTCTTCCATCTGCTCTGCCATGCGCCCCTCCGATTGCTACCGCGACCCTAGGACTTAGGGCACTCCCCTGCAATCAAGAGCCCTCTGCCCCTTTTTCTGGCTGAAAATATCCCGGGAGCGCGAGGGCCGGCCCTCGCATTCGATTTGGCGGAGCCAAATCAATAAAACCCTTTGCGGCGCAGCCGCTCCATCAGGTCACGTCCGACAGGATCAGTGAAACCCCTGCAGGATTTCCAGTGCCTTAGCGTGGATGTCCGCATTGGCTGCCGCCAGCGCCCTGCCGCCCTCATGGGCCGGGCCGCTTTCCCAATTGGTCACGATGCCGCCCGCGGCCTGAACCAGCGCGATGGGCGCTTGGATGTCATAGGCCGCCAGCCCCGCCTCGATCACCAGATCAACCTGCCCCGAGGCGATCAGCGCATAGGCATAGCAATCCATCCCGTAGCGCGTCAGCTTGCAGCGCTGCGCCACCGCGTCAAAGGCCTGCCCGTCCTCCTGCGTCCCGACCTCCGGAAACGTGGTGAAGACGACTGCCTCGGCCAGATCCGTGGTCGCGCGGCTCCGCAGCGCCCGGCGACCTTGCGGGCCGGAAAGCACGGCGCCGGAGGGGCCGCCTTCGAACCGCTCTCCGATGTAGGGCTGATCAATGATCCCGTAAAAGGGGCCTTGCGCGTCTGAGACTGCGATCAAGACGCCCCAGGTCGGTGTCCCGCTGACAAAGCCGCGCGTGCCATCGATGGGATCAAGCACCCAGGTCAACCCCGACCGGCCCGCGGCGGCGCCGTATTCCTCTCCGAGAATGGCGTCATCGGGCCGCTGTAATGCCAAAATGTCGCGCATGGCGCGCTCAGCGGCGCGGTCCGCGACTGTCACCGGATCATATCCGCCCGCGTCCTTGTTTTCAGAAGCCAGTCCATGCGACCGAAAATGCGGCAGTATGGCCGCGCGGGCGGCATCCGCAAGCGCGTGCGCAACGCGGGCGATGTCAGGATCGAAATCAGAGTGAGCCATGCCTCGCCCTGACAGCTTGAGCGGACATGCGCAAGCGGGGTCAGGCCACGTCGCTGAGCACGCGCGCCAATTCGAAAAGCCTGCGCCGCTGGTTTTCGGGGATCGCGTAATAAGAGCGCACGAGGTCCATCGCCTCCTTGTCACTCAACAAGTCAGAGGGCAGCGCATCGGTGTTCATCGGCAGATCATCCTCATCCGCGCGCAGTCCTTCAAAGAAGAAGGATACCGGCACATCCAGGGCATCGCCGATGTCCCAAAGGCGCGATGCGCTGACCCGATTGGCCCCGGTCTCATACTTCTGGATTTGCTGGAATTTGATACCGACCAGTTCGGCCAGCTTTTGCTGGGTCATACCAGTCAGCCACCGCCGCTGCCTGATTTTCTTGCCCACGTGGACGTCCACCTTGTGTGCCATGTCACATTCCTTACGCGCAGCGCCCGTCTTGCGCCATTATGTTTTGGACCTCCTGGGTCCTGCGCAACTTCCCCCAAAGTTGCCTTTCCCGCATATAGTAAGCGTGCCCGCATTGTCAGCAATATCTTACACGATTTTGTGCACGTTACAGCCCCTTTGCACACAAGGTGCGATATTTTCTGTGCGCGGCGACCAAGACCTACGCACGGCGCGCAAATCGTTAATGCCATTTCTTTTCAATAGTTTGGTTAACAAAACACGGAACGTCGCCCATCAACCCACGGTAAATGCACCACAATTTATACAATTTTAGGTAGAGAAGCTGGTGGGGTGGGAATTTGTGAAACGCTTTCCCCTTATGCGGTACCGGACTTCAGTGGGATGCGCGACTTCCCGCTGATTGGAGCGCTGATGGTGGTTTTGCCCCGCCTGAGAGCGGCTTGATCTTGCGCGCCTTGTCGCTGCCAAAAGCGTGGCGCAGCAGATCGGCCAGGGTTTGCCGCACCTCATCCAGCGGCTGGTCGACCCCATATAGGTTGATCTGCTGTGCGGGCAGCGCAGGCAGGGTGCCGCCATGTGCTACGGGTTCCAGAAACTGCGGCTCTGTGCCCTCAATCATCGCGTGCAGCGCCAGATCAGCGGCGACGGCGGCCTCAATGCCGCGGTCGCTTTCACTCTCTATGGCCATTTCCCAATCGATCCCCGCCCGGTCCAGCGCAGATGTCGCATCGCCGCGAAACACGCAGTCGCGCCCGAAAGCCAGACGTAGGGGTCGCTGCCGCCAGGCGATGCCGGTGGGCGAGCCCACCCAGTTGAGTGGCCGAACCGTCAGCGTCTCCGCCCCCCGGTCGGGCTTGGTTTCCGTCGTGAGGATCATGTCGCAGGCGCCACGCGCCAGCTTGGCTTTCAGCACCGTGGTATTTGTCCCTTCCATCGAGATGCGCACCCGGGGGAAAGCCGCGTTGAACTGTTTGAGCACGATGGGAATCGCCGGGTAGACGATATCATGGGGCACGCCCAGCACGATCTCCCCGACAAAGGCCTGGTCCGAAAGCCGCGTGATCACCTCATCATTGAGCGCCACCATCCGCCTGGCATAGGTCAAAAGCTGCTCTCCAGAGGAGGTCAGCGCGATAGTGCGGCCGGACCGGTCCAGCAGGGCCAGGCCCAGCACCTCTTCCAGCCGCTTGAGCTGCATGGACACCGCCGATTGGGTCAGATGCAAGAAACCCGCAGCGCGCGTGACGCCGCCCAAATCCGCGACCGCGACAAAGGAGCGCAGGGTGGTGATATCGAGATTTCGCATGCATCAGCCTTTCTGATGTTTCACTTCACAAACATTCGTTTCACTTATGTCATGGAGCCGCGCATATATCAACCATCGCGATGCAAACCGCGCATCACATCAGGAAACAGAAAGGAAAGAGACATGTTCGCCAGCACCCACCAGACCGCCAGACACGCCCCCCGGATCGGTTTTGCCCGGCGTCTTGGCCTTTTTGACCTGCTGATCCGCCTTGCGGCGCTTTATCGGTCGCGCCGCGCGCTAACGCAGTTAACGGACGCCCAGCTTGAAGATGTGGGTTTGACAACACGAGACGCGCAGACCGAGGCGTCAAAGCCGGTTTGGGATGTGCCCCCGCACTGGCTTTCCTAAACGCGCCCGGGCGGTGCGCGCGCACCCGCTTAGCATCGCCCGAAACCTTAACCAAAACTGGCCGAAAAACCTTGAAAACGTGCCCCCGACCTCCGATATTTGCGATGATCCCGCGCGAGATCCCCTTGCGCGTCCACTGCTAGCCAATTGGAGGAACGCTTTTAATGGCCGACGTGAATACAATCCGGACAACAGCCGGAGCCCGCGCCGCCGACATCGATGCAGGTCTGCGCGCGCACATGAACAAGGTCTACGGCACAATGTCCGTGGGCATGCTCATCACCTTTGCCGCCGCCTGGGCCATCTCGGGCCTGGCCACGACCACCGACCCGAGCGCTGCCGCTGCGCAGATCAGCTCTGACACCTACCTGACCAGCCTGGGTGCTGCGATCTACACTTCGCCGCTGCGTTGGGTCATCATGTTTGCGCCGCTCGTGTTCGTGTTCGGCTTTAGCGCGATGATCAACCGCATGTCCGCTGCGACCGCGCAGACGGTATTCTATGCCTTTGCCGCGACAATGGGTCTGTCGATCAGCTCGATCTTCCTGGTCTTCACCGGCTTTTCCATCGTGCAAGTGTTCCTTATTACCTCGATCGCCTTCGCGGGCCTGTCGCTTTGGGGTTACACCACGAAGAAAGACATCTCGGGTTGGGGCAGCTTCCTGATCATGGGTGTGATCGGCCTGATCGTGGCGTCCATCGTGAACATCTTCTGGCCGATGCCGGGCATGGCTTTCGTGATCTCGATCCTGGGCGTCCTGATCTTTGCGGGTCTGACCGCTTATGACACGCAGAAAATCAAGACCGAATACATCGCACATGCACACACCGGTGACACCGAGTGGTTGGGCAAGAGCGCCATCATGGGTGCGCTGAGCCTCTACCTCGACTTCATCAACATGTTCATGTTCCTGCTGCAGCTTCTGGGCAACCGCGAATAAGCAGCGTGACATCAGATACCAAAAAGGGCCGATCAATCGACCGGCCCTTTTTTCATGCGCCACCGAATTTCTTCGAGAAATTCGGACCGGAATTCTTAAAGAATTCCGCAGCGCTCAGGGCTCAAGCGGGAAAGGCTCCCCGTTGATGCTCGTGAAACCGATGGAGTCCGAATAAGTCGGATGCAGGCCAGGCTGCGGCGGCGCCCCCCCGATGCTTCCGGTGCAGGCTGAGACCAGCCCCGCCGCAGCGAGGGCCAGCAGAAGTTTACGTGTCATGTCCATTCCTTGGCAGCTAGTGGAATGCCTCACTATTGACGCTCCACGCCCTGTGCGCAAGCGTCGCGCCGAAATGCAGCAACCTCCGCGCGGCTGCGCAGATGGTGGACCGTCAACCCGTCGCTATGTCTGGCAAGGAGAGTGAACAGTCGGGTCCTCTTGGAGTGACGCGTGCGCCAGATGAAGGCGTAGAAAGGCAAAACTTCCGCGTTCAAGCCTTCGATGCAGCCCGGGCTCATATCAGGTCTCACACGCCCCCAATACCGAAACCGCCGTTTCGTCACGCGCCACAGTCGCAGTCCGACGGGCAGGTCGAGCCAAATCAGCGTATCCGCCCGTGCCGCGCGGTTGTCATAGGTCGCGGTCAGGCTGCCCTCGAATATCCATCTCTCCTGCGCTTCGATAGTAGCGGCCATCGCCAGCTTTTCGGATTTGGACCGCTCGACCCAGTTCCCTAGCCAGTGGATGTGATCCATATGGTGCACCGGCAGCCCTGTCTGACCGCCCAGCCACCGGGCCAGCGTGGACTTGCCGCTCCCCGGTCCGCCGACGATCATCACGCGCTTCACGGCCCAAGTCTCTGGATCATACGTACCGCAGGAAAAGTGATGCCTGCGTCGAGCGGGACATCAACGTTCTCTACGGTCGCGAAGCCCATCGCCTCATAAAACGAGACAGCCGTGCGGGTGGACCAACACTCAAGCACCGCGATCCCTTCTGCCCGCGCGCTGCGCAAAACCTGCGCCATCACCGCGCGGGCGATACCTTGCCGGGTGGCGGTAGAATCGGTGGCGAAGTGGCGGATGTGTCCCAGGTCCCGCTCTGCCCCGCCTGATCTGCCTGGGACAACGCGGGTCCAGCCCCCTGCCCCGACGAGAGCCTGTCCACGATAGGCCACGAAATACGTCCCACAGGTAACGAGCTTCGGCTGCGCCTTTGAGATGCGCGGGATCGCCGTCACCAGCACCGAGGGCGGGTAGTCCGGGGCCAGAAGCCGCGGATAGCTCGACGCCAGAAGCGCGTCGAGCGGTGCGATGTCGGCCCTGGTGCCGGGGCGGATCGTGAGAGGTTCCATGAGAGGGCCCTTTGCCAAAACGAAAAAGGGCCGCACCCTGCGGCGCGGCCCTGAAATCCTGCGGTAAGCTTGATCTTACTTGATCTTGCCTTCCTTGTATTCCACGTGCTTGCGCGCGACCGGATCGTACTTCTTGATTACCATCTTTTCGGTCATGGTGCGGGCGTTCTTCTTGGTTACGTAGAAATGGCCGGTCCCCGCGGTCGAGTTCAGCCTGATCTTGATCGTGGTTGGCTTTGCCATGGTGTCTCTCCTGCAAACCCCGGTAGTTGGGGTGCGATAATCCTGAGCCCCGCCTTCTAACCGGCTGGCGCTGCCTGTCAACTGGAATGTGGTGCGCTCAGGCTGGGGAGCTCGGACTTTTTTGAAAAGTCCGGGACGAAAACTTTTGAAGTTTTCGGCCCGTTTTCTTTGAAAGAAAACGCGCGCGGAGGGCCTGTAAGCCGGATTCTGTCCAGGGGCGTCACCGCCCCCTGGATGGCCATTCATCTGGCCGCGCGGTTGCCCGCGCAGCTCAAGCTGCCAACCCGGATCCCATGGGGCGAAGCCACCCTGCCGTGTGGCGCGGGATCCCTATTTGGCATTGCTCCCGGTGGGGCTTGCCGTGCCAGGGCTGTTGCCAGCCCCGCGGTGGGCTCTTACCCCACCGTTTCAACCTTACCCAAGCGTCCGCAAGGCGAGCGCGTCAGGCGGTCTGATTTCTGTGGCGCTTTCCGTCGGGTCGCCCCGCCCGGGTGTTACCCGGCACCGTTGCTTGATGGAGTCCGGACTTTCCTCCCAGGGAGCGGGCGATGCCCGTGCCCCCGAGCGGCCATCCAGCCCTCCGCGCAGGCGAGGGCGTAATGCGGTAAAGGCTGCCCCGTCAAGCGATCAGAGCGCGAAATCTTCATCCCGCAGCGGTCCTTTGCGCCAGGGGGCAAAGCGCAAGCGTACCACGGCAAGCAGTGTCTCGGCGTCGACCTCGCCCGTGAAGCCTGCTGCGCGGGCTGCAGCGACAAAGGCCGCCTCATCGCCGGGCTTTACCCGCTTTTCGGCGTTTCGCGCCAGCCCTAAGCGCGCCAACCGTGCCCAGTCAAAGCGCGGCCCGGGGTCCTGCTTGCGCCCGGGTGCCATGCAGGAGTGCCCAATGACGCCTGCCGCTGGGATGTTCCAGCGTCCCATGATCCCTCGCATCAGGTCCTCAAGGCTGCGCATCTGCGGCTCTGAGAACGGATGATCACCGCGGTTATCAAGTTCGATCCCGATGGACCGGGAGTTCACGTCCCCCCTGCCCTGCCATTCTCCCGCACCTGCGTGCCAGGCCCGCATCTCTTCCGCGACCAATTGGCTGACGGCACCGCTCTTGCAGATGACGTAATGGGCGGAGACCTCAGCCCCGGGGTCAGAGAGCCGCGCAATCGCCGCCTCAGCGCTTTCCATCGCGGTGTAGTGCAGCACGATGAGTTCCGGCTGCGCGCCTCCCCGGCGCGGGCCAGAGTTGGGAGACGGTGTTTGCGCGATCTTCAGGGCGGTCAGCCCGAGGTCCCGATCCGAAACGGCGCGGGGTTCCAATTGCAGGCGTAGCCATCGCCGTCCGGATCCATGCCATTGCGGTCTCGGCGCGGCCCACCCGCTTCGAGAAAGGCGATCTGCGCCTCATCGCTGGAGGCGAATTTACCGCAGATGCGCTCAAACTTGGCCTGCTTGTTAAAACCCACCCGGTTGTAGATGCGCGTGCCCACGGGATGACGGTTGGCCAGGGCGTAGGCCACGATGTTGGGACCTGCCGAACTGCGCGATGGCAGCGCTTCGGGTTGCACGACGGTATATTGCGCGCGGTTGGCTGCAAGACGCGCGGCGTCCCCTTCGATGCCCCGCTGGGCGGAGACGGCGTCAAAGTTGTTTTCCCGGCTGATGCCACCGCCGTCCACGAGGGGGGGCGGCGCATTGCTGGGGCTCGCGGCCAATGGCTCAACGCCCGAATTGGTGGACGCGTCATTGCCAAGACCGCCGTTCACGCCCACGCCGTTGTTGCCCACGGATGCCGTTTGCACGGGTGCGGCGCCCGAAGAGGTGGCGGCCAGCACGCGGCGGGTTTCCGCCGCGGTGGCTTCGGCTGAGCCGTCTGCGGTCTGGCCCAGGGGCTGCGCTGTCACGGGCGCTGCTGCGGGTATTTGCGCGGCCTCCCGCGCCACACGCTGCTGCGCGGCGGCGCTGTTGTCAAAGCCCACGCCCCTGCCGGGGTCCGGCACGCCAAGGCCTGAATCGGGGATGGCGGGCTGGCAGGCCGAAAGGCCCACGCCCGCGGCGAGAACAAGAAATGCGCGTGACAACATCGGATACCTGTTTTGTCTTTTCGACTGCTTTATTGCCCTTTGCTTACCACCATTTCTCGGGCTTGGCTACAAATCCCGCCGCGCGCTCCAGCGCATAGGCGGAAGACAGCAGATCGGCCTCTTCCCACGGCCGCCCGATCAGTTGCAGGCCCAGCGGCAGGCCATCCGCGTTGGTGCCCGTGGGCACAGCGATGCCGGGCAATCCGGCGAGGTTGACCGTGACGGTAAAGACGTCGTTGAGATACATCTGCACCGGATCGGCATCCGCCATCTCTCCCAGCCCAAAGGCGGCGGAGGGCGTCGCGGGCGTCAGTATCGCGTCGATGCCATCGGCAAAGACCGTCTCGAAGTCCTGTTTGATCAACGTGCGGACGCGGCGCGCGCGGTTGTAATAGGCGTCATAGAACCCGGCGGAGAGCACGTAGGTGCCAATCATGACCCGGCGCTGTACCTCCGCGCCAAAGCCTTCGGCGCGGGTTTTTTCGTACATCTCCGTGATACCATCGCCGGGGGCGAGCTTGGCCCGGTGGCCGTAGCGCACCCCGTCATAGCGGGCGAGGTTGGAGGAGGCCTCCGCCGGGGCGATCACGTAATAGGCGGGCAGCGCGTATTTGGTATGGGGCAGCGAGATATCGACGATCTCGGCGCCTGCGTCCTTCATCATCGCGATGCCGTCCTGCCAGAGCGTCTCGATCTCGTCCGGCATGCCGTCCATGCGGTATTCGCGGGGGATGCCGATCTTCTTGCCGCGTATGTCGCCTGTGAGCGCGGCTTCGAAGTTGGGCACTGGCAGATCGGCGGAGGTGGAATCCTTGGGATCATGCCCGCACATGGCCTCCAGCATGATGGCGGCATCGCGCACCGATTTGGTCATGGGCCCCGCCTGATCGAGCGAGGAGGCAAAGGCCACGATACCCCAGCGCGAACAGCGCCCGTAGGTGGGTTTAATGCCGGTGATGCCGGTGAAGGCGGCGGGCTGGCGGATCGAGCCGCCGGTATCGGTGCCGGTTGCCGCAAGGCAGAGGTCAGCGGCCACGGCGGCGGCAGACCCGCCGGAGGAGCCGCCGGGGGTGAGCTCCGAATTACCGCCTTTGCGCCGCCAGGGGTTCACCGCATTGCCGTAGACGGAGGTTTCGTTGGAGGAGCCCATGGCGAACTCGTCCATGTTGAGCTTGCCCAGCATGACAGCACCTGCATCCGCGAGGTTCTGGCTGACGGTGGATTCGTATTCTGGCTTGAAGCCTTCCAGGATGCGGCTGGCGGCCTGGGAGGGCACGCCGCGGGTGCAGAAAAGATCCTTGATGCCGATGGGCAGGCCGCACATCGCGGGTGCCTCTTCGCCGCCTTTTAGGCGCTCATCGGCTTGTGCTGCCCGCTCCAGCGCGATCTCTGGCGTGTGGTGGACAAAGGCGCCCAGCGTGCCCGCGTCCTCGATAGCCGTCAGGCAGGCCTCGGTCAGCTCTTTCGACGTCGTCTCGCCCTTGCGCAGCGCATCGCGCGCCTCGGCCAGCGTCAGTTTGTTGAGATCCGCCATCACTCGACCACCTTGGGCACGGCAAAAAAGCCTTCGCGCGCATCCGGCGCGTTCTTCAATGCCGCCTCTTGCTGGTCGCCATCGGTCACCGCATCCTGCCGCCGCTTGAGCCGCTGAGGAGTCACGGAGGTCATGGGCGCCACGCCGTCCACGTCCACCTCATTCAACTGCTCGATAAAGCCCAGGATCCCGTTGAATTCCTGCGCCAGCGCGCCCAGCGCCTCAGGCTCCACCTTGATCCGCGCCAGCTTGGCCACCCGCGCTGCGGTGCTTTCATCGATTGACATGGCTCTCTCCGTTCTTTGGCGCCGTTTACCCCCCTCGCCAGGGCCTCGCAAGAGCGTGGTCTCCTGCGCCCTCATCTTTCCAAATAAACGCGTTCCCAGATCGGACAAAGGCGCTAGACTTGCCAAAAAAGGAGCGCATCATGAACATCATCTGGCTGGGCCACGGGTCCTTCCGCATTGAGATCGAGGATCAGGTCCTGCTGATCGACCCCTGGCTGAATGGCAACCCCATGATGCCAGAGGACCGGCATGAAGAGGCCATCACGGGCCCCACGCAAATCCTCGTGACGCACGGGCATTTCGACCACACCACCGACATCGCCGGGGTGCACCAGAAAACCGGAGCGCCCGTGGCGGGCATGTATGAGTTGATGAGCTGGATGGAAACCCAGGGCGTGAAGGAGCCGGTGGGCTTCAACAAGGGCGGGTCGATCCTGTGCGGCGCGGTGAAGGTGACGATGGTGCCGGCCTCGCATTCTTCTTCCGTCGCGGGCGAGGCAGGCGCGATCTATACTGGGGCGGAGACCGGGTTTATGATCGCGGGCGAAGGCAAGGTGGTCTATCTGTCCGGTGACACCGACATCATGGCGGACATGGACTGGATGGGCGATTATTTCAAACCCGACATCGGCATCCTGTCTGCGGGCGGGTTTTACACGATGGACATGGCAGGGGCGGCCTATGCGGCCAAGCGGTACTTCGATTTCAAGACCGTGATCCCCTGCCACTACCGGACGTTCCCGGCGCTGGAGCAATCGGCTCAGGTGCTGGCCGAGGGCCTGCCGGGGGTCAATGTGATTGAGCCCGAGGTGCTGGAACCGATCAAGTTGTAAACTGACACGTTCCGGGAAGTGAGCGGGCTCTTGGGCTTTGGTGTCAGCGCTCCTTCTCCGTGGTAAAGGCCAGCGGATAGCCGTACTGCCGCCCCATGTCGGTGGCATCCTTGGCCTTCATCTCTGCAACTTCCTTGGTATAGACGGCCACGACGCAGGCGCCCTTTTGGTGCGCGGTCAGCATCACGCCCATCGCCTCACCTTCGGTCATACGAAAGACCGACATCAGTACGGAGGTCACGAAGTCGCGCGGTGTGAAATCATCGTTGAGCAGGATGACTTTGTAGAGCTTGGGGCGTTCGGTCTTGGGCTTGGTGACCGGGCGGACAATTGTATCACTCTCGCTCATGATCTTGGCCTCCCTACCGTTCCAGAATGCGTTATGGCCGCGCGAAACGCCATGGCCGAGTTACAACCGCCAACCCGAAACCTGAGACAGCACCCATCATTCAGAGCGCCTGCCCAACAGGCACTGCCCTGCTGCGCCGTCCCGCCCTGTCTGGAGTAGTTCTGTTACGATGTGACCGACGGCGACCCCGTGTTCCGCCCTGGGGAAGCGACCCCGTCCGTGGGATTGGGGCGCCGTCGGTTGGCCCTGACC
>JBCCPS010000065.1:0-18573 GCA_039024775.1 Pseudomonadota bacterium
ATGACGCGCGCGACCGCAGGCGGCAATTGAACTTGCGCTGGCGCTGTTTCACATTCCTGTCAGCTTCGTGTCAACCTGCGTGCACGCAGCGCTCTTTACCTGCCCGCCGGCATGGCGCAATACGGGCAGCAGCCTTGGGATTAGGAGACCGCAGCCCATGTCCAACCCGCTCTACGATGCTCTGTTCGGCCGCCACGCGGGCAAGCAAACGCCCTTTCTGCTGATCCCGGACGGCCAGACGATCACCCATGCCGGTTTTCTCGCGGTGGCCGCGCGCTACGCCGGGGCCTTCACGGAGATGGGGCTCAAACCCGGCGACAGGGTCGCGGTGCAGGTGCAAAAGTCTCCCGATGCGCTGGCGCTTTTTGCTGCCTGCACCCAAGCGGGCCTGGTGTTCTTGCCGCTCAACACCGGCTACACCCCGGCGGAGCTTGCCTATTTCGTCGCCAACTCCGGCGCGCGCTTGCTGGTCTGCGATCCGGCGCGGGCCGAGGCGCTCGGCTCCGTCGCCAAAGATACGGGCGCGCAGCTTGAGACGATGGATGCAAGAGGCAAGGGCAGTCTGCGCGACCGCGCGGCGGCGCAGCCCGACACGTTTGAGACAGTGGACCGGGCGCCGGATGATCTGGCCGCTTTCCTCTACACCTCCGGCACCACGGGCCGGTCCAAGGGCGCGATGCTGACCCAGACGAACTTGCTGTCCAACGCGCAAGTGCTGGTGGATCACTGGGGCTTCACCGACCGCGACGTGCTGCTGCACGCGCTGCCGATCTTCCATACCCATGGGCTTTTTGTGGCCAGCAACGTGATGGCCTTGGCGGGCGGGCCGATGATCTGGATGCCCAAGCTGGATGTGGCCCAGCTCATCCGGTTCATGCCGTCGGCCACCGCATTGATGGGCGTGCCGACCTTTTACACCCGGCTGCTGGATGATCCCGCGTTTACCCGCGAAGTGGCCGCAAACATGCGGCTTTTCATCTCTGGCTCCGCGCCGCTTCTGGCGGAGACCCACCGCGCCTTCGAGGACCGCACGGGCCACCGCATCCTGGAACGCTACGGCATGACGGAGACGAACATGAACACCTCCAACCCGCTGGAGGGCGCGCGCCGCGCAGGCACTGTCGGCCTGCCGCTGCCGGGGGTTGAACTGAAGGTTTGCGATCCCGACACCGGTGCCACGCTGCCACGGGGCGAGATCGGTGTTATCGAAGTGCGCGGGCCCAATGTGTTCAAGGGCTATTGGCAGATGCCCGAGAAAACCGCGGCTGAGCTGCGCGAAGACGGGTTCTTTATCACCGGGGACCTGGGGTTCATCGATGCCGAGGGATACGTGCAGATCGTGGGCCGGGGGAAGGACCTGATTATTTCGGGCGGTTATAACGTCTACCCCAAAGAGGTCGAAGGGGTGCTCGATGAGCAGCCTGGCGTGCTGGAAAGCGCTGTCATTGGCGTGGCCCACGGCGATCTGGGGGAGGCGCCCTTTGGCGTGCTGGTGGCGCAACCGGGGCAGAGCCCGGATCTTGAGGCGATTGGGGCGACGTTGCAGGAGCAGCTTGCCCGGTTCAAATGCCCCCGCAAGCTGGTGGTGGTGGACGCCCTGCCCCGCAACACGATGGGCAAGGTGCAAAAGAACCTGCTGCGCGACAGCTACGGGGACGCGCTCAAATAGGGTGGGCCAATCTGCCCAGCTTTTGCACGGGAGAGGTGGGCAGATTGCCAACCCTACGCGTCTGGCTGCTCGCTCAAGATGCACAAAACGCGGGCGCCTGCATCAAGGTCAAGCCTCTGTTTCTGCGTTGCTGACAAAGCCAGTAGTGCCGCGATGCCCGCCGCCCCAGAGGGGGTAGACGCCAAGCCCGCATCCCGCGCCTGCGCGACCCCCGCAGCAGCTTCACCTTCTGTAATGAGCGCGTAATCATCCGCATCGCGCGCCAAGCCTTTGAGCGCAATCAGCGACGCCATCTTGCAATCGAGCCGCCCCATCTCGCTCACCGGGCCGCTCGTTTGCACCGGCGCGCCTGCGGCGATGGAGGCTTGCAGCGCGGGCGCAAAGGCGGGCTCTACCACGATGACGCGCAGGCCATCGCCCCAGGCTCTGCGCACCATCGCTGCCACGGCCGCTGCCATGCCGCCCACGCCTGCCTGCACGAAGACGTGGCTGGGCACCTGCGGAACCTGGCCGATAGCCTCCGCGATCAGCACGAGATAGCCCTCTATCAACCGGTGGGGGGCCTCAAGGTACCCCGCCCAAGAGCTGTCAGAGAGAAGCGTCCAGCCGTTGGCCTTTGCCGCATCCTCCGCCGCCGCCATGGACGCCTCATAGGTCGCACCGCTTCGGATCACCTGAGCGCCCTGCCCCGCCAGACGCGCGGCGAAGGCCTCTGGCACCGTTTCAGCGATATAGACAACCGCCCGCGCGCCAAAGGCCGCGGCACCGGCGGCCACGGATAACCCGTGATTGCCCGCGCTGGCGGTCACATAGGTCCGACCCGCGGCGCGGCCCTCTGCTGCGTCTGAGGCCACCACATAGGCCGCGCCCAGCGCCTTGAAGCTGCCCAGCCCCATCCGCCCACGCTCATCCTTGACCCAGACCGCGCCCACGCCCGCGCTTTGCGCCAGCGCAGGCGCGTCAACCAGAGGCGTCTGAGCCGCCGCCGGACAGCGGCCGAGCATGCCCTGCGGCCGGGCCGCGTCGGTCGAGGGGGCCGGAACGTCTTCCAGCCCTGAAACGGCGATGGGCCGCTGAACATGCGTGATTTCCATCGTCTGACAAAACGCGCGCCAGGCGGGCGCGTCAAGCATTTGCGCCATCCGCGGCAGAGGGATGTTCGCCCCTGAACAAGCAACGATGTCGCGGATGTGCAAGTCTGGCCTTGACCAATCCGGAGGCTGCCATGACCACATACACCCTGCCCCGCACCCGTTCTGGCGGCCGTGCCGCGCGCCGTGCCGCGCGAACGGCGATGGACTTTGCGATGCTGCCGGGGATCTCCAACAAGATTCCCACCTGCGAGATTCTGACCGGCAACCAGGTGGAGCGGATCGATGCGGCCTCCATGGACATCCTTGAGGACGTCGGCGTGGTCTTTCGCGATGACATCGCGCTGGCGCATTGGAAAGAGGCGGGCGCGAAGGTGGTGGGCGAGCGTGTCTATCTTGACCGGGGCCTGGTGCGCGATCTGATCGCTACGATTCCTGCGCATTTCACCTATCACGCGCGCGATCCGAAAAAGAACGTGGCACTGGGCGGGCGCGATGCGATCTTCGTGCCCATGACGGGCGCGCCCTATCTCCGCGATCTGGAAGATGTCCGGCGCAATCCGACGCTGGACGACCTGGCCATGTTTCACAAGCTTAGCCACATGCTGCCCAGCCTGCACAGCTCTGCCCATCACATAGTGGAGCCCTACGACCATCCGATCAGCCAGCGGCACCTGCGCATCACCTATTCGTCGATGAAGCACTCCGATAAGACCTTTATGGGCATGACGACCTCGCCCAAGAACGCGGAAGACGTGATCGACATGTGCCGCATCCTCTTCGGCGCGGATTTCATCGACAGCCACCCCGTGGTGACGGGCAATTGCAACGGCAATTCACCGCTGGTTTGGGACGAAACCATGCTGGGCGCAATGCGGGCGTTTTCTTCCGCGAACCAGCCGGTGCTCTGCTCCCCCTTCGTGCTGGGCGGGGCGAATACGCCCGCCTCTGTCGCGGCCTCCGTGGCACAGCTCAATGCCGAAGCGCTCTCCGCTCTGGCCTACACCCAGGTCATCCGCCGCGGTGCGCCTGCAATCTACGGGCACTATCTGTCCACCGTGTCGATGAAATCGGGCGCGCCCATGGCGGGCACGCCGGAGATCAGCCTGATGAACTTCATGGTGGGGCAAATGGCGCGGTTCTACGGTGTCCCCTGGCGCACATCCAACACGCTGGGCGGGGCCAAGACCTTCGACGCGCAAGCAGGCTATGAGAGCGCCACGACGCTTTCGGCGGTCATGCACGCGGGTGCCAACTACATCTGGCACTCCGCAGGCTGGAACGAGGCGGGCATGCATTGCTCGGTCGCCAAGTTCATCGTGGACGCAGAGCAATGCGCGATGGCGCACCGGATGGCACAAGGCGTGAATTTTGCCGATTTCGACGCGGCCCTTGCCGCCGTGCCAGATGTCGGCCCCGGCGGGCACTACCTGGGCCATGCCCATACGCAGGAGAACTTTCAATCCGCGTTTTTCATGCCGGAGATGTTTGACAACAATTCCATCGAACAATGGCAAGCGGAAGGCAGCGTGGAGATCACCGCGCGGGCGCTGGCCCATGCCAAGAAGCTTTTGCAGTCCTATGAGGCGCCCGCGCTGGACGCGGCCAAGGACGAGGAATTGCTGGCCTACATCGCGCGGCGAGAGGCTGAGATACCCGCCAGTGACGAGTTGAACCAGCGCTACTGAGGCCCCGCAAGAGCGAGACGCTCAGCGCTGGCGCTAACGTCAGAATTCCACGACTGCACGGATGGATTCGCCCTCGTGCATGAGGTGGAAGCCGTGGTTGATCTCGTCCAGCTTGAGTTTGTGGGTGATCATGGGGTCGATCTCAATCTTGCCTTCCATGTACCAGTCCACGATCTTGGGCACATCCGTGCGCCCCTTGGCGCCGCCAAACGCCGTGCCGCGCCAGACGCGGCCCGTGACCAGTTGGAAGGGGCGCGTGGAAATCTCCGCCCCGGCGGGGGCCACGCCGATGATGATGCTCTCGCCCCAGCCCTTGTGCGCGCATTCCAGCGCGTCACGCATGACCTTGGTGTTGCCGGTGGCGTCAAAGGAGTAATCAGCACCGCCCTTCGTCAGCTCCACCAGGTGGGCCACCAGATCGCCATCGACCTTTGAGGGGTTCACGAAATCGGTCATGCCGAAGTACTGGCCCATCTGCGCCTTGCCGTCATTGAGGTCGACGCCCACGATCTGGTCCGCGCCCGCCATCTTGAGCCCCTGGATGACGTTGAGCCCGATGCCGCCCAAACCAAAGACCACGCAACGCGCGCCGATCTCCACCTTGGCGGTGTTGATCACGGCACCGATGCCCGTCGTTACGCCGCAGCCGATGTAGCAGATCTTGTCAAAGGGCGCGTCTTTGCGGACCTTCGCCAGCGCGATCTCAGGGATGACGGTGTGATTGGCGAAGGTGGAGCAGCCCATGTAGTGGTGGATGGGCGTGCCGTCTTGCATGGAAAACCGCGTCGTGCCGTCGGGCAACAGGCCCTGGCCCTGGGTCACCCGGATCGCCTGGCAGAGGTTGGTCTTGCCGGAGGTGCAATAGTCGCAGTTGCGGCACTCAGGCGTGTAAAGCGGGATCACGTGGTCGCCCGGCTCGACGGTCGTGACGCCCTCGCCCACTTCCAGCACCACGCCTGCGCCTTCATGTCCAAGGATGGCAGGAAAAATGCCTTCAGGGTCATCGCCCGAGCGGGTGAATTCGTCCGTGTGACAAAGCCCAGTGGCCTTGATCTCCACCAACACTTCGCCCGCCTTGGGGCCTTCTAGATTGACCTCCATGATCTCCAATGGCTTGCCGGCTTCGAGCGCGACTGCGGCGCGTGTTTTCATCATGGCTGTTCCTCCCGAATTGCTCTGCCGCAGGAGGCCTCAGCGGTGCAGGCTTTGTCAAGCGTCGCGCGGGTCAGGCCTTGTCATTCGCCTTAAGAGCGTAGGCTGTCAGGCCCTCCACTTCCCCCGGCCCGGGTGCTTGCCCAGTGAAACTGAGCACATAGTTGCGCACCCGCTTCATACGTTCTTCCAGCGGCTCCGCCAGATCGAGCGCGTAATACCCCACTTGCATGAAATACATCACCCGGGCGCGTACCTCGGCCTCCGCCGCATCATAGCCGTAGCGTTCGAACATGGCGGCAAAAGCCTCAACCCGCATGGCATCCGTCTGGTCGATGATGCGGCGCACCCTGCCGTCCCGGCGCGCCCATTCCCGGATCGCGAAATCCAGCTTGTGATTGAAGAGCTTGGGGTCGACCCAGCAGCGCGCAGTGTTGCAGACAGCTTCAGTGATGGTCTTCGCCGGCATCTCGGCATGGGCGATAAGCTGACCTGTGTTGCTGTGCTCCCACTGGGACAGCAGAGCATCCAGCAGATCCTGGCGGCTCTGAAAATACCAGTAGAACGACGACCGTGATACGCCAAGCTGCTCTGAGATGGACAATACCTTGACCTCGCCCACGCCTTCGCAAACCAACAGATCCATCGCCACGGTCAGCCAATCGGCTCGGGTGACCTTTGTGTTGCCGTAAAGCGGTGTGGGGTCGGTCAACTCAGTCTCCTACGCAGCGGAATTTTTCAAAAATTCCGGATCGGAAACTTTAAAAGTTTCCGATCCGTTTTCTTCAAAAGAAAACGGCTCTTCAACTCTCAGGTGGCGCACCGCCAGCATCCGTGCGCTTTGCAATGAATGCCTGCAGGGCCTCCAGCCTGTCGCCATCGACCTCAGGGCGTCTATCTCGGGTGAGGATATCCTGCCAGACCCGCGTGGCGCGCGCATTTGTGTCCTCGCCCCCGCGCTCGGTCCAAGTGCCGAAATTGGCGTAGTCGTGCACCACAGGGGCGTAGAACGCGGTGTCATATCGTCCCATGGTCTGAGGCGTGTCAAAGAAATGACCGGATGGGTTCACATGCGCCATCGCGTTCTCCAGCCCGATCTCATCAACCCCGGCTTGCGCGCCCGCGCAAAGCTCAGCAACCATGTTTAAGACCTCCGCATCCGTGACAAGCTTCTCGTAGGACACGCTCAAGCCGCCCTCCAACCAACCTGCCGCGTGGATGACCACCGTGGCGCCAGCCATCAGGCAGCCCCAGAGCCCCATCTGGTTTTCATTGGCCGCCTGCACGTCGTTGAGGTTGGCAGCAGAGCCCGCCGCAGACCGCCAGGGCAGCCCGACACGCCGCGCCAACTGGCCAGCGGCGACAGAGGCCTGGAAGTGGCTGGGCGTGCCAAAAGCGGGCGCGCCTGATTTCATGTCCACGTTGGAGGTGAAGGTGCCATAACACACCGGCGCGCCGGGCCGCGCCAACTGCGCCAGCGTGATGCCCGCCAGAGCCTCGGCGTGGCTGAGCGTCACGGCGCCGGCCACGGTGATCGGCGCCATCGCGCCCATGAGCGTAAAGGGCGTGACGATGCTCATCTGGCCCGCACGGGCGAAATCAATCAGCCCCTGCGCCATAGGCACATCCAGCGTGCGCGGCGAATTGGTGTTGATCACCGTGTAGCACCGGGGCTCCGCCTCAAAGGCGGCATCGTCCAGCCCGCGAAAATCGCGCAGCATTTCTAGGACATCGCGCACCTGAGGGGTGCCACGGGCGAAGACGAAGGGCAGCTTGTCGGTGAGCGTGAGTTGCACCTCGGTGGTGAAATAGTGGCGCAGGTGCGTGGGCACGTCCTGCGGCTCCACCGAGGGGCTCATCATCTGGAAGACGTCGAAGTGGTGCCCGATCTGGGTGTAGTCACGAAAGTCCTGCGCGCTGCCCGGCCTGCGGCCCCGCATCAGGTCGGTGGCATGGGGCGCGCCCGCGCCCTGTTGAAAGACAAGCCGCCCCAGCTCGAACGTCACATCCCGCGCGGGCGTGCCTGCCCGGCCCACAAACTTGCGGGGCGCGGTCGCCACCGCCGCTTCCACGATTTCGCGGCCCAGATAGACCATATCCCCGTCAACGCGCGCGCCTGCCGCTTTGAAGAGCTGGACCGCTTCAGGCAAGAGCACGCGCAGGCCCAGCTCCTCCAGAATGCGCAGCCCGCTTTCATGCATGGCGGCGATCTCATCTTCCGAAAAGAGCGCCATGGGCGGGAAAGGATTGCGCAGGTTGTGATAGTCCACCTGCCGCTTGGGCGTATCAGAGGCGGCGGCGCGCGCCGCGCCGCGCCGGCCGCCCCTGCGTGCGGCGCGCGTGCTCACCCGCGCATCGCCGCGCCAGCGGGGTCGTAGGGCGAGGCCGGGATCACCGTGGCGCGGCGCTCCTTGCCCACGATGTGCACGCTCAGCTCCGCGCCATCGGCGCTGTGCTCCTTATCGATGAGCGCCATGGCAAGCGAGCGATCCAGCGTGTGACCATAGCCGCCCGACGTGACAAAGCCGATCTTCTTGTCCTGCGCCCAGACCGGTTCGAAGCCCGTCGCATCCGCGCCATTGGCCTGCACGTCGAGCGTCACCAGCGCGCGCCCCGGTGTGTTCGCATCGCGTTCCTTGATCGCCGCCGCCTTGCCGATGAAGTCCTTCTCCCAGTCGATCCAGCGGTCCATGCCGGTCTCGCCCGGCGTGTAGCCTTGGGTGAATTCCGCCGACCAGATTCCAAAGCTCTTCTCGAGGCGCAGCGACAGCAGCGCATTGAAGCCGTATTCCATCAGCCCGTGGTCCTCACCGGCCTGGAGCAGAGTGTCGCGCAACGCCTTCAGATCACCCGCGCGGCAATGCATCTCGAACCCCAGTTCCCCTGCCACGGACAGCCGGCCCACATGGCAGCGCACGAGACCCACGTCCATCGGCGCGCAGCCCATGAATTTCAGCGCATCCGCGTCGCCGTCGGTCAACGCCGCGCGCAGGATGTCGCGCGACCGCGGGCCGGAGAGGGACATTCCTGCCATCTCGTCGCCCAGATCGCGGACCTGCACGCCGTCTTCCATGTGGTCATTGAACCAGCGCATGTGCCAGGCGCGCAGGTAGTAGCTGCCGGTGATCCAATACGTGCCATTGCCCCAGTTGAAGATCGTCAGGTCCCCTTTGAGCCGCCCGTCATGGCCCAGCATCGGCGCAAGCTTGACCCGGCCCGGTGCGGGCAGTTTGGAGGCCATCAGCTTGTCGAGCCAGGCGCGCGCGTTGGGGCCCGTGACCTCGAACCGGGAGAAGGCGGTGATGTCGAGAAGGCCCGCGCTTTCGCGCACCGCGCGGCATTCGGCGGCCACGATGTCGTGCGCGTTAGAGCGTTTGAGCGAGGGGGTTTCCGCAAAGCCCTTCGGCGCAAAGTAAAGCGGGATTTCGAGGTCCCAGCTTTGGCCCCAAACGGCGCCCGCCTCCGTCTGATCGGCGTAGATGCCCGTCATCTTCAGCGGTCGGCCTGCGGGCAGCTGTTCGTTGGGGTAGGTCATCACGAAGCGGCGGGAATAGAACTGGCCCGTGGTTTCCTTGATGTACTGCTTGTTCTCCGCCCAGATGCCGTAGCGCGCCACATCCATGCCGTAGACGTCCGCTTGGGGCTCGCCTTCGATGATCCATTCGGCAAGGCTTTTGCCCACGCCACCGCCTTGCAAAAAGCCCGCCATCACCGCGCAGGCGGACCAGTAGCCGCGCTTGCCCGGGACGGGTCCCACCAGAGGGTTCCCGTCAGGTGAAAATGTGAAGGCGCCGTTGACCCAGGTTTTGACGCCCACCTCCTGCAAGCAGGGGTAGCGTTCAAAGCCCAGCGTGAGTTCTTTTTCGATGCGGTCGGGGTCTTCCTGTTGCAGCTCGAACCCGTATTCCCAGGGCGCGCCGTCCATCATCCAGTGCTGGTGATCCACCTCGTAGATACCCAAGAGCACGCCCTTCTGGTCCTGACGCAGATAGGTGAACCCTTCGAGATCGACCGTCATGGGCACTTCGAAATCGATCTCTTCGAGCGCGGGAATGCTGTCGGACACCAGGTAGTGGTGGTTGAGCGGGCTCACGGGCAGCTCGATACCCGCCATGCGGCCCACCTGCTTGGCCCAAAGGCCCGCAGCGTTCACCACGTGCTCGCAGGAAATGGTGCCTTTCTCCGTCACGACGTCCCACCCCTCCAGCGTCTGGTTGAGCTCCAGCACGCGGGTGTGTTCGATCACGGTGGCGCCGCGTTTCTTGGCGGCCCCGGCGTAGGCATGCACGGTGCCAGTGGTGTCCACATAGCCTTCGCGGTCCGCCCACATCCCGCCCAGAAGCCCCTCGCCCGACATGATGGGGTTGAGCGCCACGGCCTCTTCGACAGAGACGAGGCGGCAGTCCTCGATCCCGATGGACTGGAAGGTCCGATAGGCAGATTGCAGCCATTCCCAACGGTCGGGCGTGCCCGCCATGGTGAGCCCACCGGTCATGTGCAGGCCGATGTTCTGGCCGCTTTCGGCTTCGATCTCGCTCAGCAGGTCGATGGTATAGGCCTGCAGAGCTGCGATGTTGGGGTCGGCGTTGAGCGCGTGGATGCCGCCAGCGGCGTGCCAGGAGGAGCCCGCGGTGAGCACCGAGCGTTCGATGAGGGCAACATCCGTCCACCCCATCTTGGCGAGGTGGTAGAGCACGGATGTGCCGACGACCCCGCCGCCAATGACGACAACCCTGTAATGCGATTTCATGGCACGATTCCTTCCTGCTGGCTGGTTTGAATAGACACCCCTGTCCAGATATGGGTCAAGGGGTTTTGCGCCTGAACTCTGCGCTTTCCAAAGGTTCTGATTTCCAGAGCTGAGCTTTGCACGACCCCTCTGAGACGACGCGTCTTCTCAGAGGGGTGCCTGTACTTTACAGGAGGCTTTTCAATTCCTTGAGCGAAGTCTTCCGCGAAGCACCCCGCACTATAGACGCGTCTTCTGAGCGGTGTCGGTGTGAACCGGGCGCACGATAAGGCTAAAAGGTGCGTTGCGAAAACAACGACGCAGAGTACGCGATACCCGTCAAAGCTCTGACTGCGAAATCTCTGGCACTTCCGGCAGCGGATAATAGTCCCCCTTGGCCGAACCGTGCAGCTGACGGTCCATCCAAAGCCCGGTCGGACCATCAAGCGTACCAGCCATCACGGATGTGCGCCCCGTTCCGCGCTTTCGCCAAAACAAGGACGCGCCGCAACGCGCACAAAAACCCCGTTCTGCCGCATCCGAAGACCTGTACCAGCGCAAGCCACCGGCGTTCTGTATGATCAAATCACAGTCCGCCACCTGCGTGGCCGCGACGTAATGGCCAGAGGTCTTTCGGCACTGGGTGCAATGGCACCCCACGATCTGCCGCGCGGGGCCAGAGATTTCATAACGCACCGCGCCGCATAGACAGCTCCCTTTCATGATCTTTCTCCTTTAGGTCTCGCATCACCCTCCCCTCCTGCGAGACCTCGCGCCGTGCCGAATGCGACCTCAAATTGCGCAACACGGACCTTGCGCTGCGCGTTTGGTTATCCGCACCGACCGCGCTTGAATGAAAGGGCACTCGGTGCGGTGCCCTTTTGCAAGAAAAAGTGACCGTGATGGGCCCGCCCTTTGCAGTGCCTGATGATCAAATCAGCCTAAAAAGAGGCTGCGTTTCAAATACCCCGGATGGCATCGGTATGAGTGTTTGCAAAAGCGGCATAGGGTGAGCCCCACATGAGTGGATCGTCCAAGATGCCATCCCCCACGCCCCTAAAGCACTTTCCGCAAAGAAGCAGCGCGATCAGGCGGTCTCTCGGCCAAAGGGCCACCAAGAGGACCCTTGGGACTTCACTGCATGCGCCTGAGCGCGCGCGGCAACGCTTTCGTGCAGGCGCTCGGACGGATCCGCGCCCACGATGCGCTTACGACGCGTCATGAAAACGCGCCCATGCCCGCGCCACGTCCCAACCGAAGGCGCCGTTGCGTCCTGTGGAAAGCGCGCTTGCCAGTCCGCCGGCAGCGTCAAGCCTGCGTGCTGCATCCGTTCCAACACCCAAACCAGCGGAATATTGGCGAGGGGTCGCGCAACCTCATATCCACCCAGTTGCCCGCCGACATCGCCGTGGGTGCCGGGAAACCAGACCTGCTCCACGTGCCCACCGAACTCTTTGTGGGTTGTCCAGGGCACCACCTTATAGGCCACGCGGCTTTCGTTAAGCGCCATTGCATGAAACCCATTTTTCACAATCGAGCTCAGATCATGATTGTGGAAGGCGTGCCACTTCTCCGAAATCCGCCAGAGCACGGGCGCGTTGATGCCGAGCGATTTGACGGTATCCCAGATCCCCATCGCTTCGATTGAAATCGAGCGGTGACACTTTGCAGCGCGAAAAGCCCGGGCCGCATCACTGTCCGGAGTACACTCATAGTGGCGGTACGCATCGCGGATGTTCCGTTCCGTCGCGTGGCGCGCCTCAAGCAGGCCCACCATATCGATCACGCCCGCGAGCGACCGCACCGCATAGGCCCCCCGCGAATAGCCCATCATGAAAATCCGGTCACCCGCGCGGTAGCGCGAAGCCAGATACCCATAGGCCCGCTTGATCTGCGCATTGATGCCGCGCCCCATCATCACGTCGATGGCCGAACGCCAGTCGCGCCACTGCAGCCCCGGCTCATAATAGATCGACAGATCGCTGCCCATCTCTTGCATCAGACTGTAGGCGCGGCCCGCGTTGGTCTGATGCTCTGGCACCAGGCTCGACATCGTGCCGTCAAGGATAATCACATGGGTCACAGCGCCGCGTGTTGGACCAAAGTCGCTGGACGGCCGCTGCCAGAGCCTGCCAAAAAGGCGCGCCATGACCCCGACTTTTGGCCCCAAACGTTGGTCCATGCGCTCCCTCCCTTCATTGGGCCGCACCTTCACTGAATGACCGCCCGCGGTATCCTGCACCGCAAGGTACTTGCCTGCCAAGTGGTCTGTTGGTGCGCTATGAAATGGGTTGTGCCGCAAAAAGGCGCAACAAGCGCACCCGGCACAATGCCGTGAGGGAGAGCACCTGCGCATGCGAACGCCGTTAGCGCCCCTTTTGCCCTTCGCACAGCGGTGCATGGTCTTGCACCCATCTGGGACGGCGGGCGGGGCAATGCCGCAGGCGCGCGCCGCACCGCCGCTCTTTCCCTTCGCGCAGGTCTCCGCTAGATGCTCTCGCACGTGATCACAGGACACTCCCATGGCCCTTGAAAAAACATTTGACGCGCAAGCCGCCGAAGCCCGCCTTTACGCCGCCTGGGAAGAGGCCGGCTGCTTCAAAGCCGGCGCCAATGCCACCCACGATGAGACCTTCTGCATCATGATCCCGCCGCCCAACGTGACGGGTGTGCTGCACATGGGCCATGCCTTTAACAACACGCTGCAGGACATCTTGATGCGCTGGCACCGCATGCGCGGCTTCGACACGCTCTGGCAACCGGGGCAGGATCACGCAGGGATAGCCACGCAGATGGTGGTGGAGCGCGAACTGGCGCTCAGCCAGCAGCCCGGGCGCCGCGAGTTGGGGCGCGAGGCCTTCCTGGAAAAGGTCTGGCAGTGGAAACAGCAGTCCGGCGACACGATCATCAAACAGCTCAAACGCCTCGGCGCCTCCTGCGACTGGTCGCGCAACGCCTTCACCATGTCGGGTGCCCCAAATGCGCCCGAAGGTGAGGAGGGCAATTTCCACGACGCGGTCATCAAGGTCTTTGTCGACATGTACGACAAGGGCCTGATCTACCGCGGCAAGCGCCTGGTCAATTGGGACCCGCATTTCGAGACCGCGATTTCCGACCTGGAGGTCGAAAACACCGAAACCGACGGCCACATGTGGCACTTCAAGTACCCGCTGGCGGGCGGCGAAACCTACACCTACGTGGAAAAAGACGAAGACGGCAATGTCACGCTGGAGGAGACGCGGGATTACATCTCCATCGCCACCACGCGGCCCGAAACCATGCTGGGCGACGGCGCGGTCGCAGTTCATCCATCAGATGAACGCTATGCGCCAATCATCGGCAAACTCTGCCAGATTCCGGTTGGCCCAAAGGAAACCCGCCGCCTCATCCCGATCATCACCGATGAATATCCGGACCCCACCTTTGGCTCAGGCGCGGTGAAGATCACCGGGGCGCATGACTTCAACGACTACCAGGTTGCCAAGCGCAACCGCATCCCGCTCTACACGCTGATGGACACCAAGGGCGCGATGCGCAGCGACGGGATGCCTTACGCGGAGGCCGCCGTCAAAGCGGGCGCCTACGCTGCCGCGACAGCCGAGCTTCTGGCAAACGCCGCGCAGCGCACCGCCCATGCAACGCCCGCCGAAGAACCCGATGTATCCGCGATCAACCTCGTGCCAGAGGACCTGCGCGGCCTCGACCGCTTTGAGGCCCGCGCGCGCGTGGTGGAGCAAATCACCGCGGAGGGCCTCGCGGTAATGACCAGTGCCGACGATCCACGCCTCGGCCCCCCCAAAAAAGGCGAAAAGCCCAGCGACGCGCCCATCCCTCTGGTCGAAGCCAAAAAGATCATGCAGCCCTTCGGCGACCGCTCGAAAGTGGTTATCGAGCCCATGCTTACCGACCAGTGGTTCGTCGACACCGCCAAGATCGTCGGCCCCGCCCTTGACGCCGTGCGCTCAGGCGAGACCCAGATCTTCCCCGAGCAGGACAAGAAGGTCTACTTCCACTGGCTGGAGAACATCGAACCCTGGTGCATCTCCCGCCAGTTGTGGTGGGGACATCAAATCCCGGTTTGGTTTGATGAAGAGGGCAAGGAATACTGCGCGCCTACGGAAGCAGAGGCCCAAGCCAAAGCACCTGGGAAGACATTGACCCGCGACGCGGATGTTCTCGACACCTGGTTCTCCTCCGGCCTCTGGCCCATCGGCACGCTCGGCTGGCCCGAGGACACGCCAGAGCTCCAAAAGTACTTCCCCACGAATGTGCTTGTCACCGGCTTTGACATCATCTTCTTCTGGGTCGCCCGGATGATGATGATGCAATACGCCGTTGTGGGCCAGAAACCCTTCGAAACCGTCTATGTCCACGCGCTGGTGCGCGACGAGAAGGGCAAGAAGATGTCGAAATCCACCGGCAACGTGCTCGACCCGCTGGAACTGATCGACGCATACGGCGCCGATGCTGTGCGCTTCACGCTCACTGCCATGGCCGCCATGGGCCGCGACCTGAAGCTCAGCACGCAACGCATCCAGGGCTACCGCAACTTCGGCACCAAGCTCTGGAACGCCCACCGCTTTGCGGAGATGAATGACGTCTTCGCCGCGCGCACGGACGGCATCCCCGCGCCCAAGGCCACGCTCAACAAATGGATCGTGGGCGAAACCGCCCGCGTGCGCGAAACCGTGGACGACGCGCTGACAAACTACCGCTTCAACGACGCGGCGGGCGCGCTTTACGCCTTTGTCTGGGGCAAGGTCTGCGACTGGTACGTGGAGCTTTCCAAGCCGCTTCTGCAAGACGGCGCTGCAGAAGCTGACGAAACCCGCCAGACGATGGCCTGGGTACTGGATCAGTGCCTGATCCTTCTGCATCCGATCATGCCCTTCATAACGGAAGAGCTTTGGCAGACCACGGGCACGCGGGCCAAAATGCTGGTGCATGCCGACTGGCCCGACTACGCCCTGGCCGAGCACCTCGATGCGGCGGCGGATACCGAACTCAATTGGGTCATCGCGTTAATCGAAAACATCCGCTCTGCCCGCGCGCAGATGCGCGTGCCCGCAGGCCTGCAGGTGCCCATGGTCTTCACCGACATGGACACAGACGCGCAAGCGGCCTGGGACGCAAATGCGGCGATGATCAAACGGCTAGCGCGCGTCGAAACGCTGGACAAGATGGAGACCTTTCCAAAAGGCACCGCTTCTATCCCCGCGCGGGGGGCAACATTTGGTCTGCCGCTTGAAGGCCTCATCGACATCGCGGAAGAAAAGGCGCGGCTGGAGAAATCCCTGGCAAAACTGCAAAAGGAAATCAGCGGGCTGGAGGGGCGGTTGAAGAACCCCAAGTTCCGCGCCTCCGCCCCGGCAGACGTGGTAGAGGAAGCCGAAGCCAATCTGGAGGCACGCCAGTCGGAAGCCGCGCAGCTGCGCGCCGCTTTGGACCGCCTCGCAGAGCTCTAAGACCCACCGCGATTCGGCTTTGGGTCAAGGATGCGCAGCACCGCGCTCTGCGCGGCTTGTCCTTGACGCGAAGCCGAATCGTAAAAACCCTCGTAAAAGGTCGTTCAGGACGCACCGCGCCCTGAACACCTTCTCAGCAAATAACCAAACCCCCAACACCGGCGCCCCCTAAGTTCAAAGGGCTCACGCAAACCCCGAGGCACCAGAAAGGGAATCGCGGCTTTGCCGCGGCAATCAGATCACTTCACTTAAATTGGGGCGCGCGTTTGCCGAACTCGGCGGCGATCACCTCCATCTGGTGCGGCCGACCGATAAGCGCGGATTGCGCAAGGGACTCAGCTTCCAGTATCCCCGCCGGCCCCTCCTCTTCGGCCTGGGTGATCAGCGCCTTCGCCGCTCGGATTGCGCTGGGGGACTTGCCGGCAATCACCCCCGCCAGCGCCAGTGCGGCCTCCAGCGGGTCCTCCGCGATCTCTGTCACCAGCCCCCAACGCTCCGACTGTTCGGCACTCACAGGCTCGGCGGTATAGGTCAGCCGCCGCAACACGTCAGAGCGCAAAAGATGCGGCAGCACCACCATTGAGCCCATATCCGGCACGATCCCCCACTTCATCTCCATGATGGCAAGCTTGGCATCGGGGGCAGCGATCCGGATGTCCGCGCCCAGTGCAAGCTGCAATCCCGCGCCATATACCGCGCCATGCAGCGCCGCGATCACCGGCACCTCCAAACGGTGCCAGATCATCGCGACCTCCTGCCACTGGTTTGTCGTGCCCTCCGCATGGGTGCGCGGCATCAGCAGCTCGGCTGGGTTTTGCCCCGCCATCGCGGAGAGGCCCGAGATGTCTATACCGGCGCAGAACGCGCGGCCCTCGCCCGAGATCACCGCGACCCGCGCGTCGGATGCCGCAACCTCTTGCCCCGCTGCGATCACGGCATCGATCATCTTCTGATCAACCGCATTCATCTTGTCCGGACGGGTCAGGCGGACGTGGGCAATGTGATTGTCGTATGAAACGGAAACGCGTGGCATGGGGTCCTCCGGCAAAATCTCTGCACAATTCACCGCAAAGTGCGGCGCCACGCCAGCGCTACGTCACGGCACCAAGCGATCAATGGCGCGCATCATGCCCAGGCGCCGATCATACACCAGCGTGAGAATGCGCCGCGCCGCGGGTTTGACGGCGACCTGCGGCAGCCCCCGCGCTGTGCTGGCGGCAGCCGCGCTGATAGGAAAGCCGCGTCGGGTGAAATTGGCCATAGCGCACCTCATTATTGCGAGCCATTCGCAACTAAGCGCACAACCCCCTCTTTTCAAGGGCACACGCCCGACCTAAGAAGCGGGTTATGCCAACCTACCGCCTCACTCCCCTTGCCCAATCCCTGCCCGCAACAGTCCCTTTTGTAGGACCCGAAGCGCAGGAACGTGCCCGCGCGCGCGTGTTCGAAGCACGGCTCGGAGCCAATGAAAATGTCTTTGGCCCTTCGCCCAAAGCGCAGGAAGCCATGGCTCAGACGGGCCACTGGATGTACGGCGATCCAGAAAGCCATGCGTTGCGCGGTGCCATCGCTGCCCATCATGCCACGACGCAAGATCATATCATCGTGGGCGAAGGCATAGACGGCCTTCTGGGCTATCTGGTGCGGCTCTTCGTTGGGCCTGGCGATGCTGTGGTGACCTCTGATGGGGCATATCCTACGTTCAACTACCACGTGGCAGGTTTCGGCGGGGTGCTGCATAAGGTGCCCTACCGCGACGATCATGAGGACGTGCAGGCGCTCTTTTCCAAAGCGGCGGAGACCCGGGCAAAACTGGTCTATCTTGCCAACCCGGACAATCCCATGGGCAGCTGGCACCAGGGCGAGGACATCGCAAAGGCAATGGACGCGCTGCCCTCGTGCACCGTCTTGGTCCTCGATGAGGCTTACGTCGACACCGCCCCCGAGGGCACCGCGCTGCCGCTGCCAGCGGATGACCCGCGGCTGATCCGGTTTCGCACGTTTTCAAAAGCATACGGGCTTGCTGGCGCGCGCGTGGGCTACGGGATTACGCATCCTGATCTGATCAACGCTTTTCACAAGGTGCGCAATCACTTCGGCATGAGCCGCGCGGCTCAGGCGGGTGCGCAAGCCGCGCTCGAAGACCGCGCGTATCTATCGGAGGTCACTGCACAGATCGCTCAGGCCAGAGATGAAATTTCCAGGATCGCATCCGCCAACGGGCTAACGGCATTGCCTTCGGCCGCCAATTTCGTGGCCATCGATTGCGGGCGGGATACCGCCTTTGCAAAAGCGGTACTCGAAGGGCTCGTCGCGCGCGGCATTTTTGTGCGCATGCCCTTTGTGGCGCCACAAAACCGCTGCATCCGGATCAGTTGCGGCACATCTCGGCAACTCGCGGTTTTCGCGCGTGCGCTTCCACAAGCGCTCGCAGAGGCAAAAAAGGGCTGACGGGCGCAAAAGCGGCGCTAAACTGTGGTCGGGACAGCAACGGAACCTCCTGATGCGCGACACAAAATCAGATCATGACAGCCGCCCCGCCGCGCCCAACTTTACCTCCGCTTGCGTGGTGATGTTCGGTGTCAACCTGACATGGATCCTGTTTGCAATCTGGGCGGTCTGGGGTCTGATCGCAGCAGCAGGTCTTGGCTGGGCCGTGAACCTGTTGATCAGGCGGATCGAAGCCACACGCGGGTGAGATTTCGGACCGCTAGCGCGGTCCGACCCGGGGGGGGGGGGGGGGGGGGGGGGGGGGGGGGGGGGGGGGGGGGGGGGGGGG
>JBCCPS010000066.1:0-17909 GCA_039024775.1 Pseudomonadota bacterium
ACGCCCTTGCCGGTGAGGCCCGCTTTAACGCGCAGGGATAAGGCATTGATAAAGCTTGCGGAGTTCCGTCGCAAAGGGCCGGGGTACCTGATCGAATGGGCGCGCAACCGCATCGCCTGGGAACGGCAGAAGCGGGCCGGTTGCGCGCCAGAGGCCGCAGCCCCGGGGGCGGAATTCAACAACGTCAAAGTCCAGAACGCGTTTTTGCAGGCGGTGCGCAGCTATGACACGCAGCGTTGGGAGGGGCCGATGACGCTTTTCCGGCCCCCGCTTGACCACCATTGGAATGTGAGCGGCGGTATGTGGGTCACGGCGGAAAAGGAATATGTGTTCGAGGACAACGACTGGCGCAAATACGCGCCTCACATGGAGGTGGTCGAGGTGCCGGGGGATCACGAAGCCATGGTGTTGACCCCCAGCGTGACTGTCCTGGCTCAGGAATTGGGTGAGGTGATCGCGACAGCACTCAGCGAAAGGTCGGGCGACGCAACCGGGCGGACGGCAGCGGAATGACGCGGCTTCTGGTCATCATCCTGAACTACCGCACTGCGCAGATGACCCTGCGCGCGGCAGAAGCGGCGCTTGCGGACATGCCCGAGGGCGGTGAGCTCGTGCTGGTCGACAACGCCTCCGGCGACGGCTCCGCCCGGGTGCTGCAAGAGGAGATCACCGCGCGCGGCTGGGCGGTGGAGGGGCGCGTGCGGCTGATCCTGAGCAATGCGAACGGTGGGTTCGGCGCGGGTAACAACCTCGGTCTCAAAGCGGCGATGTCCGACGGGACGCGGCCTGATTTCTTTTATGTGCTCAATTCCGATGCCTTCCTTGATCCGGGCTGTATTGCTGCCCTTCTGGCGCATCTGCACGCGCATCCAAAGGCCGCATTCGCTGCCTCCCACGTGCGTGGCGAGGACGGTGTGGCCCATACGACTGCGTTCCGCTTTCCCTCGGTCCAGGGCGAGTTCGAGGGGGCGGCGCGCATCGGCGTGATCTCGCGCTTTCTGGCGCGGGCAGTTGTCGCCCCCCCTTTGCCGCAAGAGGCCGCGCGGGTGGATTGGGCCGCGGGCGCCTCTGTCTTGATGCGTGCGGAGGCGCTGCGCGATATTGGGCTCTTTGATGAAACTTTCTTTCTCTATTTCGAGGAAACCGATCTGATGAAGCGGGCCGCGCGTAAGGGTTGGCAAACCTGGTATGTTCCCCAGGCGCGGGTGGTGCACATCGGGTCGGTCTCCACGGGTATGAAAGACTGGCAGCGCACGCCGCCGTTCTGGTTCGCCTCCCGCAGGCATTATTTTGTGAAAAACTACGGGCGCGGCTATGCGGCGGCGGCCTGGGCGGCGCGGCTGGCGGGCAGTGCGCTGCACGCGCTGCGCTGCGCGGTGACAGGGCGCCCGTCGCAGGACCCGCCGCACTTCGTGGGGGACCTGTTCCGCTTTGGCCTCGGCCTGTCGCGCGCGGATCATAGGCCCAAACCCAGCCGCACCCCGTCGGAGGACCGCTCATGACCGAACGCAAAGCAGCGCCTTTTTCAGCCGTTCTGATCGGGGACGAAAGCCTGACCATCGCCTGCGGCGACATGCTGATCGCGGGCGGGCACAGGATTGCGGGCGTTGTGACCCGCGACGAAGCGGTGGCCGACTGGGCCGCGGGGCAGGGCGCGCGTGTGCTGGATGCCCCCGCTGATCTGCTGGCGGCGGACCTGCAGCACGACTGGCTGCTGTCGATTGCAAATCTGCGGATGATCCCCGATGCGGTGCTGGCGCTTGCTGCCAAGGGCGCGGTGAATTTTCACGACGGGCCGTTGCCGCGCTATGCGGGGCTCAACACGCCTGCCTGGGCGATCATCAATGGCGAGACGTCGCACGGTGTGAGCTGGCACCAGATCACCACCGGCGTGGATCAGGGTGATCTGATCGCGCAAAAGCGCGTGGATATCGCCGCCGATGACACTGCTTTTACGCTCAATGCGAAGTGCTATGCCGCTGGATTGGAGAGCTTTGCGGCGGTGCAGGCGCAACTTGAGACGGGGGCGATTTCCGGCACGCCGCAAGACTTCGCGCAGCGCAGCTATTTTGCACGTGATGCGCGGCCGGCCTTTGGCGGCATCCTCGATTTCACGCAGCCTGCCAAGGTGCTTTCGGCGTTGGTGCGGGGGCTCGATTTTGGCGGGTACTGGAACCCGCTGGCGACGGCCAAAGTCTATGCAAACGGGCACATTCATCCCGTTAAGTCGCTCACGATTGCTGATCTGCAGGGGGCCGCGCCCGGCACGGTGCTTGAAGCGGATGGGGACGCGCTGACGATTGCGACGGCGGATGCGCCGATGCGTTTGCTGCTGGGCGCGCGGCATGATCTGAAGGTTGGAGATGTGATTGAGACGCCCGAGGTGGCGGAGGTTGCAGCAGGGGAAGAGCCGCTTTGGCGCGCGGAGCTTGGCGGCAGGCCGCTCACGCTGCCGCTTGTGCAAACTGGCCTGACAGTGCGGGTAGAAAGCCTGCCGCTCGAAGCCGCTGGCACCAGCCCCGAAGACCAGGCGCTGGCCGCCCTCATCGTGGCGCGCCACAGCGCAGGGGCTGAAGCGGGCGATACTGTCGCGGTGGCCAAGCCGGACGATAATCCGCTCGCGGCGGGCTGGGTGCCGCTCCGTGTCGTTGAAGGTGAGTTGGCGGAAATGCGCGCGGATGTGACGGCGGCGCTGCGCCTGATCGCGCAAAGCAGCGGCATGGCCGCCGATCTGCCCGCGCGGGCGCCGGAGGCGTTTGACGGCCTGCCGGATATCGCGCTTTCTTCGGGCGGCCCGCTGCCGGGGATGGCTCTGACGGTGGAGCTGTCGGAGACCGAGCCGAAGCTGAGCTTTGATCCCGCCCGCGTGAGCCTCGCTGGAGCGCGGCTCATGCAAGCGCGGCTGTGCGCGGCCTTCGCCCGGATCGCGACCGCGCAGACCTGCGATGAGGTGCAGGCCATGCCTGCGACCGAAGAGCGTCTGCTGGAGGACTGGAACGCCACCGATCGCCTCTATGATAACACTACCGTTCATGCCGCCTTTGAAGCGCAGGCAAAGGCCACGCCCGACGCCACGGCGTTGGTTTTCGAAGCCGAGAGCCTCACTTACGCGCAGCTCAATGCCCGGGCCAATCGACTTGCCCATGCCCTGCGCGGCGAAGGCGTGACGCCCGGCACGCCCGTCGGGCTCTACACCCGCCGCTCCACCGATTTGCTGGTGGGCGCGCTGGGTATCCTCAAGGCGGGCGGCGCCTATGTCCCGCTTGACCCCGGCTATCCCGCCGACCGGATCGCGCATTACATCACCGACAGCGCCGCGCCGGTGATTGTCACGCAGGCAGCACTGGCCTCTCAGCTGCCCGAAAGCACGGCAGACATCCTCGCGCTGGACACGGATCCCGCGCTGTCCAACGCGCCAGAGACCAACCCCGCGCCCGCCGCCACGCCAGACGATCTGGCCTATCTGATCTATACCTCCGGTTCCACCGGCACGCCCAAGGGCGTGATGGTCAGCCACGCCAACGTGGCCAACTTCTTTGCCGGCATGGACGACCGCATTGATCACGCCGCAGGCGCGGTCTGGCTCGCCGTCACCTCGCTGAGCTTCGACATCTCGGTGCTGGAGCTGTTCTGGACGCTCGCGCGCGGCTTCAAGGTGGTGCTGGCGGGGGATGAAAGCCGGACGATGATTTCAAACGGTCCGGTGACCGGCTCCAACAAGGCGATTGATTTCAATATCTTCTACTGGGGCAATGACGACGGCGTGGGCCCCAAGAAGTATGAGCTGCTCCTGGAGGGCGCCAAATTCGCCGATGCCCACGGCTTCAACGCCGTCTGGACGCCGGAGCGGCATTTCCACGCCTTTGGCGGCCCCTATCCCAATCCGTCGGTGACCGGCGCTGCGGTGGCGTCCGTCACCCGCAACCTGGCGATCCGCGCGGGCTCTTGCGTGGCGCCCCTGCACCATCCCGCGCGTATCGCGGAGGAATGGGCGGTCATCGACAATCTCACCAACGGGCGCGTGGGCTTGGCCATCGCCAGCGGCTGGCAGCCTGATGACTTTGTCCTGCGCCCCGAAAACACGCCGCCCGACAACAAGGCCGCGATGTTCACCGCCATCGATCAGTTGCGCAAGCTGTGGGCCGGGGAGCCTGTGGAGTTCCCCAAGAAAGACGGGACGCCCCACGCTGTGGTCACCCAGCCCCGCCCGGTGTCCAAGAAGCTGCCCATCTGGGTCACGACCGCAGGCAATCCCCAAACCTGGAAAGAGGCGGGGGCCACCGGGGCCAATGTCCTCACCCACCTGCTGGGCCAGTCGGTGGCGGAGGTCGCGGACAAGATCGGCATCTATCACGCCGCCTTGCGGGAGGCGGGCCATGACCCGGCGGATTTCACCGTCACGGTGATGCTGCATACCTTTCTGGCCGACACCCGCGAGGCGGCCGAGGAGATCGCGCGGGAGCCGATGAAGGACTACCTGCGCTCTGCCGCGGGGCTCATCAAGCAATACGCCTGGGCCTTCCCCGCCTTCAAACGTCCCGAGGGGGCCACGAACCCCTTCGAGATCGACCTTGAGGGCCTGAACGAAGAAGAGATGGACGCGATCCTCGAATTCGCCTTCCAGCGGTACTTCAACGACAGCGGCATGTTCGGCACCGTGGAAGATGGGCTCAAGCGCACCGAAGAGCTCAAGGCCATCGGGGTGACAGAGGTGGCGTGCCTGATCGACTACGGCATCGACCCAGCGGTGGTGCTGGAAGGCCTAAAGCCCCTGGCGGAGGTGCTGCGGCGCGCCAATGAGGAGGTCACGCTGGAGGAGGATGATTTCTCCCTCGCCGCGCAACTGGTGCGCCACGACGTGAGCCATCTGCAGTGCACGCCCTCCATGGCGCAGATGCTGGTGATGAACGAGGAGGCGCGCGGCGCGCTGTCGGGGCTCCAGCACATCATGGTGGGCGGGGAGGCGCTGCCGGGTGCGTTGGCGGAGGCGCTGCAACAGGCAAGTCCCGCCAGTTTGCAGAACATGTACGGGCCTACGGAAACCACGATCTGGTCCACCACCCATATGCTGGCGCGCGGGCAGGGCGGCACGGCGGCCCCCATCGGCACCGCCATCGCCAACACGCAGCTTTACCTGCTGGGGGAAGACATGGCGCGCGTGCCCGTGGGCGTGGAAGGACGGCTCTGGATCGGTGGGGAGGGCGTGACGCAAGGCTATTGGCAGCGTGAAGAGCTGACGGCGGAGCGGTTCATAGCCAATCCCTTCGGCCCGGGGCGGATTTATGACACCGGCGATCTGGCGCGTCTGGATGCAGACGGGCTCTTGCACTTTGCGGGCCGCGCGGATGCGCAGGTCAAAATCCGGGGCCACCGGATCGAGCTGGGCGAAATCGAAGCGCAGCTGGTGGCGCTGCCGGGTGTGACCCAGGCGGTGGTGATTGCCCGCGACGCGCCCGGCGGGGCGCAGCTGGTGGGCTATGTGACCGCGGATCAGCCCCTTGACATAGACGCGGCAAAAGCCAAACTGGCGGATCATTTGCCGGCCATCATGGTGCCGGCAACCCTCATGACGCTGGAAGCCATGCCCTTGACCCCAAACAAGAAAATTGATCGGAAGGCGCTGCCTGCGCCGGATGTTCAGAAAGCCACCCGTCCCAAACTCACCCGCCCGACGCCCACGGCGTACGGTCCTGTTGCGGCAGCCGCGGCCACGCCAGAGACACAAGCGGCCATCGCGGCCGTCTGGTCCGGCATTCTGGGCGTGGAAAGCCCCCGGGCGGAGGACAACTTCTTTGCCCTAGGCGGGCATTCGCTTCTGGCCGTCCAGGCGCACCGCGATATCAAGGCGGCTCTCGGTGCCGACAAGCTGTCCATTACCGACATCTTCCGGTTCCCGGTGCTCTCTGCCCTGGCCGCGCATATCGACGCAGGCCTTGGCCGCACGGCGGCGCGCAAAGAAGCAGCGCCCCGGCGCGAAACCCAACGCACGCCTGTGCCCGCGCTCGCGCGGCCAGAGCTTGCGCCGGAGACTGCAGCACTTGTGTCGCGCCGCCGGGACATGCGCGCCAAAAGGTCCGCCTCGTGGCGTTGATCCTGTCGGAGGTGGAGGCGCGGGTGGACGCCTTTTATGACTGCCCAGTCTCGGTCGTAGCGCTGGATCCGCGCATCCCTGTGCCTGAGCTGATGGAGGGCGAGGCGGCGGCGGTGGCCGACGCGGTCGAAAGCCGTCAGCAGGAATTCGCCGTGGGCCGCGCGGCGGCGCGCAAGGCGATGTGCCGGTTGGGCGGGGAGCCGCTGCCGATCCCTTCAGGCGAAGACCGCGCGCCCATTTGGCCCGACGGCTGGCGGGGCAGCATTGCCCATACCCGCAACATCTGCATCGCAGTCGTGACCCGCGCGCCGATCTTCCTGGGGCTCGATGCCGAAAAGGCCATGGGCATGGAAGAAGACATGATCGGCACCGTGTGCCGCGAGGCGGAGATCGGCATGGTCACGGGCCGCGAGCGGCGCAGGCGCGCCACGCTGATTTTCGCCGCCAAAGAGGCGCTTTTCAAAGCGCAGTTCCCTATAACCGGGGAGCTCATCGGCTTTGACCACGTGGAGATTGACCTGCCCACGGGCGGCGCCCGCTTCAAGGCGCGGTTTCGCAAGGAGACGGGCCCCTATCCGGCGGGGCACAAGGTCGAAGGGCGCTATCAGCATATTGGAGATCACGTCTTTGCCGGGATCGGTCTGCGCCGGGAAGACGTGCCGGAAGGAGAGTAGCTCATGCCGCCCCTGACCCGCCGCGCCGCTCTTTTGGGCCTGCCCCTCTTGGGGCTTGGCGGCTTGGGCGGGGCCGCTTGGTGGATGACCTCCCGCCGGGGTGCGGCGGCGGCGGAGGCGCTTTATGCCACGCCGCTGATGCCGCCCGAGGGGCCGCTCAGGACCTACCATTTGGGGCATTCGCTGGTGGGCCGGGACATGCCCGCGATGCTGGCACAGCTTGCGGGGCACAGCTATGAAAGCCAGCTGGGCTGGGGCACCTCCTTGCGCGAACACTGGGATCCCGCGCTGCCCGTGAACGGGTTCGAGAAAGAGAATGCCCATGATCGTTACCGCGATGGGTTGGAGGCGGTGGGATCGGGCGAGTACGACGCGCTGGTGCTGACAGAGATGGTCGAGCTGAAGGATGCCATCCGCTACCACGACAGTGCCAAGTATCTGGCAAATTGGGCGCAAAGGGCGGCGGAGGCCAACCCAGATACCCGGATCTACCTCTACGAGACCTGGCACCATACCGATGATCCCGGGGGCTGGGCCACGCGGATCGCGGAGGATTACGAGGCGCTCTGGCTGCGCCGGGTGCTCTATCCGGCGCTTGCCACCTCCGGCGCGCCCGTACATGTGATCCCCGCAGGTCAGGCCATGGCGACCTTCGTGGCGAAGGTGGCGGAAGACGGCGGGATTGGCGGCATCAAGGGTGTGGACGATCTTTTCGCCACATCGGAGGACGGCACGCCCGACACAATCCATTTCAATGACGTTGGTGCTTATCTGGTGGCGCTGACCCACTACGCGGTGCTCTATCACCGCACGCCCGAAGGCTTGCCGCACCAACTGACGCGCGCGGACGGCACGCCAGCGACTGCGCCATCCGCCGAGGCCGCCCGCGCCATGCAAGAGGTTGTCTGGCAGGTGGTCACGGGCCTTAAGGAAACGGGGGTGGCGGGATGAGTGGGCTCGACACCGTCTTTGCCGTGCTCATGGTGGGCCACAGCCTTTTTGGCACCGATGGGCCAGACATGCTGCAGGGGGCACTGCGCGCGGGTACGGGCGACGGCACTGTGCAGTCGCAGATCATCAACGGCGCGCCGCTCAAATACAATTGGGAGCAGTCGGCGGGTGCCGAAGGTGTGGACGCGCGGAGCGTGCTGCCCGAGGGCGGCACGACGCATCTCATTCTGACCGAAGCCATCCCGCTGGAAAACCACGTCAAATGGTCTGACAGCGGTGTCTACGCGCTGGCCTTCGCGGGGCTTGCGATCTCCGCCAACCCGCAGGCGCGCGTCTATGTGCAAGAGACCTGGCACAGCCTGAAAAGCGGGACCGGTCAGGCGATTGAATACGACGAAAAGGCGGATATCCCCTGGCGGGAGCGGCTGGGTCAGGACCTGCCGGTCTGGGAGCAGATCGTGGCCGAGGTGGCGGCGGGCAACAGGTCGGATGAGGCGCAGGTGGCGCTCATTCCCGCGGGCCAGGCGATGGGGCGGCTCTACGATGAGATCGCCGCGGGGCGCATTGAAGGGCTCGACAGCATTGAGGCGCTCTTTTCCGATGACATCCACCTATCAGCCATGGGCCATTACTTCGTCGCGATGGTGCAATACGCGGTGCTGACGGGGCAGAGCCCGGTGGGCCTGCCGTCTGATTTCGCCAGCCGTTGGGGCCAGAGCTTTGATACGCCGCAGGCCGATCTGGCGCGCACGCTTCAGCGCGTGGCCTGGGAGGCGGTGCAGGCCTATGAGGGCGTTGCCGTGTCACCCGTCCCCGCCGCACCCGCACACCCCGCACGGGCGGTGACCGCGCCCGCCGCGCCCACGGGCCCACCGGCTGATCCGGTGCAGGTGCCAGACGGGGCCGTGGCCGGGACCCGGGCCGTGGGCATGGGGCTGGCCTCCGTCACCGATTGGAGCACGCAGCTGCCGTTTCTTGATTTGATGAAAACCGCGCGGCCCTGGATCGGCCACAAGCCCGGCCAGTGGGGCGGGATGGAACTGGCGGAGTTGGAGGCGGGCGGGCATCTTGATGCGCAAGGATGGCCAAAGGAGATGCCGCGCGCGCTGTCCTCTATCGGGACGCTGATCCTCACCGACATGCCGAAGGAGGCGACCTCGCTCGCGGGGCGTTACGTGCTGCGCTATGAGGGCCGCGGCGTGATTGAGGTTTCGGGCCGCGCCGAACGGGTCCGCTATGGCACAGGCCAGGTGAGCTTTGACTACACGCCCGGGCCCGGCAGCGTGGACATCCGCATCCAGCGCATCAACCGCACTGATCCACCGCGAAACATCACCGTGCGCCGCGCGGATGCGGGCGCGGGCCGGTTCAACCCGGCTTGGACCAGCCAGCTTGGGCCTTTCACAACGCTGCGTTTCATGGACTGGATGGAGACCAACGACAGCCAGCTTTCCCGTTGGGAGGACCGCCCCCTGGTCGACCACGTCACCTGGGCCCCCGGCGTGCCGGTGGAGGTTATGGTAGAGCTTGCCAACAGCTTGGAAAAAGACGCCTGGTTCAACATCCCCCATCTGGCCGATGACGCCTTTGTGCGCGCCTTCGCCACCCTCGTACGCGACACGCTTGATCCCGCTCTGAAGGTCTATGTGGAGTTCTCCAACGAGGTCTGGAATTGGCAGTTCGAACAGGCCCGCTGGGCCGATGGCACCGCGCGCTCGCGTTGGGGCGAAAACGACAAGTGGATGCAGGCCTATGGGCTGCGCGCCGCGGAGGTCGCCGCGATCTGGTCGGAGGTTTTCGAGGGGCAGGAGGCGCGGCTGGTGAATGTAATCTCCTCCCAGACCGGATGGCTGGGACTGGAGATCGAAGCGCTCACCGCGCCACTCGCCGTGGCCGAGGGGCTGGCGCCCCCGGTTGACGCTTTCGATGCCTACGCGGTTACCGGGTATTTCGGCGGCATTCTGGGGTTGGAGGACCGCGAGGCGCTGGTCAAGGGCTGGCTGGCCGAGAGCCTGCGCGAGGCGGAGGCGCGGGCCACAGCGGAGGGGCTGGAGGGGCAGGCCGCGCGCGATTTCATCGCTCGCCACCGCTTTGACCTGGCCTTTGAGCGGGCAGGGCGCGAGCTTACCGATGGCGCGCTGTCGGGCGATCCTGCGGACACGCTCACCGATCTTCTGGGCCGTGTCTGGCCCTATCACGCGGCGGTCGCCCGGGCCAATGGGCTCGATCTGATCATGTACGAAGGCGGCACCCATGTAGTGGGCATCGGCGGTCAAGTGGAGGACAGGGAGCTGACCGAGTTCTTTCACGCCTTCAACTACGCGCCGCAGATGGGCGCGCTCTACCAGATGCTCCTCAAAGGCTGGACCGCCGTTGGTGGTCAGCTTTTCCTCGCTTATTCGGATGTCTACAACCCGACCAAATGGGGCTCTTGGGGCGCGCTGCGGCATCTGGACGATGAAAACCCCAGGATGAGCGCGCTGGTCGCCTACCCGTGACGGTCTCCGTCCTGATCCCTGCGCATAATGAGGCGCTTTGGCTGCCGTCCTGCCTTACCGCGCTCTTGGCTTCAGACCCGGTGCCGGAGGGGGCGGAGGTCATCATCGTGGCCAATGGCTGCAGCGATGACACCGCCGGGATTGCGCGCGGCTTCATCGGTGATGCGAAGGCGCGGGACTGGTCGCTGAGCGTCATTGAACTGGCGGAAGGCGGCAAGTTGGGCGCCTGGAACGCGGGTGAGGCCGCGGCAGCAGGCGAGGTTCTGATCTATCTCGACGCGGATGTGACCGTGTCCCCGCCGCTGATCGGCCAACTGGCCGAAACCCTCGACGGCAGCGCGCCCCGATACGCCAGCGGCACGCCAGACGTCACCGTGGGCGAGGACGCGCTGACCCGGGCCTACACGCGCTTTTGGTGCACGACACCTTTCATGACCCAGGGCGTGCCGGGCTTTGGCGTCTTTGCGATGAACCGCGCGGGCCGGGCGCGGTGGGGCGCCTGGCCTGACATCATCTCCGATGATACCTTCGCGCGGCTCAATTTTCGGCCCGAGGAACGCGCGCGGGTGCCTGCGCGCTACGCCTGGCCCATGATCGAAGGGTTCCGCCAGCTTGTCCGCGTGCGCCGCCGCCAGGACATCGGCGTGGCTGAAGTCGCCACGCATTTCCCCCATCTGATCGCCAATGATGATGACCCCTCTGGCAGCGTTCCTCTATGGCGCCGCGCGCTTAAGCAACCGATCGACTTTCTGGCCTACAGCGCCGTGCGCCTGGCCATCAAACTGCCGCTCTACCGCTCAACCAACCGTTGGGTCCGTGGGCGCTGAAGGCCGCTTGAACCTTGCAATCAAGGCTCAGGTTTCATCACCTGCACCGGAGCTCTCCCCGGCAATGAAAGCGCTCAGCTTGGCCGCTTCGGTGCGCACGTTATGGCGCTCCAGCACCCGCGCGCGCCCGGCGGTGCCCATCTCTTCGAGTTTTGCAAGCGGGGTGCGCGCGACCCTGTCGATGGCCCGCGCGAGGCTTTCCACATCGCCCGCGGGCACCAGCCACCCGGTCTTGCCGTCCTGCACCAGCTCCGGCGTGCCGGCGATATAGGTGGCGATCACCGGGCGGGCGGCGGCCATGGCCTCCATGATCACCATCGGCAGTCCTTCGGCAAAGCTTGGCATCACCAGCGCGTGCGCGCGGTCAAGTTCCTCTTTCACCCGCGCCTCATCGGCCCAGCCGGTCAGCGTCACGCGGGGCTCCAACCCGTGACGCGCAATCTCCGCTTCGATCTGGGGTCGCATTTCACCGTCGCCTACGAGCGTCAGCTGCACTTCCTCGCGCGTCCGCGCCATGGCCTGCACCAGCGCCAATTGACCCTTCTGCTCCACCAACCGACCAATGGCGACGAGACGGCGAGGCCCGTCGAGGAGCGGCTGGGGGTCTTCGAATTTGCTGGGCTCAATGCCGCAGTGCACCACCTTGAGGCGTGCCCAATCCGCCGGGTCCGCCCAACGGCAGAGCTGGCTCCGGCCAAACTGGCTGATGGCGACTGTGAAATCCGCGGCCGCGATCTTCGCGCCAAGCGCCAGCGCCCGTGGCGCGTCGAATTCCTCCGGCCCGTGCACCGTGAAGGAGAACTTCGGCCCACCCATCAACGCGGCCAGCATCGCGACAGCCGCCGCATTCGTGCCGAAATGCGCGTGCATATGGTCCACGCCTAACGTGCGGCAGCGCGCGGCCACATGGGCGGCTTCACATAGATAAATAAGGTGCCGCGGGCGCGACGTTTCCGCCACCCGGCCCAGTTGCCAAGCCGCGCGGACCGCGCGGCGGAAGGCAGAAAAATCATGGAAAGCGGCACGCAGTGCCGCACCAATCAGCGCGCCTGCGCCCGACGCCAACACGTAGTGCGTGCGCGTCTGCTCCTCGCGGTCCTGCGCATCGGGCAGGGGGCCGTCTGCCGCGCGCATGGCAAAGCGGTGCACCTCATGGCCCAAATCCTCCAGCGCCCGCAGCTCGCGCCGGATGAAGCTGTGGCTGGGCTGGGGGTAGGTGTTGAGGACGTAGGCGATCTTCATCAGGTATGCTCTTGGGCCTGCGCGCCAGGCGGGGGTTTTCATCACAGGGGCGATCAATTTCTGCGCGCCCCGGCCTTTGCCATTGCCCGGCCATGCCAGAGGCTTTTAATCGCGATTGACGGCAAGAGTGAGGCAAAAGTGCTGGGACGCGCGGCAAAGATGCTCAAAGGCAACGCGCTGATGGCGCGGGTCGGGCGTTCGGCGTCCTGGATCGTGCTGGGCTACGGGGCGAGCCAGGCCATCCGGCTGGCCGCCAACCTCATCCTCACGCGGCTGCTCTTTCCAGAGGCTTTCGGGCTGATGGCGCTCATTACGGTGATCACCGTGGGGCTCAACCTTTTCTCGGACGTGGGCATTTCGCCCTCAATCGCGCAAAGCAAGCGGGGGGATGACCCCGCGTTCCTCAACACCGCCTGGACGATCCAGATCGGACGGGGTTTTTTGCTGTGGGGTGTGGCCTGCCTGCTCGCCGCACCGGTGGCGGGGTTTTACGACCAGCCGGATCTTATGACCTATCTGCCTGTTGCTGCGCTCACGCTGGTGGTGGCGGGGTTCAATCCCACGCGGATCGAGACCGCCCATAGGCACCTTCTGATGGGCCGGCTGACCGCGCTTGATCTGGCAAGCCAGGTCGTGGGCATCGCGGTCATGATCCTGCTGGCCCTCATCTTGCAGTCGGTGGCGGCCCTCGTAATCGGCGGGGTGATCCAGGCGTTGGCCAAGCTTGCATTCACCCACCTGGGCCTGCCGGGCCTGCGCAACCGGTTCCATTGGGAGGCCGCAGCGGGGCGCGAACTCATCGGCTTTGGCAAGTGGATCTTCCTGTCGACCATATGCTGGTTCTTCGCCTCTCAGGGCGACAAGGCGATCCTGGGCAAGTTTCTAACGCTGGAGACGCTGGGCATCTATAACATCGGCTTCTTCCTGGCGAGCTTTCCGCTGCTCTTGGGCACCAATGTCACCAGCCGCGTGATGATCCCGGTCTACCGGGAAGGGGCCGCGCCCGCGCGCATCGCGCGGCTGCGCTATGGGCTGAGCGCGCTGCTGATCGGCCTGCTTTCGCTCATGGCGCTGGTCGGGCCCACGCTTGTCACCGCGCTTTACGATGTGCGCTACATACAGGCGGGCGCGATCATCGTGATCCTGAGCCTTGCGATGATCCCCCAGGCGATTGGGCTGACCTACGATCAGGCAGCGCTTGCGGCAGGCGATTCGCGGCGCTTTTTCATCTATTCCGCCCTGCGTTCCGCGCTGCAGGTGGGACTGCTGCTGGCGGGCGTGGCGCTGGCGGGTCTCTTGGGGGCCATCATCGGCATGGGGATCGCGATGGCCGCTGCCCATCTGGTGCTGATCTGGCTGGCGCGGGTGCACGGCGTTTGGGACGCCTGGCACGATGCGATCTGGCTCGCCGTGGGCCTTGTTGCGGGAAGCACAGCGCTCTGGCTGCACTGGGATGCCGTTGAGGTAATGGCTATCACACTGCGTTGAGCAGCCACGGCGAGGCTATGCTTCAGGGCTCGCTCAATGCCTTGTAGCGCGCCATACGTGCCTCGCGGCCCTTTTTGCCCGACAACCGCCGCTCCGCCCAGAGACGCGCGAGGCCGCGCTTGCCCGCGGGTGTGTCGCCGCGCATATCGGGGATGGAGACCACGGGCCGCAGCCCCGTTTCCCGTTCCATTTGGGCAGCGGTGCGCAGCACCGGGCGGCGCAGCTCCAAGAGGAAGGCCAGGATCAGCCCCAGAAACAGCGAGGCGCCCGCGCCTAGCACGCAGCGCTTGGCGCGGCTCATGGTGAAGGGATAGTCGGGCAGGGGGGCCTCTTCGATCGTGGTCAGCCGTTCGCCACGCGCCGCGGCCTCCAGGGAAAAGCCCACCTCCGCCTCATTGCGCCGGGTGGTGATCACGTCAAGCTGGCCTTGCAGCTGCGTCATCCGACGCTCGAACTTGGCGATCTCGCGTTCGACCTCTGGCGTGGTTTCAATGCTCTGGCTCAGTTCCTGGCGCCTTGTAGACAGCAGCGTGCGCTGGTTCGTCAGACTGTCGAGCAGCGCGTCGAATTCTTCTTCCTGGCGCGTGATTGTCTCTGCGCGCTGGTCGCGGTCGATGCGGGTGCGGCCCAGTTGGGCGGCGATGATCTCCCGATCCAGATCGAGGATCGCCTCATTTAGTCCCGCGATCTCGTCACGTACGAAATCGAGGCTGCCTTCGATGGACAGATCATTGGCGCGCCGGAAGTCTGCGAGCGCCTCATCAAGGGCCGCGATTTCGGCCACCAGCGCGTCCTCCTGACGCTGAAAGAACTCCAGCGTCTCGCGCGTCTGTTCCGCGCGCTGGGCCGCGGCCAGATCGCGCGTGCGGTCGGCGATTTCGTGGGCAACGGCCTGGGCAAGGGCCGCGCTGTCCATCTCGGCGGTGATGGTCAGCACGCTGATCGTGCCATCATCGGCAAAGCCCTCACGCACCGCCGCCACGCCATTGATGCGCACCGACTGGCGCAAGAGGTTCACCTTTTCAGACGGCGTGAGCGCGGGCAGATTGCTGTAGATACCGAATTCTTCGATGATCTCCAGAAGGCTGCCGCGGGACATGATCTGTTGTTCGATCAGCTGCAACCGCCGGGCGGAGGAGGCTGACACCGTGGAGGGCGCCAGTTCATCGTCGATCTTGGGCTGTTCGATCTGGATCACTTCGGCGGATCGGTACTGGTGCGGGATCGACAGCGCCCAGAGGACGGATAGCATGCAGCCCAGGATCAGGACAAAGGATATCAGCCCGATCCGGCGGCGGATCATGTCCAAAAAATCGTATATCGAATAGATCGGACCCATTGGGTTCCTTGTCCTGCCTGCCTTGCCGCTGGGCGCAAACCTCGCCTGACGTCTCAGACCACAACAATAGGGCGATTATAGGGCAAATTCTATGGGCTTGGCAGGCCGGATCAGGCGGCGATGGAATCCTTGCGCGCGCGGTTCAGGACAACGCCCAGCAGCGGGACCTGGCCGTCGAGCATGCGTTCGCATTCGCGCAGCTGGCGCGCCATCGTCTGGGTGCCGTCGGACACCAGCAGAACGCCGTCAAGTTGCGGCAAGAACGCGGAAACGTCGTCAAAGCCCAGCATCGGCGGCATGTCGTAGATCACAAGCTCGGGGCTGAGCGTCTGGCGCATCTTGTGTAGCGTGACACCTGTCGCGCTGTCCTGCAACGTCTCGGACGGGTTGGCGTCGGGCGCCTCGTTGAGGCCCAGAGCCAGCGTTTCGCTCGCCCGGATCATGTGGTTGCCCAGCGGGATGTCGCCCGCCAGATAGGACCGGATCGACCCGCGCGCTGTCATGTCAAAGGCCCGCGCCACGCCGGGGCTTCGCAGGTTCATGTCCATCAGCACGGTCCGCGACCCGGGCACCCGGCTGAGGCTGAGGGCGAGGTTCACCGCCGTGAACGTGTTGCCGCAGCCCGTCGTCGGCGCGGTGACGGCGATGTTGCGCCAGCCGTGTTCCTGAGTGGTCTGGCGCAGCCTCGTGCGCAGCAGATCAAAGGCCCGTGCGGTAGGGCTCGTCCGGCTGGAGTCGACGACTGGCATGGCAGAGCTTAGCGCTCGGCGTGCGCCCGGTTCCTCGATCTCCAACGTGTCCCAGGCATCCAGATCGGCGCCAGCGCTGACAAACCCGCTTGAGCGCTCGGCCTCGAATGCCTGGGCGAGCTTGCGCTTTTGTGCCTGCTCCAGAACCGCGCGGCGGGGGCGGATCGAATGCCGCATGCCGCTGGGCATCTGGACCATTTGTCCTTCGGTCATCTGAGGATCGGAGCCGTCAGGGGTGTAAAAATCACGCATATCAGGCTCCCGTTCTTTGCGGGTCATGGGAAGAAACATAGCGAGTTTCGGGGGTGGAACAACGTGTCATGGGTTCAGTACCCCGTGCCGCGCAGTACAACGCCCACAGTGCGGGCCAGAATGCTCACGTCCTTTGCAAAGGTCACATCGGCCTCATAGGCCGCGTCTATCTCATTGCGGTAGGCAAAAGTGTTGCCGTTGCGCGCGCCTACCTGCCAAAGACCCGTGATCCCGGGCCGCAGCGCGGCATAGGCACGCATGTCGCCGTAAAGCGCTTTCTGATCCAGCATCATGGGGCGCGGGCCAACAAGGCTCATATCGCCTTTGAGCACATTCAAAAGCTGCGGCAGCTCATCCAGCGATGTCGCGCGCAGAAAGCGGCCCACGGGGGTGATGCGCGGATCGTTCTTGAGCTTTTGCAGACTGTCCCATTCGGCGCGCATCTGAGGGTCCTCGCGCAGGATGCGCGCCAGCACGGCATCCGCATCGCGCACCATTGTGCGCAGCTTGAGAATGTCAAAGCTCTGTCCGCCACGTCCGACCCGCTTTTGCGTGTAGAACGGCGCGCCCCCTTCCAGCCAGAGCGACAGCGCACAGAGCGCAATGATAGGGAGCGTGAAGGGCAAGCTGAGCACCACAAGCGCCACGTCCAGGGCGCGTTTGCCCGCCGTGCGATAGGCGCGCAAGTGAGGCAGCACCAGCGGCGTGCGTGCGGCCTGCCACGGCAGCTTGCCCGCAGTGGAGCGCGCGCCCGCTGAAGCCTCCGGCAGGGCCAGTGCGCGTTCAACGCGCGCGAATTTCATCAGACCGGCAACCGGTCTTTTGGTGTCAAACTTGTTCATCATAACCCCCCAGGGTTACAGTAGAAATTTATGCATGCGCTTCTGCCGCACGGCTGTTTGTTTTGGAGGCCACCGCCTGTCGCGCCTGTGACGACGCAAGTCAGAACAGCACGTCTTTGTCCCCGTTTTTGTGGGTGTCAGGCTATTTCGCCCGAGCCCTGCACCACATTTGGCAAGAATGCGGCGCCTATGACATTCCTAAGGCAAGACGCTCCGAGTTTCGACAAATACATATCAGTTTTTCGCCATATTCGGCCCGAATTCTCTGAAACACACTGTTTCTGCACTTGCGAGAGAAGTATGTGATCCGCGTCACACTTTTACGGGGAATTTTGGCGCGCGATCCGCATTAAAGCGCTGTCCGCATGCAGATTGATGCCAAGGCGGGAACGGTGCTTTCCGACGCGGTTCCGGCGCGTGCGGGTGAATGGCATGCAATGCGGCGAAAAAGTGGCAGCCCGTAGGGGAATCGAACCCCTCTTTCCAGGTTGAAAACCTGGCGTCCTAACCGATAGACGAACGGGCCTTGGCCGTGAGCGGTTGATTAGGCACTTCCGATCCCGCGCGCAAGCAGAAATTTCGCGCGGTCAGGCGGGGGCGGCATCCTCCAGCCGCAGCTGGACAGACTGGCGCCCACGCCACGTGTTGAGGTCCAGCCTACCTGCCAGATGAAACCGCCCGCCGCCCGCGTTTACCAGCGCCGCGCCAAGCGGGCTGTCCATTGCGCCAAATGCGATGGCATCCATCGTGGGGCCTGTCCCCTCTCCGAAACTGAGCTTGAGGTGATTTTCGCCCACGCGTTTGGCAAATCGGATCGCCATGTCGGCAAAGGCGTAGCGCGGGCCAGGCGCGCCTGCACCAAAAGGGCCCGCTGCTTCGATCTGTTGCAAAAGCTCCACCGTTGCTGCGCCGGGCATCAGAACCCCGGTCAGCTGCAAGTCCGAAGGCCCGGTCAA
>JBCCPS010000067.1:0-17748 GCA_039024775.1 Pseudomonadota bacterium
CGGTGAGGCTCTTGTAAAGCGCCTCGCAGGCCGCATCCGTCTCCGCATCGCCTTGACGTAGGTTCACGATCCCGGCGTGATAGGGTGTCACACCTTCAGGCCAGATGATACCTTTGTCGTCATGGCTGGCCTCAATGATCGACCCCACAAGCCGGCTCACCCCGATGCCATGGGAGCCCATGTGCACCGCGACCTGCTTGCCATCGGGCCCCTGCACCTTCGCGCCCAGCGCATCCGAATACTTGGTCCCGAAATAGAAGATCTGCCCTACTTCAATGCCGCGCGCGGTGCGGCGGCGCTCTTCAGGGACCTCGTTGAAAAGCGCCGCGTCATGGGTCTCGTCCGTACGGGCGTATTTGGAGGTGAACTCCTCCAGGATCGCGGCGCATTGGGCGGTGTCATCATAGTCGATCTCCCGGTCGCCAAAGGTCAGATCGGTGACAGCCGCGTCATAAAAGACCTCCGATTCCCCGGTCTCCGCCAGTACCAGGAATTCATGGGTGTCGTCCCCGCCGATGGGGCCGCTGTCTGCGCGCATCGGGATCGCCTGAAGCCCCATCCGCTCATAGGTGCGCAGGTAGCTGACCAGATGGCGGTTGTAGGCGTGCAGCGCGTCTTCCTTCGTCAGATCGAAGTTATAGCCGTCTTTCATCAAGAACTCGCGGCCCCGCATGACGCCGAAGCGAGGGCGGATCTCATCGCGGAACTTCCACTGGATCTGGTACATCGTCAGCGGCAGGTCGCGGTAGGAGCTCACATGCGCGCGGAAGATATCGGTGATCAGCTCTTCTGCGGTGGGTGTGAACAGCATGTCGCGCCCGCCCCGGTCGGTGATGCGCAGCATCTCCTCGCCGTAGGCATCATAGCGCCCGCTTTCACGCCAGAGGTCCGCAGACTGGATCGTGGGCATCTGCATCGCCAGATGGCCCGCGCGCGCCTGCTCCTCATGCACGATGTTCTCGATCTTGCGCAGCACCTTGAAGCCTAGCGGCAGCCAGGAATAGATGCCCGCCGCCGATTGCTTGATCATGCCCGCGCGCAGCATCAGGCGGTGGTTGACGACCTGCGCCTCCGCGGGGTTTTCGCGCAGGACGGGCAGGAAATAGCGGGACAGGCGCATGGGAAACTCCGGCAAATAGATGTCCCGGCATCCCTAGGGCAACTTTGCCGCACCCGCAATCACGGACCGCCCCACCGTCTTCTGGTTGCATCCCCGCACGCGGGCCTGTCTAATCAAGACTAATACACCGCTCATCCCAAGTCCTTCTTCATTAGCTCGGAGCCATTCATGACCCGAACCAATACGATTCATCCCGCCGCCAAGCGTTATGCCCAGGAGGTTGCCGACGGCACGCTGTCGCGGCGCGAATTCCTCACCCGCGCGACCTCTTTGGGGGTCACTGCCGCTGCCGCCTACGGGCTTTTGGGCCTCGCCCAGCCCGCGCAGGCCGCAGGCCATGCCCAGCAGGGCGGCACGATGCGCATCGAAAGCAGCGTCAAGGCGCTCAAAGACCCGCGGACGTATGATTGGCCGCAGATGTCCAACTACACCCGCGGCTGGCTGGAATATCTGGTGGAATACCAGATCGACGGCTCCTTCAAACCCTCGCTGCTGGAAAGCTGGGAAATCAATGAGGACGCGACCGAGTACACGCTCAATGTCCGCAAGGGCGTGACCTGGAACAACGGCGATCCCTTCACGGCGGACGACGTGGCGATGAACATCACCCGCTGGTGTGAGAAAGGCGTGGAGGGCAACTCCATGGCCTCGCGCATGGCCTCGCTCGTGGACGAAGACACCGGCGTGGCGCGCGAGGGTGCCATTACAGTGGTGGATGAGCATACCGTGAAGCTCACGCTCAACACCGCCGACATCACGCTCATTGCCGGTTTTTCGGACTACCCGGCGGCGGTGGTGCATTCCTCCATGGGCAGCGACCCCTTGGAGAACCCCATCGGCACCGGGCCCTATCTGCCGGGCGAATTCACGGTGGGCATCAAGGCCGTTCTGGAACGCAACGAGAACCATGACTGGTGGGGCGAAGGCGCTTTCCTCGACCGGATCGAGTACATCGACTACGGCACGGAGCAATCGGCGATCTTCTCTGCCGTGGACGCCGATGAGGTCGACATGGTCTACGAATCGCTGGGCGAGTTCATCGCGCTCTTTGACGATGTGGGATGGGAAAAGTCCGAAGCTGTGACCGCCAACACCGTCTGCATCCGCCCCAACCAGCAGGCCGAGGTGGACGGCATGACGCCCTACGCAGACGTCCGCGTGCGCCGCGCGCTCGCGATGGCGGTGGACAATGCGGTGCTGTTGGAGCTGGGCTTTGACGGCAATGGCGCGGTGGGCGAAAACCACCACGTCTCCCCCATCCACCCCGAATACGCCGAACTGCCCGCGCCGGTCCATGATCCGGCGGGCGCGGTCGCGCTCATGGAAGAGGCCGGGATGGCCGATTTTGAGCACGATCTGATTTCCATCGACGACACCTGGCGCAAGAACACCTCTGACGCGGTGGCCGCCCAGCTGCGCGACGCTGGCATCAAGATCAACCGCACCGTGCTTCCGGGCTCGACCTTCTGGAATGACTGGGCGAAGTACCCCTTCTCCACCACCGACTGGGCGCAGCGCCCGCTGGGCGTGCAGGTCCTGGCCCTGGCGTATCGCTCTGGCGAACCATGGAACGAGAGCGGCTTTGCCAATGCCGAGTTCGATGCGGCACTCAATGAGGCGCTCTCCATCGCCGATGCCGATCAGCGGCGCGCCGTTATGGAGAAGCTTCAGAAGATCATGCAGGACGAAGGGGTGGTCATTCAGCCCTACTGGCGGTCAATCTACCGCCACTACCGGCCCGGCGTGATCGGGGGTGAGATGCACCCGACGTTTGAAATCCACGTCTCAAAACTGGCGTTCGAGGCCTAAACGCGGCCTGAGACCCGGACCGGCGCGGCGCCCCGCGCCGGTCTCCCAAAGGGCTGTCCGACGCAAAGCGGCGCTTTTTGGATCACTTTTTGCCAAAAATTTCAGCAATCTCACGAAGCCGCGAGAGCGCGAAACCGATCCGGGGGGGGCTGCGTATTCTTGTCATCCGCACTCCAACAGAGGACTTTAAGATGACAAAACTTCGCAACATCGCCGCCGCCGCTGCCGCCGCCCTGACGCTGGGCACTGCCGCGCAGGCGTCCAACACCATCGTGGACATCGCCGCAGGGGATGAGCGTTTCTCCACCCTCGTGGCTGCCGTGACCGCTGCCGGTCTGGCCGAGACGCTGCAGGGCCCCGGCCCCTTCACCGTCTACGCCCCCGTCAATGACGCCTTCGCCGCGCTGCCCGCAGGCACCGTGGAGACGCTGTTGCAGCCAGAGAACAAGGGCCAGTTGACCAACGTGCTGCTCTACCATGTTGACGACCGCAACCTGCCGGCAGAGGCGATCCCGGCGGGCTCCAACTTCTTCAAGCCGATCCTGGCCTCCGAGCGGCTCTGCATCACCAAGAATTCCGCGGGCGTGTCGATTGCAGACGGCACGGGTGACACCGCCAACGTGGTCATTGCCAACATCAAGGCCGATAACGGCGTGATCCACGTGATCGACAAGGTGTTGCTGCCGGGCACGCGCCCCGACTGCCACTAAGGCTCTTCTTGACCCGCAAACAAAATACCCGCCGGAGCAATCCGGCGGGTTTTCTTTGGTCTTGACGCGTGCGTCACTGCGTCGGCGTAGCCTCTGCCGCTTGCGCCTCATAGGCCTCTGACATCACCGTGAAAACGGAGGTGTTGTCCACGAAGTGCCCGTCCCAGCCGTATTGCGTGCCCCAGAGCGCTGCGGCTTTGAGATCGGTGCGGGTGAAATCCGCAAACCGCTCTGCCCCCGCGCCAAGTGCCCAGAGCGGTACCAATTCGTTTGTGTGATTGCGCGAGGAGAACATGTAGCCGGGCATCCGGCCCGCGCCGCGGTCCTGCACAGCCTTGTAGCCATTGAAGGTGTCGTCGGTGGGATCAAAGCGCGCCGCCTCCAAGGCCTCTTTGCTGAAATCCGCCGCCACCGGCCCGCCGGTGCCGTTGGTCCAGGTGCCCTCGCCCCAGATGCCGCCGCATTCGTGGTCGGAGGTCACGATCAGCAGCGTTTCCTCCCAGCTGGAGTTCTCCTCCACCCAGTCGATCACCGCATCCACGGCCAGGTTGAAATCAATCTGCTCCTCAATGTAGCGCGGCATGTTGTTGCGGTGGCCCATCCAGTCCACGGCACCGCCCTCGATCATCAGGAACATGCCGTCCTCGTCCTGGCTGAGCACGTTGAGCGCGCCGAGGCTCATTGTCGCAAGGTTGGGCACTTCGGCGTTCATGGCCATGCCAGAGGGCGTATCGGCCTCCGCCAGCCCCTCCCGGGTGGCTTGCAGCGTGGCACCTGCGCGCGCGATGCCGACCACACGCTCTGGCAGATCGCCACCCGCGGCCAGCGCCTCAAAATCGGCCTTGGCGTCGATAAAGCTGAAGCCGTTCAGGCCCTCCGCGCTGGTCAGCGCCGTCAGCGTGTCCTGGCCGCCCACGTATTTGAACGCCTCCGCGTCCTCCGGCTCGATCCGGTTGCCGCTGTTGTCATAGAACGGATGGCCCGCGCCCATGATCACGGTAAGGTCGGAGGCGACCATTTCATTGAAGATCTCCACGTAGTTGTTGCGCGACGTGGAATGCGCGATCGTGGCCGCTGGCGTGGCGTGTGACACCATGACAGAGGCAACAGAGCCCGCCGCGCGGCCCTGATCCATCGCGATCTGGGCGATGGTGCGGAAGGTCTCCGTCCCGGTCCAGTCCATGTTCACGCGCCCGTTAGAGGTTTTGCGCCCCGTCATCAGCGCGGTACCCGCTGCGGCACTGTCGGTGTAGGAAGTGTAGCGTTCTTTGACGGGTAGAAAGTCATTGAGCATCGTATTCTCGAACCGCAGCCAGCGCGTCACCGGGTCATAGCCCTGTGCAACAGCACCTGCGGCCGCATCCTCGGAGGCACTGGGCAAGAGGTTCCCGCTCGCATCCACCAGGTTGAGCGCGTGATGATCCAGCCCCAGCACTACTGGCGTTGTGCCATCGGGGCGCGCCACCTGGTAGGACTGGCGCCCGGCCAACCCCTGATAGTAATCCGCCGCGAGCCAGCCGTTGAACCCGATCCCGTCAGAGACCATGAGGATGACGTTCTTGGCGCCGCGCTCCTGCGCCATGCCCGGCAGGGCCAAAACGGAGGTCAGAGCGGTTGCAAGCAGAAGTCTTGAAGCGTTCATGATGTCACCTTTGCATGTCATTGGTGGGCGCGTGATCTCAACCCAGGGTAACAGCTCGGTGTCAATTCGGTTAAGAGTTTGTGACCGGGCGCGCCTCAGGACGCTGCCGCGATGCTGATCGTATGGGTGCTGAAATGCACCGCATGGGTCACCTCATGGGCCGCCCCGATGCCGCAGTAAATAACCCCGGCCCCGCTCAGCAGGGTCGCGCGGCGGTGCAGGCTCACTTCTTCGCCACCCTCGCGTACCAGCACCGACCCGGTGGACGAATGATCCGCGATCTCAAGCTGGTAGTGGCGCAGCGTCAGCGTGGCATGGCTGCGCGACACCCAAGCCAGATCAATCACGATGTCGCAATCGGCGGCGCGCCCGATGCTCAGCGATTGCCCTTCCTTGATTTTCCACAGGTTGTCGCCAAAGCGGAACTCGGCAAATTCGGTGCGGCCCGCGCGCTGCTCTACCGGCTGCGGCTTGGAAAAGATCACCGTCTGCTGGACCATCTCCGCCACCGTGCAGGCGTAAACGCGTGTGGGCGTGGGCTTGCCCTTGAGCGCCAGATCGCCAATCAGCTTGATGCGCGCGCGCGACCCCTCTGACAGATGATCCACACAGCTGTCGCCCAGCAAGAGCTCCCCCGGTTTGGCCAGGGACGCCAGCCGCGCGGCGGTGTTCACAGCCGCACCATAGATGTCGTCCTCATGATGGATGAATTCGCCCAGATACATGCCCGAATGCACCGAAAGCGTGTCGGGCCAATCCTCGGTGATCATCGTGTAGCCGGCCTGAAATGCGGCCTCGGCGGTCGCGAAATAGGCCAGCGCATCATCGCCCTGCGACTTGACGCAGACGCCGCCCGCCTCTTCGATGATGGCACGCATCCGCACCAGCATGGTATCCACATGCGCCAACGCCGTTGCGTTGCCCGTGCGCTCGTAAAGGCCTGTGGAGCCCGAGATATCGGTCATCAGAACGCAAGCGGTAGGCATCGAAAAAGAGCTTTGATTGACAAAATGAGCAGCAGCACCGCCAGCCTAAGCGGCATAGGGCAGCGAGGCAAGGTCGGGAAAACCCGCCTGCCGCTCTGAAATCCCGGCCCGCCCCTTGAAAGCCCCTGCCGCATGGGCGATGTGATTGCAAAGAGGAGCACGCGTCATGGCCCTGCCGATCAGAGATCAGATGAAATACTGGGGCATCGCCGCCCTCGTATTTGCATTGATCCTTTGGTTTTTGGGCAATGTGCTGTTGCCTTTCGTGCTAGGCATGGCCATCGCCTATTTCCTTGATCCTGTGGCCGACCGGTTGGAGAAAATGGGCCTGAGCCGCGCGCTCTCCACGGCTGTGATCACCATCATCGCACTGATGATCTTTATCATCATGGCGCTGCTGATCATTCCGTCGCTGATCAATCAAACCGCGAACCTCATTGAAATCGCGCCGCAACTCACGCGCGATCTGATGGAATTCCTGACCACGCGTTTTCCCGCGCTGCTGGACGAAAGCTCCACCCTGCGCACCTCTCTCACCTCCCTGGGGGCCACCATTCAGGAACGCGGCGGCCAACTGCTGGAAGCGGCGTTGTCCTCGGTCTCCTCCATCATCAACGTGATCGTGCTTTTTGTAATCGTGCCGGTGGTGGCCGTCTATTTGCTGCTGGACTGGGACCGGATGGTCGCGAGCGTGGATGAAATGCTGCCGCGCGATCATGCGCCAGTCATTCGCCAGCTGGCCGGGGACATAGACCGCACGCTGGCCTCCTTCATTCGCGGCATGGGCACCGTCTGTCTAATCCTGGGCACATACTATGCCATCGCACTGATGATCGTGGGGCTGCAGTTCGGCCTCGTGGTGGGCTTTGTCGCAGGGCTGGTCACCTTCATCCCCTACCTCGGTGCCTTGCTGGGCGGCGCGCTGGCGATTGGCCTGGCGCTCTTTCAGTTCTGGGGGGACTGGGTGTCCATCGGGCTGGTCGCGGGCATTTTCGTGATCGGTCAGGTGATCGAAGGCAATGTGCTCACGCCCAAGCTGGTGGGATCCTCTGTGGGCCTGCATCCGGTTTGGCTGATTCTCGCGCTGTCGGTCTTTGGCTCGCTCTTCGGCTTTATCGGAATGCTGGTCGCGGTACCGGTGGCGGCAGCCCTCGGCGTGCTGATCCGCTTTGCCATCGACCAGTACCAGCAGAGCCTGCTTTACCAAGGTGTGGGTGAGCAGTCAGACAGCGCCGACAAGGCCGACGACCCCGACAGCGCGGACAGCGCCTGATGCCCCAACAGCTTGGCCTCGACCTGCCCAGCCGCACCGCGCTGGGGCGCGATGCATTTTTTGTCTCTCCCGCAAATGGGATCGCGCTTACCCTGATTGACGACTGGCCGAACTGGGCAGGCGGCAAGCTGGTGCTGACCGGGCCCAAGGGTGCAGGCAAGACCCATCTCACCCATGTCTGGGCTCAGATGACGGGTGCGCGGATCGTGGCGGCGCGCGATTTGACCGATGCTGACGTGCCCGAACTTGCCCGCAGCCCCGTCGCGGTTGAAGACGTGCCGGAGATCGCAGGCGATTTGGCCGCGCAAACAGCGCTTTTTCACCTTCACAACCTGGCACTGGCAGAGCGGCAGCCGCTGCTTTTCACCGGCACAGGACCTGTGGCCGCTTGGACGCTGACGCTGCCCGATTTGCAAAGCCGCCTGCAAGGGGCCAACGCCGTGGCGCTTGAGCCCCCCGATGATGCGCTGCTTTCTGCGGTGCTGGTCAAGCTCTTTGCCGACCGGCAGCTGATGCCCAAGGCGGACTTCATCCCCTTTCTGCTCAGCCGCATGGACCGCAGCTTTGCCGCCGCAAGCGCGCTTGTTGAGGCGCTCGATAAGGCATCGCTCGCGCTCAAACGGCCTGTCACCCGGCGGCTGGCCAGTGAGGTGCTGGACAACCCAGCGCGTTGGCTCACATATTAGCGCATTGTCCGAAGGCAGGCCAAACCGCTGCCCCGACCTTTTTATAATCCGAGTAAGGTCCCATGATCGACGCCAATTTCCTGGAGGGCGCGTTCCCTCCTGCCACCCAACTTGAAGACCTGGATCTCAGCGGCCCAGGCCGGTTCTTCAACAGGGAGCTCAGCTGGCTTGGCTTTAACTGGCGCGTGGTGGAGGAATCGGCCAACCCCCGGGTGCCCGCGTTGGAGCGGCTGCGGTTCCTGTCCATCTCTGCCGACAACCTGGATGAATTCTACACCGTGCGCGTTGCAGGCCTGCGCGAGCTGGCCAATGCGGGCAACGCGACCCCCGCCGCGGACGGGCTGAGCCCTGCCGAGCAGCTGGTGCTGATCAACGAAAACGCCCGCGCGCTGATGCAGACGCAGCAGGAGGTGCTGGTGCCGCTTCTGGCCGAACTGGACGCGGCGGGCGTGCACCTGGAACGGTTAGGCGATCTGACCCAAGACGACAAAACCTATCTGGCGGAGGTTTTTCTCAACCAGGTCTTCGCCGTGCTCTCCCCCCTGGCGATCGACCCCGCGCATCCCTTCCCCTTCATCCCCAACACTGGCTATGCGCTCGCGCTGCAGCTGGAACGGGAAAGCGACAAACGCCCCCTGCAGGCGCTTTTGCCCGTGCCCAACAAAATCGACCGCTTCCTGTCCCTGCCCGCGCCTGAGGGCGTGCTGCGGTTTCTGCCGGTCGAGGACCTGCTGGTGCTGCACATCCCGGACCTTTTCCCGGGCTACCGGCTCAAGGCACATTTCGAGTTTCGCGTGCTGCGCGACAGCGATCTGGAGGTCGAGGACGAGGCCGAGGACCTGGTGCGCGAATTCGAAGTGGCATTGAAGCGGCGTCGCCGGGGCGAGGTCGTGCGGCTGACCCATTCGGCTGGCGCGCCTGAAAAGCTGAAGGCGGTGATCATGGAGGAGCTGGGGGTCAAATCCCAGGACGTGATCGAGATCGACGGCATGATCGGCAAGGATGACTTGTCAGAGCTTGTCACGGACGCGCGCCCCGATCTGCTGTGGCCGCCCTTCAACCCGCGCGTGCCGGAGCGTGTGACGGATCATGACGGCGATATGTTCGCCGCGATCCGGCAAAAGGACATGCTGCTGCACCACCCTTACGAGACTTTCGACATGGTGGTGCGGTTCCTCAACCAGGCCGCGCGCGATCCCGACGTGGTGGCGATCAAGCAGACGCTCTACCGCACCTCGCGCGACAGCCCCATCGTCTCTGCCCTCTGCGAGGCGGCGGAAGACGGCAAATCCGTCACGGCGCTGGTGGAACTGAAGGCCCGCTTTGACGAGGCGGCCAACATTCGCCAGTCCCGGCGGCTGGAACGGGCGGGCGCCCATGTGGTCTACGGGTTTCTCGATCTGAAGACCCACGCCAAGATCTCCACCGTGGTGCGCCGCGAAGGGGGCGAGCTGGTGACCTATACGCACTACGGCACCGGCAACTACCATCCCATTACGGCGCGCATCTACACAGATCTGAGCTTTTTCACCTGCGACAAGACGCTGGGGCGCGATGCCACGAAGGTGTTCAACTACCTGTCGGGCTATGCGCAGCCCGAACGGCTGGACAATCTCGCGATCTCCCCCATCACGCTGAAAGCGCGGCTGCTGGAGATGATAGAGGCGGAGGCCGCCCATGCCCGCGCGGGCCGGCCCGCGATGATCTGGGCCAAGATGAACAGCCTGATCGACAGCACCGTGATCGACGCGCTTTATGCCGCGTCCCAGGCGGGGGTCGAGATCAGCCTGGTGATCCGTGGCATCTGCGGGCTCAGACCGGGCGTGAAGGGCCTTTCCGATACCATCCGCGTGAAATCTATCGTGGGGCGGTTTCTGGAACACTCGCGCATCGTCTGTTTTGGCAACGGCCAGGGGCTGCCGCACAAGAAGGCACGGGTTTTCATGTCCTCCGCCGATTGGATGGGCCGCAACCTCACCCGCCGGGTGGAGACGCTGGTGGAAGTGGAGAATGCCACCGTCAAGGCCCAGATCGTGAGCCAGATCATGGCAGCGAACATGGCGGATGTGGCGCAAAGCTGGGTGATGCAGCCTGACGGGACGTTTCTGCGCGCCCAAGTGGAGGAAGGCGCCTTCGCCTTCAACTGCCACCGGTTTTTCATGGAAAACCCATCGCTTTCCGGACGCGGCTCCGCAGGTGCCAAGGACGTGCCGAAACTTGCGCATGCCGAAGACTAGGGACGGCTGATGCAGTTGACGGACAAAACTGACATCGGCCTAACGCGAAAGGAAAACGGTAAGCGCAACCGCCCGGCGCAGTCCGGGCATCGCCCGACCTCCCGTCTCGCCGGAGGCGAGCCGCAGTCAAGCAACGCACCTCTGGTGCGATGGAGGGCGATTTTGGACGATCTGCCAAGGGATTGACCTTGCAGTTCCCGGGAATGCCCCGCGCAACTTTGCTGTCTCGAACGCCCTCCAGGTCGAGCGATGCCCGGACTATGCCTGATGTCATTATGGTCCCAATGCCGACCCTAAGTGCGGGCTATCAAACCCAAACCGTTTGACGTCCCCGCCCCTCTGACGCATCTTCCGCCCCGAACGACTGCAGGAGACCGCATGGCCCAGCTGACCGATGCAGCGCAGCCCGTACCCGAGACCGGAGTGGCGGACCTCGGACCCTTCTCTAAACCCCTGTTCGAAGACCCCTCTGCGCGCAAACTCGCGCGGGTTGGCGTGGTGGACGTGGGCTCGAACTCGGTCCGGCTCGTGGTGTTTGACGGCGCGGCGCGCTCCCCCGCGTACTTTTACAATGAAAAGATCATGTGCGGCCTGGGCGCGGGGTTCGGCGAAACGGGGCATCTCAATCCCGAGGGCCGCACGCGGGCGCTCTCCGCGATGCGGCGCTTTAAGAAGCTGGCCGACGGCATGGGGCTCTCAGAGCTCACCTGCGTGGCCACGGCGGCGGTGCGCGATGCCAGCGACGGCCAAGCCTTTCGCGATGACGTGATGCGCGAAACCGGCCTGCGGCTCTGGGTCATCGACGGGGAGGAGGAGGCGCGGCTGTCGGCCCAGGGCGTGCTACTGGGCTGGCCCGCCGCCTACGGTCTGGTCTGCGACATCGGCGGCTCTTCCATGGAACTGGCGGAGATCTCCGGCGGGCGCGTAGGCCGCCGCGTCTCCTCACAATTGGGGCCGTTGAAGACCCGCGACATCAAGGGCGGCGCCAAGGCGCGCAAGGCGCACATCAGGGAGGTAATGGAGGGCCTCGCCACCCGCATGGGGCCGCAGCGCGACCGGCTTTTTCTGGTCGGTGGCTCCTGGCGCGCGATTGCCAAGCTCGACATGCTGCGGCGCGGCTATCCGCTGTGGGTGCTGCACGAATACCGCATGACCCGCAAATCGGTGGCCGCAACCATCGCCTTTATCCGCGAGGGCGGCGTGGAAGAGCTGCGCAGCGCCGCTGGCGTCTCTGCCACGCGCGCGGCCTTGGTGCCCTATGCCGCCGAAGTGCTGGAGCGGCTGGTCAAGACGTTCAAACCCAAGGACATCGCGATTTCCAGCTACGGGATCCGCGAGGGCATGCTCTATGAACAGATGCCGCAACGCCTGCGCGACCGCGATCCGCTGATCGAGGCGTGCCGCTTTGCCGAGGCCAAGGACGCGCGCAACCCGGGCTTTGGCAAGGTCCTGCACAGCTTCATCAGCCCGCTTTTCAAAGGTGCCTCACCGCAGCGCAAGCGCCTGGTGAAAGCCGCCTGCCTGCTGCATGACGTCAGCTGGCGGGCACATCCCGACTACCGGGCAGAGGTCTGCTTTGATAATGCGACGCGCGCCAACCTCGGCGGGCTCAAACACGCAGAGCGGGTGTTTCTGGGCCTCGCGCTGCTTTACCGCTACTCCAACAAACGCGAAAACTCCCGCTTTGAAGACCTCTATGGCATGTTGAGCGAAGAGGAGCAGACGCAAGCGGAGGTTCTGGGCAAAGCGCTGCGCTTTGGCGCGATGCTGTGGATGGGGCGGAATGAAGAACGCGGTGAACTGCGTTGGTTTCCAAAGAAAAAGCAGCTTGAACTGTTGATGTCGCGCGACATGGGGCCGCTTTTTGGGGAAGTGGCCGAGGCGCGGCTGGCCTCACTCGCCGATGCGCTCGGGGCGCAGATGCAGGTGAAGATGCGGCGCGAAAAGCGGTGAACCGCGCGCTAAAGTTCGATGGGTTCACCCGGATCGTCGTTCTCTTCCAACGGACGGTCCGGTTTGCGCCGGATGATGATATCCCCGTTGGGCAGAATCTCGGGCGCTTCATAGGCTGACCAGTCTTCGACCTCTTCAAGCAGAGAGCGCAGCGCAGGACCCATTTCCTGGGCAAAACCGCGCAGTGCAGGGCCGATGTCATCCGCCAGACCTTCGAACTCCTCCAGCGCGGGCTCCATTTCCTTGAGGATGCCTTCCATGAAAAGCTGCGCGCCACGCTCCATGAGCGTGAGGCCACGGTCTTCTTGCGCGGTCGCCGCGCCAGTAAGGAGCGTGAGGGCGAGGATGGAGACGAGTGTTTGTTTCATATGAAAAACATAGGGAGCCGGCCTACCTTTTTCGAGGTGTACATTGCCTAAAGCGTTCAACCCGATTTCTGAGACATCCCGCTTCATTCAAAAAACCCGCCCAACAGGCACTGTTGGGCTGCGCCACCCCGCCCCCCGTCGCCATTGGGCTCGAACCAATGGCGACGCAATGGCGACCGGTGCATCTGCGCCACCCCGCGGGGCGGCGCATGAACTGCTGTTGTCCGCCTCTCAGGTTTTGTGTCGAACGCTCTATCCGTCAAAATCAAGCGTCACCGGGAAATGATCGGAGGCCGTGACCAGCGCATCGCGCAAAGTCGCGTCCGCCCAGCAGGCGGGATCATCCAGCGGGTGCCAGATGCGCCAACGGGGGGCCCGCGCGCGCAGGTCCGCGCTGACCATGATGTAATCGAGAAGCGCCTGCAGATACCGTTTCTCGGGCCGGATCCAAAAACGCGCGGTGGTGGGCATGGCCGCCAGACTGCGGCTGAGCGCCTGCCGCGCGTGCGGGTCGAAAAGTTGGCCCGCCCCCTGCCCCAGCACGATCTCCACCGATGAGCGGCCAAAGAGGTTTTCGAACTCATCAAGCCCAGGCCCGTCGTTCATATCCCCCAGCACCATCAGCGGCGTGCCCGCCTCCAGACGGGCATCGATGCGCCCGCGCAACCAGATCGCCTGCGCCAATTGCTTGCGCCGGTTGGCGATGCCAAAGCGCATCACCTCATCGGGCGTCGTGGCACCGTGGGGCGCTTTGGATTTCAGATGCGCGCCGATCATGTGAAAGGCAAAACCGCTCCGCGTCACCACATCAAGCTCAAGCGGCGGCTTGGAAAAGACCACCCGGTCCTCTGTGGCGTCGATGTCCAGATCAATGCGCAGCGCGGTGTCGAAACGGGGCGCACCCGCGGCCCCGTCGGGCCCCGCAAAGGCCCCGCCGGGCGCATGGGTCACGCTGAGCTGGGCAGGGTCATAAAGCAGCGCGATCTCCTGCTGGGTGTCATTGGCAAAGCCCATCGCGGCATGGGTCGTGCGCAGACCAAAGCGCTCTGCGAAATGCTCCAGCGCCTGGACGCATGACCGCGTGCGGCTTTGATCGGGCGCCTCAATCACCATCACCGCATCCGCGTCGAGGGCTTGAAAAACCGTCCCGAGTGCGGCGGTCTGCGCGGCCCGCGTGACGTTGTAGCGCGCGGACCATCCGGTATCGTCCCAAAGCCGATTGTCCTCATCAAAGAGGGCCGAAAACCACTCCACATTGTAGGTCGCGATCCTCACGCGCGGGCTTTACTCGAAAACGTCTCCCAGGCGCGGTTGATGTCGATCATCCGCTTTTCCGCCAGCTTGATCGCCTCCGCCGGCAGGCCGCGCGCGACCAGTGCATCGGGATGATTATCGCGCACCAGTCGCCGCCACGCGGCGCGGGCCTCCGCCACCGGGGCATCGGGCGGCACGCCCAGCACCGTGTGCGGCAGGGGCGAGGCATCGGGCACAAAGCGCACTTTGAGGGCCGCAAAATCGCCCTCCGGCAGGTTAAAAATGGCGGCGACCTCCTCCAGAAAGGCATCTTCCATCGGATGGTAGGTGCCATCGGCCATGGCGATGTGAAAGAGCCCCTCCATCAGGTCGTGCAGCATCGCGGGCTGGTCTTGAAACATGGCCGCGATCCGCTGGGCATAGTCTTCAAAGCCAGCCACATCCTGGCGGGCCAGGTTAAAGACCTTTGCGGCCCCCGCCGTATCGCCCTCCGCAATCTGAAACACCTCGCGAAAGGCGGTGACTTCATCCCGGGTGACCTGGCCATCGGCCTTGGCCATCTTGGCCCCCAGCGCGATCACCGCGATGGTGAAGGCGACGGAGCGTTCCGGCGGGCTGCGCAGCTTGTCAAAAACCGCTGTCAGCCCCTCACCGGACGTAAGGGCGGAAAGCGCCTCCGTGATGCGGGTCCAGATCGACATGGGGAGAGCCTAGCGCGCGGCGCGTGGGAAGTCAGCGCGTCAAAGCAGTTTCTGCATCAAAATCAGGTCGAGCCACTGGCCCGCTTTGCGCCCGACCTCGGGCAGCCGCCCGATCTGGGTGAAGCCAAGCCTTTCGTGAAAGGCCACAGCGCCGGGGTTGGCGGAGGAGACCGCGCCGATGAGCACGTGCATCTCCTGCGCCCGGGCGACGTCCTCCAACGCCGCCATCAGCGCGCGCCCTTGGCCCCTGCCCTGTGCCTCTTCACTCAGCAGGACGGAATGTTCAACCGTGTGCGCGTAGCCTGGGCCGGGGCGAAAAGGGCCGTAGGTGGCAAAGCCTTCGACGCGCCCCGCGATTTCAAGCACGAGGAACGCGGGGCTGCGCGTTGTGATCACTTCGCCGACCTCGTCTATGTTCCGAGGGATCGTCGTGAAGGTGGAAAGCGTCTGCGTGATCATCGCGTTCCACAACGCGGTCACCCGCTCCGCATCCTCTGGAACAGCGGCGCGCAGTGTCATGCCAGGGTGCGCGCGCCCTGGGCTGTGTTGAACTGCGCCTGCAGCCCCGCCGCGCCTGTCTGAAAACTGATCCGTGCGTCATCAAGATGAGGCGCGAGCAGCGCGGCCAGATCAGACGCCGCAGGGTGAGACACCCGCAGTGCGGTCAACCGGCAGCCGGAGGGCGCGAGATGCGGGGCGGGATGCGCGCTGCCCTCCCACTGGATCAGCGCGGGCGCGCAATTGTCAAACGGCAGGATGCCCGAGGCAGGCACCGCCATGCGCCAGCGCAGAGCCCCGCGCTGCAAGCTGACAGGCGCGCCGAAGCCTTCCGGCAAGGCTTTCAGCGTGGCATCGAGATCATCGCAGCGACAGATCCAGTTGGTCAGCCGGGGCGGTCCTGCAAAGCGGTCGAGGTCGAACCAGCGGGGCCGGTCCGGCTTGGGTGCATCGGGGTTGATGGCAATCGCTTCGAGATAAAGCCCGTCTTCAAGCCCCAAAAGCGTGTTGTGGGTGTGAAAGACCGCGTGTTCGCCGCCCATTTGCAACTTGGCGCTGAGCGCGTTTTCAGCGTGTAAGGTGGCTTCGGCTAGCGCCGCCCCCGCCACGGCGATGTGGTCAAGCTCCACTCGGTGCGTCCTTCTGGAAAGGTTGAGGGTGGGGAAATTGCCCCACCCTATGCTGCAGCCCGGGCCTTGCTGATGAGCTGCAGGATGTCCTGCGCGGCCTGCGGGATGTTGGTGCCGGGGCCAAAGATCGCCGCCACGCCCGCGTCATAGAGGAACTGGTAGTCCTGTTGCGGGATCACGCCGCCGCAGATCACGATGATGTCCTCCGCGCCCGCCTCCTTGAGCGCTTTGACAAGCTGGGGGGCCAGCGTCTTGTGGCCAGCCGCCTGGCTGGAGATGCCAATGACGTGCACATCGTTGTCCACCGCATCCTGCGCGGCCTCTGCGGGCGTCTGAAAAAGCGGGCCCACGTCCACGTCAAAGCCGATGTCGGCAAAGGCGGTGGCGATCACCTTGGCACCGCGATCATGGCCATCCTGGCCCATCTTCACGACCAGCATGCGCGGGCGGCGGCCTTCGACTTCGGCAAAATCCTCCACCGATTTCTGAATGGCGGCAAAGCCCGCGTCGCCCTCATAGGCGGCACCGTAGACGCCTGCGAGCGTCTTGACCTCGGCCCTATGGCGTCCAAAGACCTCTTCCATCGCCATGCTGATCTCCCCCACCGTGGCGCGGGCGCGTGCGGCTTCTACGGCACCTTCCAGCAGATTGCCGCCCTCTTTTGCCCGGCGCGTCAGCTCTTCAAGCGCATGCGTGCAGGCGCTCTCATCGCGGGTGGCGCGTATCTTGTCCAACCGGGCAAGCTGCGCCTCACGCACCGCCACGTTGTCCACATCCAGGATGTCGATTTCGTCCTCTTTCTCAAGCCGGAACTTGTTGACGCCCACGATCACCTCATCGCCCCGGTCGATCATCGCCTGCCGCGTGGCTGCCGCTTCCTCGATCCGCAGTTTGGGCATGCCGGAGGCCACCGCCTTGGTCATACCGCCGAGCTCTTCCACCTCTTCGATGATCTTCCAGGCGGCTTCCGCCAGATCATGGGTCAGTTTTTCCACGTAGTAGGAGCCCGCCAGCGGGTCGACCACATTGGTCACGCCCGTTTCGTTCTGCAGGATAAGCTGCGTGTTGCGGGCGATGCGGCTGGAAAAGGCGGTTGGCAGGGCAATCGCTTCGTCAAAAGAGTTCGTATGCAGCGACTGGGTGCCGCCCAGCACCGCGCTCATCGCCTCGAATGCGGTGCGCACCACGTTGTTGTAGGGGTCCTGCTCCTGCAGGCTCACGCCAGAGGTCTGACAGTGGGTGCGCAGCATCATGGACTTGGGGTTCTTGGGCTCGAACTCGCTCATGATCCGGTGCCAGAGCAGCCGTGCCGCGCGCAGCTTGGCGGCTTCCATGAAGAAATTCATGCCAATCGCGAAAAAGAAGCTCAGACGTCCTGCGAATTTGTCCACGTCCATGCCCCGGTCGATGGCCGCGCGTACGTATTCGCGGCCGTCTGCGAGGGTGAAGGCAAGCTCTTGGACAAGGTTCGCGCCCGCCTCCTGCATGTGATAGCCGGAGATGGAGATGGAGTTGAATTTCGGCATCTCATTGGCCGTATATTCAATGATGTCCGCCACGATCCGCATGGAGGGCTCCGGCGGGTAGACATAGGTGTTGCGGACCATGAACTCCTTGAGGATGTCGTTCTGGATGGTGCCCGACAGCAGCGCGCGGTCATGGCCCTGCTCTTCGCCCGCGACGATGAAATTGGCGAGGATCGGGATCACCGCGCCGTTCATCGTCATGGAGACGGAGACCTTGTCCAGAGGAATGCCGTCAAAGAGGATTTTCATGTCCTCCACCGAATCAATTGCGACGCCGGCCTTGCCTACGTCGCCCTCCACCCGGGGGTGATCGCTGTCATAGCCGCGATGGGTGGCGAGATCGAAGGCGACCGAGA
>JBCCPS010000068.1:0-17467 GCA_039024775.1 Pseudomonadota bacterium
AGCCAAGCCTTTCACGCTGCGCGTTTCGCACCCGCAGAAAAGGGGGCAAAAAAAACGCTTTCTAAACTGGTCAGTTTAGCAGCTTCGTCTTATATGACCGGTATCGGCCTGCGCAATGTTGTGCCGGGCCGGGAAATGAAAAGGGCGCGACATGCGGTTTTTCTCCATCCTGACGGCACTCACTGTCACCTTCGTTTTGGCAATGTCCATCCTGGCGCGGCCCCAGCTGTTGGCGCTTTTGGGCATGGGCGGCGCGGCACAAGCCGCCCAGGGAGAGGCGGCAGAAACCCCGACAGAGGCGAGCGCGCCCGCGCCTGCCGCCACACGCGAAGAGGACCGCCTGGTCAAGGTCCGCGCTGCCAAGATCACCGCGCGCCAGATCAACAGCGCGGTGGTGCTGCGCGGCCAGACCGAAGCCATCCGCCAGGTGGACGTGCGGTCAGAGACCTCCGCCGTCGTGATCTCCGATCCGCTGCGCAAGGGCGCGCAGGTCGAAAAGGGCGATGAGATGTGCGTGCTGGACCCCGGCACGCGGCAAGCCAGCCTGGAGGAGGCGCGCGCGCGCCTGACGGAGGCGCAATCTCGGGTGCCGGAGGCGGAGGCACGCGTGGAAGAAGCGCAGGCGCGGCTTGACGAGGCCATGATCAACCAAAATGCGGCGGCAAAACTCTCAGAGGACGGGTTCGCCTCCCAGACGCGGCTGGCCAATGCAGATGCCGCCGTGGCGGCGGCGCGCGCAGGCGTAACGTCTTCTACCGCAGGGCTGCGCGCGGCGCGCTCGGGCATCGAAGCCGCGACAGCAGCCGTGGCGAGCGCGGAAAAGGAGATTGAGCGGCTGACCATCGTGGCGCCCTTCTCCGGCCTTCTTGAAAGCGACACCGCGGAGCTGGGCAGCCTGCTGCAGCCCGGCGCGCTCTGCGCGACCATCATCCAGCTCAACCCGATCAAACTGGTGGCCTTCCTGCCGGAGACCGAAGTGAACCGCGTCTCCATCGGCGCGCCCGCAGGCGCGCGGCTCGCAGCAGGCGGGCAGGAAGTGCGCGGCGCGGTGACCTTCATTTCGCGCTCCGCCGACATGGCCACGCGCACCTTCCGGGTGGAGATCGAAGTGGACAACGCCGTTCTGGCAATCCGCGACGGGCAAACCGCTGAAATCGCGATCTCATCCGCCGGGGCCAGCGCGCATCTGCTGCCGCAATCGGCGCTCACGCTCAATGACGACGGCGTGCTGGGCGTGCGCACGGTGGGGCCGGATGATATCGTCGGGTTTTCCCCCGTCACCATCATGCGCGACACGACCGAAGGCGTCTGGGTGCAGGGGCTCAAGGATACAGTCGGCGTGATCCTCGTGGGTCAGGAATTCGTGACGGCGGGCGTCAAGGTGGCGCCTACCTGGCAGGAAATGACGCAATAACAACCGCCTCAGCGGCGCTTTCAAGGGGACGAAAGATATGAGCGGGATCGTCGATTGGGCCGCAGGCCGCGCACGCATGGTCATGGCCTTCATCCTGCTCAGCCTCGTGGTGGGCGGCTATTCCTACACCACCCTGCCAAAAGAGGGCGAGCCGGACATTGAAATCCCCGCGCTCTTCATCTCCCTGGAATTCCCCGGCATCTCAGCCGCCGACAGCGAAGCCTTGCTGATCAAACCGATGGAAACGGAGCTTGCAGATCTCGACGGTCTCAACACGATGACCAGCACGGCCGCAGAGAATTACGCCAACGTCGTGCTCGAGTTCGATTTCGGCTGGGACAAGACCAAGATCATGGCCGACGTGCGCGACGCCATGCAAACGGCTGAGGCCAACTTCCCCGACGGTGCGGAGAAGTACACCATCGGGGAATTCAACTTCTCCGAATTTCCCATCATCATCGTGAACCTCACCGGCCCGGTGCCCGAACGCACCATGGCGCGGGTGGCAGATGACTTGCAGAACGACCTGGAATCCCTTGATTCCGTTCTGGAAGTCGGCCTTGCCGGCAACCGGGACGAGATGGTCGAGGTGATCATCGACCCGCTGCGGCTAGAGGCTTACAACGTCACCGCGGGTGAGCTGATCAACGTGGTGCAGAACAACAACCAGCTGATCGCAGCGGGGGAAATTGAGACAGCAAGCGGCGCGTTTTCGGTCAAGATCCCCTCCAGCTTTGACGAGGCGCGCGATGTCTACGGCCTGCCGGTCAAGACCAACGGCGACCGCATCGTCACGCTGGGCGACCTGGCAGAGATCAACCTGACCTTCGAGGACCGCGTCGGCACCGCGCGGTTCAACGGCGAAAAGACGCTGGCGCTGCAGGTGGTCAAGCGCAAGGGCTTCAACCTGATCGACACCGCCAATCAGGTGAAAGAGATCGTCGCCGAGCGTTCTGCAGAATGGCCCGAGGGCCTGCAAGCGGCGGTGAACGTGGGCACCTCCAACGACCAGAGCCGGGTTGTCGAAAGCATGGTGAACCAGCTTCTGGGTTCGGTCTTCACCGCGATCGCGCTGGTGATGATCGTGGTGCTCGCCGCTCTGGGCATCCGCGCGGCACTTTTGGTCGGTTTTGCGATCCCGACCTCATTTCTGCTCTGTTTTGCTTTCCTCGCGCTTATGGGCATCACCGTCTCCAACATCGTGATGTTCGGCCTTATCCTTGCGGTGGGCATGCTGGTGGATGGCGCCATCGTGGTCGTTGAATACGCCGAGGCGCGCCAGCAAGAGGGCGTCAAACCCATGCGCGCCTATGTGGAGAGCGCCAAGCGCATGTTCTGGCCCATCATCAGCTCCACCGCCACAACGCTCTGCGCCTTCCTGCCCATGCTCTTTTGGCCCGGTGTACCAGGTGAGTTCATGGGCATGCTACCGGTCACGCTGATCTTCGTGCTCTCAGCCAGCCTGCTGGTGGCGCTCATTTACCTGCCCGTTCTGGGCGGTGTGACGGGCCGTTTGGAGCAGTGGATGGCCGCGCAGATGAACACGGTCGCCAGCCTGCCGATCTACCTGCACGCGCTGCTGTTTGTGGGCGTTGTGATCCTCTTCTTCCCTGCCATGGCCCTGCTGGCTCCGGCGGAGCCCGGCAGCAGCGGGCTGGTATTCAGCTGGATCGGCGCGCAATTCGCGACGATGGACACTGGCGATACGTTCTCTGTTGCCAAGACCTTTGCCTTCGTCTTCGCCTTCATCGTGCTTGCCGCCGCGGTGCTGTCGCTGGCGCTGGCTGGGGTTCTGCTGGCACTTATCTCGCTCTTTGCGTTGCTCACGCGGCTGGGGCGCATCGGGCGCTGGTTCGTGTCACTGCTCTTCAGCCGCACGCCCGACCGTATCTACGCAGGCTACCAGCGCAACTTCTTTGGTCGCCTGATGGCGGGCATCGTAGGCAACCCGGTGATGCCGCTGGTGATGGCAGGCGTGGTGTTCACCTTCGTGGGCTCGATCATGATCTACTTCGGCAACAACTCCAAAGGGGTGGAGTTCTTTGTCGAATCTGAACCCGAGCAAGCGATTGTCTACGTGCTCGCGCGCGGCAACCTGAGCCTCGATGAAAAAGACGCGCTGCTCAAGCAGGCCGAGGACGTGGTGCGCGCGCATCCGGGCGTGCACACGGCCTTTGCCTTTGCCGGTGAAGGGGGGCTCAATTCCAACACCGGGGGCGCGCAGGCGCCCAAGGACACCGTGGCCCAGATCCAGTTGGAAACCATCCCTTGGGAGGACCGCCCCACCATAACGGAGACACTTTTCACCCTGCCGATCCTCAATCTGGAAATTACGCGAGAGGCGCAGAACCCCGCTTTTGACGGCGATGTGGTGCTGGCGGATGTGCTCGAAGACCTGCAGGAAATCCCCGGCATCCGCACCGAAATCCTCAATCTCGCGCAGGGGCCTGCCTCTGGCAAGCCGGTGCATCTGCGGCTGAAGTCCGACAGCTTCCCCGACCTGGTAGAGGCGGTGGGCCAAGCGCGCGCGCATTTTGAAAGCGTGCCGGGTCTGACCCTGATCGAGGACACCCGCCCCCTGCCCGGCATCGACTGGCAGATCGACGTGGACGTCGAAAAGGCCGGGCGCTACGGCGCGGATGTGGTGACCGTGGGCGCGATGGTGCAATTGGTCACGCGCGGTCTGCTGCTCGACACCATGCGGGTCGATACCTCGGACGAGGAGATCGAGATCCGCGTGCGCCTGCCGGAGGAAGACCGCGTACTGTCCACGCTCGACACGCTGAAAGTGCGCACCGCGGACGGGTTGATCCCACTCAGCAACTTCATCACCCGCACGCCGGTGCCGAAGCTGGCGCAGATCAGCCGGGTGGACCAAAAGCGCTATCTGGATGTGAAGGCGGACGTTTTGCCGGGCCTTGTCAAGATCGTGCGCGCGGAGGGGCGCGGCCCGCAAGAGCAGCTGATCACGCTGGCCACCGCCCGGCCCGTCGCGGCGGAGAACGCTGAATACACGGATGTGAGCGGCGTGGGCTTCAAGCTCTTTGACCGCACGGATGAGGCCAAAGACATGGACCTTTGGGATGCGGTCGAGAATGACAGCGCCATCCGTGTGGTGCCGGTCAACCCCAATGAGCGCATCGCGGAGATCGACAAATGGCTTGCGACATCGCCCTTCGGGCTTGGCATCACGACCGAATGGACCGGCGATCAGGAAGACCAAGAGGAAAGCCAGGCCTTCCTCAGCTCCGCCTTTTCCGCCGCCCTTGGCCTGATGTTCATCATCCTGCTTGCGCAGTTCAACTCCTTCTATAACGCGATCCTGGTGCTTTTGGCGGTGGTGCTTTCCACCACGGGGGTGCTCATTGGCATGCTGGTGATGGACCAGACGTTCTCCATCATCATGACGGGCACGGGGATCGTGGCGCTGGCGGGGATCGTGGTGAACAACAACATCATCCTCATCGATACCTACCAGGAATACGAACGCTACATGCCCCGGATCGAGGCGATCATTCGCACCGCGCAGGCGCGCATCCGGCCCGTGCTGCTGACGACGATCACCACCATGGCGGGGCTGGCACCGATGATGTTCGGGCTCAGCCTCGATTTCGCGGAGGGCGGCTTTACCATCGACAGCCCGACAGCGCTTTGGTGGAAGCAGTTGGCGACCGCGGTAGTCTTTGGCCTTGGCATCGCCACGGTGCTGACGCTGATGGTGACGCCCTCGCTTCTGGCGATCCGGGTCTGGGCCACGACTTACGTGCGCTGGGTCTCACGGCTCCTGGCGCGCATGTCGATGGGCCGGGCAAGCCGGGCCGCGCGCGACTGGGCGCTGCAACGGGACGCGCGGCGCTCCAAGGCGCAGGAGATCATCTGGGACGAAGAGGAACACGGCCCCGCGCCCGCAGCGCTCAAACCGGCAGAGTGACGCCGATCAAGCGCTTGTGAGGCGACGGGCCTGTGACCCCTCGCTAGGGTGCGCATGAATGACAAAGGAGTTTTTCATGTTGCGCCAATCCCTTGCCGCCGGTCTCGTCACCCTTGCGCTTTGCCTGCCCGCCCGCGCGGAACTGCTGACCAAGCAGAGCCCCCACTCCGTGGATGTCACAATGGACCGGCTGGCTGCTGCAGCCGAAAGCGCAGGCGCCACGATCTTTGCCCGCGTGGACCATGCCGCGGGCGCGGCAACGGTGGAGATGGACCTGCGGCCCACACAGCTGCTGATCTTCGGCAACCCCAAGCTGGGCACGCCCGCGATGCTGGACGGCCAGACAGCCGGGCTCGACCTGCCGCTGCGCGTGCTGGTCTATGCGGACGGCGAAGGCGTGGTGCACGTGGCCTATCACGACCCCGCAACGCTCGCCGCGACCCACGGGCTGCCTGCAGACGCGAAGTATATCGCGATGATGACCGGGGCTTTGGACAACCTTACGGGTGCTGCCATCGCGACAGAGTAGCCTTTGCACATGGTTTGAGGCGCTCCCTATGAAGGGTACTTTGGTTTAAAGCCACCAACCCAAAACCTGAGACCTGTACACGATATGTTCATGCGCCGTCCCGCGGGGTGGCGCAGATGCGCCGCCCGTCGTGCTGAAAGCACGCCTCCGGCGTGACAGGGGCGGGACGGCGCAGCGGGGCAGTGCCTGTTGGGCAGATGCTTTAAATGAGGCGGGATGTCTCAGGGTTTGGGTTGGTGGCTTCAGCGCCTGTTTTGACCGCGCCACACCTTTTGGGTGGCGCACCTTCAAAAGTGGGAAGCACCGATCCCCCTGTATTCCGATCACTCTTCTTCCGCCTGCTGGCGATGCCAAAGCTGAGCATAGCGCCCCTCCGCCGCCAGCAATTCCGCGTGCGTGCCTGTCTCCACGATCTCGCCCTTTTCCAGCACCACGATCTGGTCCGCCTCCGCAATCGTGCTGAGCCGGTGGGCGATGGTCAGCACCGTGCGGCCCTGGCCTGCGCGCTGCAACGCCTCCTGTATTTCGTGCTCCGTATCCGAATCAAGCGCCGAGGTCGCCTCATCCAGTAGCAGGATCGGCGGATCCTTCAAAAGCGTGCGCGCGATGCCCACGCGCTGCTTTTCACCGCCCGACAGTTTCAACCCCCGCTCGCCCACGGCCGTCTCATAACCTTGAGGCAGCGCGGAAATAAAATCGTGGATCTGGGCGGCCTTGGCCGCCGCGATGATCTCTTCTTCCGTCGCGCCATCGCGACCGTAACCGATGTTGTAGCGGATCGTGTCGTTAAAGAGCACCGTGTCCTGAGGTACCACGCCGATGGCGGCGTGCAGGCTGTCTTGCGTGACATCGCGCACATCCTGCCCGTCGATCTTCAGCGCCCCCTGTTGCACGTCATAGAACCGGAACATCAGCCGCCCGATGGTCGATTTGCCCGACCCGGTGGAGCCCACGATGGCCACCGTCTGCCCCGGTTCCGCCGTCAGCGTCGCGCCCTTCAGGATCACGCGGTCGGGGTCGTAGCCAAAGGTCACATCCTCCAGCGTGATCCGCCCGCCGGTGACCTCAAGCGCAGGCGCGCCCGGTTTGTCGGAAATCTCTGCGGGTTGTTCGAGCAGCCCGAACATCTGGCCCATGTCCACCAGCGCTTGCCGGATCTCGCGGTAAACAAAGCCCAAAAAGTTGAGCGGCATCATGATCTGGATCATGTAGGCGTTGACCATCACGAAATCGCCCACCGTCAGGTCGCCCGCCTGCACGCCAAGGGCCGCCATCACCATGATCAGCACCAGCCCAGCCGAGATGATCAGCGTCTGGCCCACATTCAGAAACGCGAGCGAATAGTTGATGCCAAGCGCGGCTTTCTCATAGCGGGCCATCGTCTCGTCATAGCGCCGGGCTTCGCGCGCCTCCGCACCGAAGTACTTGACCGTCTCGAAGTTGAGCAGGCTGTCGATCGCCTTTTGGTTGGCATCGGTGTCCTGCACGTTCATCTCGCGCCGCTGGCGCACGCGAAACTCTGTCACGCCGAAGGTGAAGACCACGAAAAGCGCGACCGTGCCAAAGACCACAAAGAGGTAGGTGATATCAAAGACCACCGCCAGCACGACGCCGATCAGCAGCAATTCCAGCAAAAGCGGGCCGATGGAAAAAAGCAGGTAGCGCAGCAGGAAATCCACGCCCTTCACGCCGCGTTCGATGATCCGGCTCAGCCCACCGGTCTTGCGCGAGATGTGATAGCGCATCGACAGCCGGTGGATGTGCTCAAACGTCTCCAGCGCCAACGTGCGCAGGGCGCGTTGCCCCACCCGGGCAAAGATCGCATCGCGCAGTTCTGAAAAGGCGGTGCTCAGCAGCCGCGCCATGCCGTAAGCCACCGTGAGGCCCACGGCCCCCAGCGCGAGCACCGGCGCGCCCTCCTCCGCCAGCACGTCCACGGCCCCTTTGTAGAAAAAGGGCGTGGTGACGGCCACCAGCTTGGCCGCAAGCAGGGCCAAAAGCGCCAGCACCACGCGGCGTTTGACCCAAGGATGATCAGCGGGCCAGAGGTACGGTGCGACCTTGCGCAACACCATCAAGGCGGAGTTGCGTTCCTCCCGGTCGATGCGCGCTGCCTCTTCACGCGCGGAGGTCTGAGCGGTGGCGGGGGGCGATTGGGTGGTGTCAGCGGGCATCAGCAGTCCATGTCATGTACGCTCTACATAGAGCGTGCCCACCGCGCTTGCCATGCCGGGAATGAAATGAGTGGTCTGCCGCCTCTAGTCCGGCAGATCAAAGATCTGCCCCGGATAGATCAGATCGGGGTCGCGGATGTTGCCCGCGTTGGCCTGAAACACCTTCACAAAGAGCAGCCCGTCGCCATAACGCTCTGACGCGATGCCCCAAAGCGTGTTACCTGCCTGCACGGTGATCTTGCGTACAGCGCCATCTCCTTCTGCCGCGGCCTCCGCCAGGGTTTCAGCGTCCTCACGCAACAGCGGCGTCTCCACCCGGCTGATCACGCTGCCGTCGTCCGCAACTTCGTCCACGCGCAGCGTGTAGATGCCTTCATCCACATCCGGCAGATCACCGCGCCACCGGCCTTTGTCATCCACATTTAGGGTCACGATGGCATTGTTATCCAGGTAAACCCGCACGATCTCCGCTTCGGGCTGGGCGCGACCGGCAAGCTGCACATCGCCCGTCTCCGAATAGCTGATGGTGTCGAGCGCGACCGTGTCCATCACCTCGGGCGGGGCGGTGTTAAGCAGCTCGACACCGTCCTCGGTTGTGCGCAGGATCGCGACCTCCTCTGCGGCAGGCGCGGGTGCCTCTGCGGTTTGCGTTTGGGTCTCTGTCACCTCGGCGATATCAGTCTGCGTCTGAGGTGCCTCTGCGGTTTCAGGCTGCGTTTCCGTTGACGCAGCGGCTTCAGGCTGAGGCTCAGGTGCCGCAGCGGTTCGGGTCTCCGTCTCGGCAGCTTCAGCCGTCTCCTGCGGGGTCTGGGGAACCTCGGCAGTCTCTACCGGCTGGGCAGATTCTTCTGCTGACGTTTCAACAGCAGGCTCAGCGGCAACGGTCTCCGTCTCCTCGGGCGCTGTCCCTTCAACGGATGCCGCCGCAATTTCCTGCGCGGGCTCGGGCGTGGGCGTTGTTTCTGCGGCAGCGATGTCTGACTGTGGACCCTCCGCAGTCGATGTCTCCTGGAGGGTTTCTGCCACGTTTTCATTGGGGTCGGGCGTCTCAGGAGCGGCCTCCGCCGCCTCCACCACCTCTTCAACCGGATCAGGCGTCTGATCCTCAACCTCGCGCGGGGCCACCGCGGGCTCTGGCGCCACCGCAGCCACCACCACCGGTGGATCAAGCGGGGCGAGGATAATCTCCCCCTCCGACAGCCATTCCTGACCATCAAGCCGTTGAAGCAGAGACAGCACATGCCCTTTGCCATCGGGCGCGATCATCACCAGCGTCGCAAACTTGCCCGCCGCATTCACCGGCGTTGCGGTCAGTTCCGTGCCGTCGAGCAGCACAAACACCTCCGCTTCCGGCGCGCCTTGACCCGCGATCACGGTCATGCCGTCGCTTTCACGGCGCACCTCATCAAAGCTTGGCGCGGGCAATTCGGGCGCAGGCGTGGCATCTGCTGGGTCGGTCTGGCGGGGTTCAGGTGCCGCTGCTGCCTGCTCGATTTCGGGCTTGGGCGCGGGTGCCATCGCATCGTCGCTCTGGGAGGCGCCTGCGTCCTCCTCCTCCAAGGCTGGGGGCACCTCGGGGTCCGGCGCGTCGCGCGCAAACCCAAGCCAAAGCGCAAGGCCAAAAACCGCCGCGCCCGCGGCGCCAAAGATGGCAAGCCCGGAGGTGCCAGAGAAAATGCTCATAAGACCAGTTCCACTCCTGTTGAGCCTCTCTAGCAGGCGCGCTAACAGGGGTCAAAACACACCGCCGTCAAAGTGCATGAAGTTTCACAATAAAATGGAGCGTGTCCGCGTGCCAATCTTGTCCGTCTGCGTCTACTGCGGCTCCCGCGCTGGAGACAACCCAGCGTATGAGGCGGATGCCCGGGCCTTGGGCACGGGGCTCGCCCATGCAGGCATGCGATTGGTTTACGGCGCGGGTGACGTCGGGCTGATGGGCGCGGTGGCCCGCGCCGCGCAAGCGGCGGGCGGGGCGACCTTTGGCGTGATCCCACAGCATCTGGTGGACTGGGAGGTCGGCAAGACCGATCTGACCACCTATGTGGTCACCGAAACGATGCATGAGCGCAAGAAGGTGATGTTCATGAACGCCGATGCGGTGGTCGTGCTGCCGGGTGGCGCGGGATCGCTTGATGAGCTTTTTGAGGCGCTCACCTGGCGCCAGCTGGGCCTGCATGCAAAGCCGATTTTCGTCGTGAATACAGAAGACTACTGGACGCCTCTGATGTCTTTGTTGAACCACATTGTGGCGCATGGGTTTGCCGATGAGAGCGTGCTGGGCTTTCTGGAGGTCGTCCCGGATGCGGCCAGCGCGCTACAGGCTTTGGAAAAAGCACTGCGCTGAAAAAAGAAAACCCGCAGGATGATGCCTGCGGGTCGTTTTGTTCTGCATCCTACGGCTCAAAGCCGGGACGCGACGTTTTCCCAATTCACCAGGTTGTCCAGAAAGTTCGCCAGATAGTCCGGCCGCGCATTGCGGAAATCGATGTAGTAGGAATGCTCCCACACGTCGCAACCCAAAAGCGCCGTCTGACCGAAGCACAGCGGGTTCACACCGTTCTCAGTCTTGGTCACCTTCAGGCCGCCCTCTGCGTCCTTGACCAGCCAGCACCAGCCGGAGCCAAACTGCCCAGCGCCCGCCGCCTTGAACTGGTTCTTCATCTCATCGACCGAGCCGAAGCTTTCGATGATGGCCTTCTCCAGCTCGCCCGGCATGCCGGTGTCGCCGGGGCCCATCATCTCCCAGAACTGGTTGTGGTTCCACAACTGGCTGATGTTGTTGAAAATCCCGTTCTGCGCCACCGCGTCCTTGTCGTAGGTGCCGGTGATGATGTCCTCCATGGACTTGTCAGCCCATTCGGTGCCCTCGATCAGCTTGTTGCCGTTCACCACATAGGCGTTGTGGTGCTTGTCGTGGTGAAACTCCAGCGTTTCCGCGCTCATGCCATGGGGGGCAAGGGCGTCATGCGCATAGGGAAGATCGGGGAGAGAGAATGCCATTTGGGCCTCCGTAAATTTTTGATTGCCGTTGACTGACAGATTGTCCGCGGGCCTTCAAGGTCAAGTCCCGCGGTGCGTCCCGGCCCCCGATTTGTCAGCGCCACCCCTTAGGGCCTTCGCGTGTTGCACGTCCCGCGCCCGGAAAACCGCTGGGGGAACCCGACGGGCTTTGCCACCACATAGAGCGAGTTGTCGCTTTGAGACAGCTGCGCCTCGTAGGAGAACTTGGGGATGCGCTCGCCCTTGTTGTCCTTAGCGCCTGCCACCGTCCAGGTGACCCTGATCCGGTCGCCATTGCGGCTGGCGCGCGCCTCCACCGGGCCTCCAAGGACCCCCAGCACGATGCCATCCGACACGGTGACCGTGCCGTCGGTGTCGAACACCATCGCGATACGCGGCGACACCCAACTGTTGGCCGCCTGCCCCGGCATGCGGCAATCATACAAAACGCTGGCTTGAGCCGCAGTGGCAAGGCCAAGCGCGCTGAGAATTGAAAAAGTGAAGGTTTTGAACGGCATAGAGGGCCCCGCTTTGATCCGGTGGCCTCCGACCTGAGCGCGGTGAGGGTTGGATCAACCTTCAGCGACGGCGACCTTTTGATGCACCTCGATCACATTGCCTTCGGGGTCTAGGAAAAACACCTGATGCCAGTCGCGCGCAAAGGTGGTGCCGTAGTCGGAGTAGGGAATACCGTTTTCTTCCAGAAGCTTGAGGAAAGCCGCGATGTCATCGGTGCGAAAGGCGATGTGCCCGCGCTCCACCGGGTTGATCACTTGGCCGTTGGCAAAGGCCACCTGAAAATCACGCTCTGCCAGATGAAACTCCATGCTGCCTTCGGTGGCAAAGCGGATCTTGCCGGCAAACCCCTTGTCCCCTTGTACGGCCGTGCGCGGGAAGTTCTGTGGCGGAATGTCAGAGAGGCCCAGCACGCGCGTGTAGAAATCATGCAGCCGGTCAACGTCTTCGGCGACAAAGTTGATGTGGTGGAATTCCAGTTTCACGCCGCAGTCTCCTCTTGGTTCGTGGCAGCCTAGGGTACCCTTACCCGAGAGGAAAGATCGCGCACTGGCCGGTCACAGCGCGCGCCTGCTAAGCTCTGAGCAGAGTGCTTGAAACTGGAGGGGCAGATGCCGCTGATCGATATACACGTGCTGGAGGGCGTCTTCTCGGATGAGGAAAAGGCGCGTATCATTGAGGAGACGGCCAAAGGGTTCGGCAGGGTGGCGGGGCTGCCCATGCAGGACGCCACGTCGGTGCGGGTGCATGAGGTCAAGAGCGGCCACTGGGGCGGCGCCTCTGGCGTGTGGACCACGCAAAAGGCGCTGGAGCTCAAGCACAGCGGGTGAGGTGAGGGGGTGTCTGCATTTACAGCAGGCCACCGGCGCAAGACCCATTTTGCCGCTGGCCGTCGACCGGCAGGGTCATGCAAAGCATGATCCCGAGAGGGAAGCTGATTTGACCGCAGCGATGTGGTTCATCGGAAGGGAAAATCAGTTCGGACAGAGGCAAAATGGGCCGCGCAGCGTCGCACCAAAGGTGCGCCAACTACAGATGGCATGCCTCCGGCATGACGCTGTTTCGCCAAAATTGCCCGTTTCGTCGTCTCTCGCGCTTGAATTAACCTGTTAGTCCTGCGCTCTCGTTCCTAGAACTGTGCAATTTTGGACTGAAACCGGTGGCCTGCTGTAAATGCAGACACCCCCTAATGCCCGCTTGGGAAATGATCCACTTCCGACCCCGGCTGTGCGGCGACCTTGAGCACATCGAAGACATAGCGCGCGACGGAACGGAAACAGACGATGCGGAACGTCGCCTCCTCCGGCATCCAGAAGGCTGCCGCCACCTGCGCCAGTCGGGTGCGGCGAAACATGCCGGGGGTGAAGACGCCAGGGGCCAGATCCACCGGCACAAGTTTTGCCATGACTTCCCGCGCGCGGGCGCCCTTGACCTCGAACACCGCGCGGGCGTCGGAAACGTTTACCGCCAGCGCATGCTGTTTGCCAAACGCGGCCTGAAGGCTTTCCAACCGCTCCGCAACCTCAGTGTAGGGGCACAGGATCAAAAGCTCGTCCGGGGACATCCAGGCCAGCGCGCCCTCTTCGGCCATGTTCACCTGCCGCTGATCCGGCATGGCGGCGCCAGAGGCTGCCGCGGCGGCCCGCTGCAGCGCTTTGGCGCCCAGATCGCCGCGCAGGGTGATCATGCCCATCGGCCCGATCTCCTTAATCGTGACCAGCCCGTGGTCGTCGCTGGCATTCATGAGGGCGGACACGGCGTCAGACATTCTGCTTCTCCCCTTCCGGGTCATAGAAGACCGGGCTCACGATCCGGGCTGCGTACTCCTTGCCGTCGGTGCCGGGGAAGGTGATCACCTCCCCCATCCGGTCGGGGCCGCGTTGTACCAGGCCCATCGCGATCCCCTTGTCCAGCGTGGGCGAATGGTAGGTGGAGGTCACGCGCCCCTGCACATTCCGCTGGCCATTGGCGTTCTTGCCCTCGGCGACGGCATAAGCACCATCGGGCAGCACGCTGCCGTCGGTCGTCTCAAGCCCTACCAACTGCCAGCGGTCGGGATTTGCCATATGGCTGCGGGCCTGCGCGCGCTTGCCAAGGAAGTCTTCCTTCTTCTTCGAAATCGCCCAGTTGAGGCCAAGGTCCTGGGGAATGACGGTGCCGTCCGTCTCATCCCCGATCATGATAAAGCCCTTCTCAGCGCGCATGATGTGTAGGCATTCCGTGCCATAAGGCATCACGCCCAGATCGTGACCGGCCACCATCAGCGCGTCCCAGAAGGCCTGACCCTGCCCTGCATCCACCGCGATCTCGTAAGACAGCTCCCCCGAAAAGGAGATCCGGTAGATGCGGACCTTGAAGCCGCCGAGCTCCCCGTCGGCCCATTCCATGAAGCCCAGCGCCTCGCGGCTCACGTCCATGCCGCCCAGCTTTTCCAGACATGTGCGCGCGTTGGGGCCGACCACAGCCACCTGCGCGTATTGCTCCGTCACGTTGGCGACATAGACCTGCCAGTCCCACCATTCGGTCTGCAGCCATTCTTCCATGTGCGCGTGAATACGCTCCGCCCCGCCTGTTGTCGTATGGCAAAGCCAGGTGTCCTTATCCAGTCGCGCCACCACGCCGTCATCGATCAGAAAGCCGTTTTCCGAACACATCAGACCGTAGCGGCATTTGCCGATTTTAAGCGTGGACATCATGTTGGTGTACATCATGTCCATGAATTTGGCCGCGTCAGGCCCTTTCACGATGAGCTTGCCCAGAGTGGAGGCGTCGAGCAGCCCGAGGTTCTGGCGCGTATTGGTGACCTCGCGCATGACCGCGTCGTGGGTGCTCTCCCCGCTGCGTTTAAAGGCGTAGGGCCTGCGCCAATGGCCCACCGGCTCCCACTCGGCACCATGCGCGTCGTGCCAGTCGTGCATGGGCGTGCGCCGGAGGGGCTGGAAGACCTCGCCGCGCGCCTCACCCGCGATGGAGGCCATAGAAATCGGATGGTAGGGCGGGCGGAAGGTGGTGGTGCCCACGCTGGGGATCTCCGCATCCAGCGCGCCCGCGAGTGTCGCCAGGCCGTTGATGTTGCTCAACTTTCCCTGATCGGTGGCCATGCCCAGCGTGGTGTAGCGCTTGGCGTGTTCGACGCTGACAAAGCCCTCCTGCGCGGCCAGCTGCACGTCAGAGACCTTCACGTCGTTCTGGTAGTCCAGCCAGGCCTTTTCGCGCAGCTTCACGCTGGCGCCCTGGGGCATCAGCCAGACGGGCGCCATGGCCGCATCCTCGCGCCGTTCGGCTACCGGCGCGGCGGCGTCTTTGGGCAGTTTGCGGCCCATCGCCGTCAGCACGCCCTCGGCGGCAGCAAAAGCGTCATGCAGCACGTCATCGAGGACCATCACGCCGGCCGCCGCGCCCGCAGGCGTGACAAAGCCCATGCCGTCCGCGCCGGTGGGCGGGTTATCCACATCCGGGGAAAAACAGGCGTGCTCGGCATCCCAGCGCAGCTTGCCGCCGCAGTGCGACCACAGGTGCACCACCGGGGACCAGCCGCCTGACATGGCGACTGCGTCGCAGTCGATCTCTTCAAGCACCGCGCCCTCCCCCGCCTGCGTACAGATCGCCACGCCCGTCACGCGCTTGGTGCCGTGCACCTTGGCCACGCCCTGGCCCATCACGACGCGAATGCCCAGCGCCTTGGCCTGGGCCATCAACGGCGGGTCGGTGGGCAGGACGCGCGCGTCCACGATGGCAGGCACGTCCAGGCCAGCGTGCTTGAGCGCAATCGCTGTGAGATAGGCGTTATCGTTGTTGGTCACGACCACCGTGCGGTCACCCGCGGATACGCCGAAGTTCTCCAGATAGTCCCGCAGGGCGGAGGCCAGCATCAAGCCCGGAATGTCATTGCCCGCAAAGCTCAAGGGGCGTTCGATGGCACCCGTGGCGGTGATCACATGACCCGCTCGGATGCGCCAAAGCCGGTGGCGGGGACCGGGCGTGTCAGGCGCATGGTCGCGCAGGCGCTCATAGCCCAGCACATAGCCGTGGTCATAAACGCCCGCGCCCATGCAGTTGAGGCGCATCTGGACGTTGTCCATCGCGGAAAGCTCTGCCACCGTTTTATCCACGAACTTGTCCACAGGGGTGCCGTCGACCGTGCCGCCGTCCACCGGTGCCCGCCCGCCCCAGTGGGCGGTCTGTTCCAGGAGGATCACCCGGGCGCCCCCCCTCCCTGCGGTCTTCGCGGCAAGAAGGCCCGCCACACCGCCTCCCACGACCAGCACGTCGCAGAAGGCATAGAAGTGTTCATAGGTGTCTGCGTCGCGGGCCTTGGGTGCCTTCCCGAGCCCCGCGGATTTGCGGATGAAGGGCTCGTAGATGTGTTTCCAGAAGGGCCGGGGGTGAATGAACATCTTGTAGTAGAACCCGGCGGGCAGGAAACGGCTGAGCCGCGTGTTGATCGCGCCCACGTCAAATTCGAGGCTGGGCCAGTGGTTCTGGCTTTCCGCCGCGAGCCCCTCGAAAAGCGGCGTGGTGGTGGCGCGGGCGTTAGGCTCGAACCGGCCTTCCGCGCCGAGGTTCACCAGCGCATTGGGTTCTTCCGCGCCCGAGGCCACGATGCCGCGCGGGCGGTGGTATTTAAACGAACGCCCCACCAGCATCTGGTCATTAGCCAGCAGGGCGGAGGCCAGCGTGTCGCCCTCATACCCGCGCATCTGCTTGCCGTTGAAGGTGAATCGGACCGGTTTCGTCTTGTCCAGCAGGCGGCCGCCGGTGGCCAGTCTTGTGCTCATGCTTGCGGGCCTCCGGGATGGGGAAGAGGTCGGATTTGGATATTTTTAGCCAGAAAAAAAGGGGTCATTGGGCGGCCTTTACGCTGTCACGCCAGCCCGGGCGGCGGGCGTCGATGTGGGCCAGGATGTCATCGGGCGGCGTCAGGGTGCGGCAGGAGTAGCTGCCAAAGACCTCCAGCGTGACGGTGCAGCGCGCGACGTGGAACCACTTGCCGCAGCCGTTGACGTGGCGCCAGCGCTCGAAATGCACGCCCTTGGTGTTCTGGCGCAGGAAGAGGTAGGCCTCGAAATCGTCATCCGTGGAGCCGGGGCCGTAGCGCTTGAGGTGCGCCTCGCCGCCGCAGTGGAACTCGGTTTCCTCGGCCGTGACGCCGCATTCGGGGCAGGTGAGCATTAGCATCCTACAACTCCCTCACTATATTCTTGAGGTGGACTACTTGCTTTTCTTTTTCCAAGCGGCATTGAGCGCGCTGTGGCTTTCCAAGGACCCGTTGAAAGCAGATGTTCCAATGGCCTCTGAACCAAAAACGGCGAGGGCTGAAGCGACCAGCAAGAAAAGAAAACGCCTCTTGCGAGAGTGGATCGATAGCCAAAAACACTAGTGCGCGACCCCCGCCGCAACGCTTTCATCGATGAACCGCCCTTCGCGGAAGCGCTCCAGCCCAAACTCGGCGCATAGGGGCGAATGACCCTTGGCCATCAGCTCGGCAAAGCCCCAGCCGGAGCCGGGGATCGCTTTGAAGCCGCCGGTGCCCCAACCGCAGTTGATGAAGACGCCCTCTACCGGCGTTTTCGACAGGATGGGGGAGCGGTCGCCGGTCATGTCGACAATGCCGCCCCATTGGCGGAGCATTTTCAGACGCGAGACCATGGGGAAAGTCTCCACCAGCGCGCGGACCGTCTCTTCGATGTGATGGAAGCTCCCCCGCTGGGTGTAGTTGTTGTACCCGTCCGCCCCGCCGCCGATCACCATCTCGCCCTTGTCGGACTGGCTCATGTAGCCGTGCACGGTGTTGGCCATCACAACCACGTCCCTGCAGGGCTTGATGGGCTCGGAGACCAGCGCCTGCAGCGCCACGCTTTCCACCGGCAACCGGAAGCCCGCCATGTCCGCCAGATGCCCGG
>JBCCPS010000069.1:0-17361 GCA_039024775.1 Pseudomonadota bacterium
AAGCAGATCATGGCGACCGTGAACAACCCCGCCGAAGCCAAGGGCTTTTACGAGGCAGGCACCGTTGTGCCGCTGCTGGCCTTCTCCGATGAGCGTCTGCCAGCCTACCCGGACGTGCCCACCATGAAGGAAAAGGGCCACGACTTTGCCTATTACAACCAGCGGGCCATCGTCGGCGCGCCGGGCATGTCGGATGAGGCCGCAGCCTACTACCGCGAGGTCTTTGGCAAAGTCTATGAGAGCGAAGAGTGGCAGGGGTACCTGACCGCAGAGAGCCTGTCGCCGCTGCCAATGGATGAGGCAGAGACCCGCGCCTACTGGACCGTGCAGGTGGAGAACCACCGCAAGCTCCTGGGCGGCATGGAAGGCAGCTAAGCAAAAGGGAGGGCGAGTGCCATGCGCCAAGGCGAAATCTGTCTTGCGGGGCTTCTCGCCCTCTTTTCGCTCTACCTGATGTGGAAGAGCGCCGAACTGCCCATCGGCTACATCCGGGGGCAGGGTCCGGGAGGCGGCTTCTGGCCGTTCTGGCTGTCGCTGGGCATGTTTCTGAGCTGCCTGGCCATCGCCTGGAACTGGTGGCGGGGGACGAGCCCGCCCTCACAGTCGGATGAGCCCTTGCTGGATGAATTCGGATGGCGCACCACGCTGCTGGTGGGCGGCGGGATCGTGGGATTTGTGGCGCTCATTAACGTGGTGTCCATGTACGGGGCTATCGCGCTTTTCCTGCTTTATTATCTGCGGTTTCTGGGGCGGCACTCCTGGGCACTGACGCTGGTGATTGCCATCGCGCTGCCCATTGGGCTGTTCTTCTTCTTTGAAGCTGCGATGTTGATCTCCATGCCCCAGGGGCTGCCCTTCACGCAGCCCTTTTTCGACATGATGTATGACATCATCTACTGACGCGCCGCGCTGCTGAGGGTTCATCATGGAAGTCCTGTCCTTTCTCACCGACGGCGTGCTGATGGCGCTGCAGCCGACCAACCTAATGCTGATCGTGATCGGCGTGACGGTGGGGCTTTTCATCGGCGCGATGCCGGGGCTGGGGTCCGTGAACGGCGTGGCGATCCTGCTGCCCATTACGTTCCTTGTGCCGCCGGCATCGGCGATCATCTTTCTCGCCGCGATTTACTACGGCGCGATGTACGGCGGCGCGATATCCTCCGTCACTTTGGGGATACCAGGCGCCTCCACCGCGGTGGCCACCACCTTTGACGGGCGCCCGCTGGCGTTGCAGGGCCGGGCGAGCCTCGCGCTTGTCACTGCCGCTGTCGCCTCCTTCATAGGCGGCACGGTGGCCAACGTCTTTTTCACGCTTTTCGCGCCGCTGCTCGCGAATCTGGCGCTGTCCTTTGGCCCGCCGGAGATCTTCGCGCTGATGCTGCTGGCCTTTGCCACTTTCGTGGGGCTGGGGGGCGATGACATCCCCAAGACGATCCTGTCGATCTGTCTGGGCCTAGTGCTGGCGACGGTGGGCTTTGATACGATCTCGGGCGAGCCGCGCCTGGTGCTCTTTGAGATCGACGGATTTCTGCGCGGCATCGGGTTCATCGTGCTGGCCATCGGTGTCTACGGGATTGGAGAGATGCTCTGGACCATTGTGGAAACCCGGGGTGAGATCACCACGACCAACCCCAAGTTCACCGCCCGCGGCATGGCCTCTGACACGCGCGAGGCGGTGCGGCGCGGCTGGAAAGGCACCACCGTGGGGTCGTTCATCGGCTTTTTCGTCGGCATCCTGCCCGCGGCGGGGGCGACACCCGGCTCGCTGATGTCCTACGGTGTGGCCAAGATGATCTCCAAGCGCCCAGAAGAATACGGGCGCGGCTCTCCCGACGGGGTGGCGGCACCGGAGGCTGCGAATAATTCCGCCTCCACCGGCTCTATGCTGCCGATGCTGACGCTGGGCATCCCCGGCTCGCCCACCACGGCGATCCTTTTGGGCGGCATGGTGATCTGGGGGCTGACCCCCGGGCCGCGGCTTTTCGTGGATGAAAGCGAATTTGTCTGGGGTCTGATCGGGTCGTTCTATATCTCCAACATCGCAGCCCTGCTGATCAATCTGGCGTTTATCCCGGTCTTTATCTGGATGCTGCGCATGCCCTTCACGATCCTCGCGCCGCTGATCTTTGTCCTGTCGATCATCGGCGGTTTCGCCGCCGCACGCTCCATGCATGACATCTGGCTCATCGTGATCTTCGGCATCGCGGCGTTTTTCATGCGCAAATTCGACTATCCGCTGGCTCCCGCCGTGCTGGCCATCGTGCTGGGCCCCATCGCGGAGCCGACTCTGCGCCAGTCGTTGCTGTTGTCCTCGGGCGATCCATCGATCTTCTTCACCCGGCCCATCGCGGGGCCGATCACCGTCGTGGCGATCATCCTTATCCTCTTGCCCGCGATCAAACTGTTCTCCAAAAGGCGCCCCAAAGCGGGCAGCTGACCCGATACCAGACAAAGAGAGTGACCGATGAGCACATTGGCAGACCTGATCCAGTCCCACCCGAATGAGGCCCGCGCCATCGGCGCACCGGGCCGTGCGTGGATGACCTATGGCGATCTCAAAGCGCTGGCGGGCGACGTGCACGCCTCCCTGCGCGCGGCAGGTGTCGGCGCGCAGGACCGGGTGGCCATCGTACTGCCCAATGGGCCCGAGATGGCCACGGCCTTTGTCACCATCGCGCAGTCTGCCACTACCGCGCCGCTCAATCCCGCCTACAAGGAAGAGGAATTCGCCTTCTACCTCGAAGACCTCAAGGCCCGCGCCATCGTGGTGGAGGCAGGCTATGACGGGCCTGCGCGCGCAGCGGCGGAGCGGTTTGGGCTGGTCGTCATCGAGCTCACCGCGACAGAGCCTGCGGGCATGTTCACGCTCGCCGCGCCTGCGGGTGACGCGGTGGCGGCGGAGGTGCCATCGGCAGATGACATCGCCCTCATCCTGCACACCTCGGGTACCACATCCCGGCCTAAGATCGTGCCGCTGTTGCAGTCCAATGTGGCGGCGTCGGCTGAGAATATCCGCGCGTCGCTGGCGCTCACACCCGATGATTGCTGCCTCAACGTGATGCCTCTTTTCCACATTCACGGGCTGGTCGCGGCGGTCTCCGCCTCGCTCGCAGCGGGGGCGGCGATCAGCTGCGCGCCGGGGTTCGACGCGCTGAAGTTCTACGGCTGGCTCGAAGAGGTGGACCCCAGCTGGTACACCGCCGTGCCCACGATGCACCAGGCCATCCTTGCCCGCGCGCCGCGCAATGCGGAGATCATCAAGAACGCGCGCCTGCGCTTTCTACGCTCCTCCTCGTCCTCGCTGCCCGGTCCGGTGATGACCCAGCTCGCCGAGACCTTCGGCGCGCCGGTGGTGGAGGCCTATGGCATGACAGAAGCCGCGCATCAGATGTGCTCGAACCCAATTGAGCATGGTCGGCAGAAACCCGGCGCGGTGGGCCTGCCTGCGGGGCCGGAGGTGCGGATCGCCCATGAAGTGGAGAACCGGCTGGTGGAGGGCGTGGGCGAAATCTCGATCTCGGGCCCAAATGTGACGCCGGGCTATGAGGGCAACCCGGAGGCCAATGAGAAGAACTTCTTTGAGGCCGAAGGCAAGCGCTGGTTCCGGACGGGCGATCAGGGGGCTTTCGACGAGGACGGCTATCTGGCGCTCACGGGGCGGCTGAAGGAGATCATCAACCGTGGCGGCGAAAAGATCAGCCCGCTGGAGGTGGACGGTATTCTGTCGGATCACCCGGCGATTGGCCAATGCGTGACCTTCGCCATGCCGCACCCCAAACTGGGCGAGGAAGTGGCGGCGGCCGTGGTGCTCAAGGAAGGGCAGGAGGCCACCGACCGCGAGATCCGCGATTTTGCGAGCGAGAGGCTTGCTGCCTTCAAAGTGCCGCGCAAAGTGTTGATCCTGGATGAAATTCCCAAAGGCGCGACGGGTAAGCTGCAACGCATTGGACTGGCAGAGAAGCTGGGGCTGGGCGCGTGAAGATCTGCATTTTCGGCGCGGGGGCTATCGGCGGCTACATGGGTGCAAAGCTTGCGCAAGCGGGGGCCGATGTGAGCCTCGTCGCGCGCGGGCCGCATCTGGCGGCGATGCGGGAGAACGGTGTGCGGCTGATTGAGGAGAGCGGCGAGACCCGGGTTCAGGTTACTGCATCGGACAATGCCGCGGACCTTGGGCCGCAGGACTATGTCATTGTCACGCTCAAGGCCCATTCGGTGCCGCCTGTGGTGCCGCACATGCAGCCGCTGATCGGGGAGAGCACCACCATCGTGTCTGGCGTCAATGGCGTGCCCTGGTGGTACTTCCACAAGATCGGCGGCGAACTGGAAGGCACGCGGTTGGCCACGGTGGACCCCGGCGATGCGCAGTGGGACGGTTTTGGCCCCGACCGCGTGCTGGGCTGCGTGGTCTATCCGGCGGCGGAAGTGAGCGCGCCGGGCGTGGTCAAGCACATCGAGGGCAACCGGTTTTCATTGGGCGAGCCTGACGGTTCCAAGTCCGAGCGCGCGCTGGCGCTGTCAAAGGCGCTGTCGGCGGCGGGGCTGAAGGCACCCGTGCGGCCGAAGATACGCGATGAGATATGGGTGAAGCTTTGGGGCAATCTCAGTTTCAATCCGATCTCCGCGCTCACGCATGCGACGCTTGATGTGCTCTGCACCGATCCGGGCACGCGGGAGGTGGCGCGCAACATGATGCTGGAGGCGCAGGAGATCGCGGAAAAGCTGGGCGTGAAGTTCCCCATCGACGTGGACCGCCGGATCAAGGGCGGCGCGGAAGTGGGCGCGCACCGCACATCGATGCTGCAAGACCTAGATCAGGGCCGCCCGATGGAGATCGACGCGCTGGTAGGCTCGGTGCAGGAGTTGGGACGGGTGACGGATACGCCCACGCCCACGATTGACGCGGTGCTGTCGCTGGTGGCGCTTCGAGGCAGGGTGGCGGGGCTTTACGGCTAAAGCGCCTGCGGTTTGGCGAAACGCAGCGTCGGGTTTGATCTGAAGCGTAAGCCGTGCATGGCCAGACCGCGGGATGGCGATCTCGCCTTTGAACGGTGCACTTTATGGCAGCCACGTACATCTTCCTTCAGAGGTAAACGCTTACGACAGCCAAATCGCCAGCCCGGGGGGCGGTCTGGCGATGCACGGCGCCTTCGGCTTGATTCCGTGCGGGAGAGCAGAACGCATGTCTGCCTTGGGCGCTGAACTGACACTGACCGACTTGTGTTGCATGCGCAGCCTTCCGGGCGAGCGCATAACAGCCATTCACCAAAGAAAAAGCCCCACACAAGGCGGGGCTTTTCCACTGCGAAATTCAGCAAACCTTACTGCGGGATTTCGCCCGTCAGCCCTTCCACGTAGAAGTTCATTCCCGCCAGCGACGCGTCATCCGCCGTCTCGCCCTCTGCGAGGAACGGCGTCCCGTCCTGCTTGTTCAGCGGCCCGGTGAAGGCATGATAGGAGCCATCGGCAAGCGCGGCTTTCATCGCGAGCGCCTCTTCGCGCACGTTCGCGGGCACCGCATCGGTGATCTCCCCGATGCCTACCATGCCGTCGCCAATGCCGTTCCAGGTGTCCACGCTCTCCCAGGTGCCTTCCATCACCGCGCGGGTGCGCTCGATGTAGTAGGGGCCCCAAAGGTCAAGGATCGCGCTCACGCGGGGGAAGGGCTTGTAGGCTGCCATGTCGGAGGCTTGCCCGAAGGTCACAACGCCGCCCACTTCCTGCGCCGCGGCATGGGGTGCGGTGGAATCCGTATGCTGCAGGATCACATCCGCGCCCTGATCGATCAGCGCCTTGGCCGCATCCGCTTCCTTTGCCGGGTCGAACCAGGTGTAGACCCAGATGATCTTGAATTCGACCTCAGGGTTGACCTTGCGGGCGTGGATAAAGGCCGAATTGATGCCCCGGATCACTTCCGGGATCGGGTAGGAGGCAATGTAGCCGATGACATTGCTTTCGGTCATCGAGCCCGCGATGTGGCCCTGCACCGCGCGGCCTTCGTAAAAGCGTGCCGAATAGGTGGACACATTGGGATGCAGACGCTTGTAGCCCGTCGCATGCTCAAACTTCACGTCCGGGAACTTGGCCGCGATGTTGTTGGTGGGATCCATGTAGCCGAAGGACGTCGTAAAGATCAGGTTGGCGCCATCGAGCGCCATCTGCGTGAGCACGCGCTCTGCATCCGCGCCCTCGGCCACGCTTTCCACGAAGACCGTCTCAACCGCATCGCCGAACTCCGCCTCCACCGCCTGGCGGCCCTGGTCATGGGTGAAGGTCCAGCCGCCATCGCCCACGGGGCCGACATAGACAAAGCCGACCTTGGTTTTGGCGTGGCCGTCCGCTAGACCTGGGCTGGCAAGCGCCAATGCCATCGCGGCCCCGGCAAAGAGTTCTCTACGGTTCATAGTCATCATCCCCATGTGATGCGTGTGCCGCCTCAGGAAGAGGCGTGGAAGATGCGCCCGAGCGCGCCGGGCGCGGCAGATTTGTCCCGGCTCAGAATCACCAGGACGGTGATCGTGATCAGGTAGGGCGACATTGCCAAATACTCTACCGGGATGGCAACGCCCGCGCCTTGCAGATTAAGCTGCAACTGGGTGATACCGCCGAAAAGATAGGCACCGAGCAACAACCTCCAGGGCTTCCAGGAGGCAAAGACAACCAGGGCGAGCGCGATCCAGCCGATGCCAGCGGTCATGCCTTCGGTCCATTGCGGCACGCGGATGAGGCTGATGTAGGCCCCGCCCAGCCCGGCGCATGCGCCGCCAAAGAGAATGGCCAGTGTGCGCACGCGTTTCACGCGGTAGCCCAGCGCGTGCGCGGCATCGTGGCTTTCGCCCACCGCGCGCAGCACAAGGCCCGCCCGGGTGAAACGCAGCATGGCCCAGACACCCGCCACCAGCACGACGCCGAGATAGAGGATCACGTCGTGTGAAAACAGGATCGGCCCCAGCACCGGGATATCCGCCAGAGGCCCGAAATTCACATCCTCCAGCCGGGGCGGTTTGACGCCCACGTAAGACTGGCCCATCAGCGCCGACAGCCCCAGCCCAAAAAGCGTGAGCGCCAGCCCCGAGGCCACCTGATTGGCCAGCGTGACCTGGGTGAGAAAGGCAAAAAGCAGCGACAGACCCGCCCCGCCCAGAGCGGCTGCGGCAAAGCCCAGAAGTGGCGATCCGCTTTCCACGGCCACGGCAAAGCCGCAGATCGCGCCCACGATCATCATCCCCTCCACGCCCAGGTTGAGCGTGCCCGATTTCTCCGTCACCAGCTCACCGATGGCGGCGAAGATAAGCGGGGTCGCTGCCACTAGAAAGCCCGCGACAAAGAGCACTGGATTGATCGAGGAGAGATCCATCAGCGCGTCACTGCAAGCGCTGGCAGGACACTTCGATGCCCCCGCCCTGGGGATAGACCTGCTGGGAGGCCATCACGGTGTTGCTCACGATGCGGGTGTTGAAGGCGTATTGTCCGCCGTAAAAGCCGCCCTCCTTGCGGGCGGTCACGGCAAAGTAATTGCCTTCAATGTAGTAGGTGCCCTCAAACCGCATGGGGTAGTTGCCGTGGGCGTTCGTCTCGACCCCCTCGCCATAGACCCCACCCTGGGGGGAAAGCTGCATCTGCCACTGGCGGCTCAATTGCACGGTGCCCTGATTGCTGACGACAAGCGAGCCGGAAGCGCAGGACCAGACGCCGCTGACCTGAGCGGTAAGCGGGATTGGAGCGGCCATGAGGGCGAGGGTGAGAAGTGTCTTCAGAATCTGCATCTCAAATCGTCCTTATTACCATAAACTGTCACAATCGGCGGGTCAGTCCTCATCCTTTGGCCCATATCTGTTCCAAGCCCAGCGAAAGGCGAGCCAGGCTGCAAAGTTCATAACGATGCCGATGGCCACCAGCTTGCCCACAAACCACAGCCCGGCAGTGCCATGGGTGGCATAGACGGCGGCAAAGCCCAACCCGATGCCAACAACGATAAGGGGCCGGGTGGATTGCGCAAACGCGGCAAACAAGCGGATCATGATCTCTCAACCTTGCCGAATGTGAGCCGGTAGTTGCTGAACATGTCGAGCGCGAGCAGGAAAAACAGCAGCATCCCCTGGAACACCTGAATGGCGGCAGCGGGCAGGCTGAGCTGGCTTTGCGCGATATCGCCGCCAATGTAGGTCAGCGCCATCAAGAGCCCTGCGAGCAGAATGCCCAATGGGTTGAGCCGGCCCAGAAAGGCCACGATGATCGCGGTGAAGCCGTAGCCCACGTTGAAATCGATGGTGATCTGGCCCGCAGGCCCCGCCACCTCGAACAGCCCCGCAAGCCCCGCGAGCAGGCCCGAGGTGCCAAGGCAAAAGACCACCAGCCGCTGCGGGTTCACGCCCGAAAAGCGCGCAGCTTTGGGCGCTTCGCCCGCCACGCGGATGGCAAAGCCCAACCGGTGTTTGGTAAGGAGCACATAAGCGCCGATGACCGCGATCATGGCGGCCACCACGCCCCAGTGCATGCCCGATCCTGCGATCAGCTCCGCATTATGCGCGCTTTCCCACTGCTGAAGGTTGCGCGAGCCGGGAAAGCCCATGCCTTCGGGGTTGCGCATCAGGCCCAGGGCCATGGAGGCCAGAAACTGCTCTGCCACATAGACCAGCATCAGCGACACGAGGATCTCATTGGTTCCAAAGCGGACCTTCAAAAGCGCGGGGATCATGGCCCAGGCCCAGCCCCCCAGCGCGCCCGCCAGTACCATCAGCGGAAAGATCAGGGCGCTTTCAGCCGGGTAGAACGCCAGCCCCGCGCCCGCGCCGAAAAGCGCGCCCATGATGTACTGGCCCTCCGCGCCGATGTTCCAGATGCCCGCTTTGAACCCCAGTGCGAGCCCTGTGGCGATCAGCACCAACGGCGCGCCCTTGATCAAAAGCTGGGGGCGGTAGAAGAACGCGAATTCGCCAAAAAGCGGCTCCCAGAAAATTGTGCGCAGCGCGACGAGAGGGTCTTTGCCGAGGGCTGCAAACAAAAGTCCGCCGAAGATCATCGTGGCAAGCACCGCCAGAACCGGTGCCGCAAGGGAGAACATCCGGCTGGGCTGCGCGCGTTTCTCCAGCCGGATCATCGCCTGCGTCCCCGCGTGATGTTTGGAGCAAAACCTGCAGCCCCGGGCGCGTTTTCCGTGGCGGAAAACGGGCCGGAATTTTTGAAAAATTCCGCGCCCGGCTCAAACACGCGCGGCCTCCATGTCTTGTCCGCCGCCCAGCATCAGCCCGATCTCCTCCACCGTGAGCCCGGATGTTGGCCGCGGCGCGCTCAAGCGTCCTTCGTTCAGCGCGGCAAACCTGTCCGAGATCTCCATCAGCTCATCCAGGTCCTGGGAAATCACCAGGATCGCAGCGCCCTGGGCGGCAAGGTCCATCAAGGCCTGCCGGATCGCGGCCGCCGCGGCGGCGTCCACGCCCCAGGTCGGCTGGTTGACCACCAGCACCTCAGGCTGTTGCAGCACCTCGCGCCCGATGACGAATTTCTGCAGATTGCCTCCTGACAACGACCGCGCGGCATGTCCGGGCCCAGGCGTGCGCACGTCAAAACCCGCGATGATCCGTTCGGCAAAACCGCGCGCTCGGGTCCAGTTGATCATGCCGCGATGTTCTAGCGCCTGGCGCGTGGCGCCCGTCAACAGCGCGTTCTCTGTCAGGCTCATGTCCGGCGCAGCCGCATGGCCCAGCCGTTCCTCAGGCGCGGCCAAAAGGCCGCGCGCGCGCCGGGCGCGGGGGCCAAGCTGGCTGATATCAGCGCCTTTGAAATGAATGGTGCCGCGCGGTGCGAGCGTCTCACCCGATAGGGCTGCCAGCAATTCATCCTGGCCGTTGCCTGCAACGCCGCCCACGCCCAGGATTTCCCCCGCGCGCAACTCAACCGTGATGTCGCGCAGCGGCATGCCAAAGGCACTGGGCGCGGACGCGTTCAGTCCTTTGAGCGCGAGCACCACATCGCCCGCGCGCGTTCCCTGTCGTTTCGGCGCGCGCAGCGCGCTGCCCACCATCATTTCCGCCATGTCCCGCGCGGAGGTCTGCGCGGGCACGCAGGCCCCCACCACCTTGCCGCCGCGCAGGATCGTCGCCGCATCGCACAGCACGCGGATCTCTCCGAGCTTGTGCGAAATATAGAGGATCGCTGTGCCCTCCGCCCGCAGCTTGCGCAGGGTGTCAAAGAGCACCGCAACTTCCTGCGGCGTGAGCACGCTCGTTGGCTCATCCATGATCAAAAGCTTGGGTTCCTGCAGAAGACAGCGGATGATCTCCACCCGTTGGCATTCGCCCGCGGACAGATCGCCCACCATCCGGTCGGGGGCAAGCGGCAAGCGATAGGTTTCCGATACCGCACGGATTTGCTCTGAAAGGGTGGACATCGACGGCGGGTTTTCCATGCCAAGCGCGATGTTTTCGGCCACGCTGAGCGCGTCAAAGAGCGAGAAATGCTGAAACACCATGCCCACGCCAGCCGCCCGCGCCGCCCTTGGGTCCGCAGGGGCAAAAGGGCCTCCATGCATCTGCATGCGCCCCGCATCGGGCTTGACCAGCCCGTAGATCATCTTGACCAGTGTGGATTTGCCCGCACCGTTCTCCCCCAGCAGCGCATGCACCTCTCCGGGCTTGATCGTGAGCGAGACCGTGTCGTTGGCCAAAACGCCGGGGTAGGCCTTGGTCAGGCCTTCCAGGGACAAAAGCGGGGCGTGAGACATGCGGGTTTCCTGGCGGTGAGCAGGGAGCGGGCGGTCATGACACGTGTTCCGAGCGCGCGCCGCCCGGACGGGTTTCAAATCCGACGCTCTGGCCTTCGGGTCAAGCCAAATTCGCTCTTTGCGGGTTTGAATGGAGGGTGAGCGAAACGACCCGCATGAGGGTTTGCGATACGAAAGCCTGAAGGCCTTGTGCGCGTTGGCTTCAGCTTGAGCGTAAAGAAAGCCGCCGATGACCAAGGTCAGCGGCGGCCCATATTCCAAAAATACAAATAAATATCAATAATTTGCGGCTTGTTCTGCAACCAATTTGTCAAGATTGGCTATCCCGCCTTGCCAGCCCTGCATGATTTCTTCGGTGATGCCTTCGCCCACAAAGGAAGAGGCAGAGACAGCGATGTCGACTTTGCTGCCGGACCCGTCTGCCGTGATGCGGTAGGTTACAAGGCTCGCGCCGAGCCGCGCGCCGCCCGCCTGAATCATCTCAGTGAACACCGCGTGTTCTGGCCCATCGAGCCTCATCCACCGCGTTTCCACCTCGAACTCCGGGTTCTCCGCGGGTCCGCAGCGGTGCCATTCGATCCCGTCAACCTGCAAGTCGTTTGCCGTCACTTCAAGGATCATGCCTTCTTCGGGTGCACCCCATTTGCTGCGCATGTCCGCATCTGTCATCAGGTGCCACATCTTTTCCGGCGGCAGGGGATAGTCGCGGGTGAGGGTGAAGTGATTGGTATCGGTGGTCATCTGCTGTCCCTTTCTATCTGTGCAGCGAGTTTTGAGAGCCGGTCCAGCCGCCCTTCCCAGACCCGGCGTTGCCATTCCAGCCAGCCCTGCACCTCCATCAGCGGAGCGGCTTCGATCTGGCAGGTGCGCACGCGCCCCTTTTTGGAGGAACGTACGAGCCCGCAGTCTTCCAACACCTTGAGATGGCGCATGAAAGTGGGCAGCGCGATGTCATGGGGTGCGGCAAGCTCCGAAACGGTCGCGGGCCCTGCCGCCAGCCGTTCGATGACCGCGCGGCGGGTCGGGTCCGAGAGGGCGGCGAAGCAACTGTTCATTTGGTTAGTCATGTTGCTAAGTATTGCGGCTTTCAGATTCGCTGTCAAGACACTTAGCAAGTCCGCTAAGTTTTGGAGGTATTTTGGGGATATCTGGAAAATCTCAAAGCCTGTCAGAGCTTTGCATGACGGCGTTCAGGCGCCCTACATATCGTGCTTTCTGCAGCTCTGGCCCCAAGCTAAAGTAGTGGGATGACACAGTCCCCCCGATTCATTCATCTGCGCACCCATTCTGAGTACTCGCTTTTAGAAGGCGCGTTGCGGCTCAAGAAACTGCCCGGCATGTGTCGGGAGGCGGGCATGCCCGCGCTTGCGTTAACCGACACCAACAACATGTTCGCAGCGTTGGAGTTTTCGGTTGCGATGGCGGGCGCGGGCGTGCAGCCGATCCTTGGGTGTCAGGTTGATGTTGCCTATGCCGATCAGGCCCCGGGGGAAAAGCCGCGGCCACCCGCGCCGGTGGTCCTGCTGGCGCAATCCGAGGCAGGCTATGAGAACCTGATGGAGCTCAATTCCTGCCTTTACGTGGACCAGGGCGGCGCGCTCCCTTCGGTGTCGCTGGCGGAGTTGGAGGCGCATGCGGCAGGCGTGATTTGCCTGACCGGCGGCGCGGACGGGCCGGTGGGGCTCCACCTGCAAAACGGTCACCGGCCCGCGGCGGAGGCGCTTTTGCAGCGTCTACATCGCGCTTTTGGGAACCGGCTTTATGTCGAACTTCAGCGCCACCCCCGGGAGGACGGCACCCCGCAGGAGCCGCAGCGGCTGACCGAACAGGGGTTTGTCGAGATGGCCTATGCGATGGACCTGCCGCTGGTGGCCACCAATGACGTCTATTTCCCGGCCGAGAAGATGTATGAGGCCCATGATGCGCTGATCTGCATTGCGGAGGGCGCCTATGTCGACCAGCAAGAGCCGCGGCGCCGCCTCACGCCTCAGCACTACTTCAAGACGCCTGCGGAGATGGCGGTGCTCTTTGCCGATTTGCCCGAGGCCCTTGAAAACACGGTGGAGATTGCGCGCCGCTGCGCCTTCATGGCTTACAGGCGCGATCCAATCTTGCCGAAGTTCGCCGATGACGAGGTGGCGGAGCTTCGGCGGCAGGCTCAAGAGGGCCTGCGCGCACGCCTTGCGGTGATCCCGCATGCCGCGGACGTCGCTGAATATGAAAAACGGCTGGAGTTCGAGCTGGGGATCATCGAGGGGATGGGCTTTCCCGGATACTTCCTGATCGTGGCCGACTTCATCAAATGGGCCAAGGATCAGGGCATCCCGGTGGGGCCGGGGCGCGGGTCTGGCGCGGGGTCTCTGGTGGCCTACGCGCTCTTGATAACCGATCTTGATCCCCTGCGCTACAGCCTGCTGTTTGAGCGGTTCCTCAACCCTGAACGGGTGTCGATGCCGGACTTTGACATCGACTTTTGCATGGACCGGCGCGAGGAGGTGATCCGCTACGTGCAAGACAAATACGGGCGCGACAAGGTCGGGCAGATCATCACCTTCGGCGCGCTGTTGTCAAAGGCTGCGGTGCGCGACATTGGGCGCGTGCTGCAGATGCCCTATGGCCAGGTGGACCGCCTGTCCAAGATGATCCCGGTGGAAGGTGTGAAACCGGTGTCCATCGAGAAGGCGCTTGCCGATGAGCCGCGCCTCCGTGAAGAGGCAAAGAGCGAAGAGGTCGTGGCACGGCTGCTGGAATACGGTCAGCAAGTTGAAGGACTGTTGCGCAATGCGTCGACCCATGCCGCTGGCGTCGTGATCGGGGATCGGCCGCTTGATAAGCTGGTGCCGCTCTACCAGGATCCGCGCTCTGAAATGCCCGCGACCCAGTTCAATATGAAATGGGTCGAGCAAGCTGGGCTGGTGAAGTTCGATTTTCTGGGGCTCAAGACGCTTACAGTGATCCAGAACGCGTTGGATCAGATCAAAGCCTCCGGCAGGCACTTGCACATTTCGGCAGATGGCGCTGAGTTATACTCACCACCTGCGGGGCTAGTTGATGATATTGCGGCAATTCCGTTGGATGATCCCCGGTCTTACGCGCTTTATTCACAGGCCAAGACGGTGGCAGTTTTCCAGGTGGAAAGCTCAGGCATGATGGACGCGCTCAAGCGGATGAAGCCCACCTGCATCGAGGATATCGTGGCGCTTGTGGCGCTCTATCGTCCCGGGCCAATGGAGAACATTCCGACCTATTGCGAGGTCAAGAACGGCCTGCGGGAACGCGAGAGCATCCACCCCCTGATCGACGACATTCTTGAGGAAACACAAGGGATTATCGTCTACCAGGAGCAGGTGATGGAGATCGCCCAGGTGATGGCCGGCTATTCGCTAGGCGGCGCGGATCTGCTGCGCCGCGCGATGGGCAAGAAAATCGCGGAGGAAATGGCCAAAGAGCGGCCAAAATTCGAGAAGGGCGCTCAGGAAAACGGCGTCGACCAGAAGAAAGCCAAGGAAGTCTTTGACTTACTTGAGAAATTCGCCAACTACGGCTTTAACAAGAGTCACGCGGCTGCCTATGCGGTGGTCAGCTACCAGACAGCGTGGTTGAAGGCCAATCACCCGGTGGAATTCATGGCCGGCGTGATGAACTGCGACCTGCATCTTACCGATAAACTTGCCATTTACTTCGAAGAGGTGCGCAAGAAGCTGGACCTGCCTTGGGTGCCGCCTTGCGTCAACCGATCTGATGCGACGTTCAAAGTGACAGAAGGCGCGTTGGTCTACGCTTTAGGCGCGCTCAAGAACGTGGGCGTGGAGGCGATGCGGCTGGTGACCGCGGGGCGAGATGGCAAGCCCTTTGCCACGCTCTTTGATCTGGCGCGGCGCGTTGATCTCAAACGCGTCGGCAAGCGACCGCTGGAGATGCTGGCGCGCGCGGGTGCATTTGATCAGCTCGATCCCAACCGGCGGCGGGTGTTCCAGTCGTTGGATCGGCTGGTGAATTATTCCGCCGCGATCCACGAACAAAAAGCCTCAAACCAGGTGTCGCTTTTTGGTGAAGCGGGGGATGATTTGCCGGAGCCGCGCATGGATCCGGTGGAGGATTGGCTGCCTGCAGAGCGATTGACCGAGGAATTCAAGGCGGTCGGCTTTTACCTGTCGGGTCATCCGCTCGATGACTATATGACGCCGCTCAAGCGCAAGTGGGGCAATGACCGTGGCACCCCGTTCCTGACGCTGGATGCGCTGACGGAGAAGGTCACGCGCGTGGGCGCGATGAACGCGCGTCTGGCGGGCGTGGTTGCCGGGCGTCAGGAGCGTAAATCCGCGCGCGGCAACCGGTTTGCATTTGCACAGATGTCGGATCCGACCGGGGCTTATGAGGTCACTCTTTTTGCCGATACATTGGAAGCTGCCCGCGATCATCTGGAGACGGGCTCGAAAGTGATCGTAACCGTGGAGGCGACAATGGAGGCCGATCAGCTCAAGCTGCTGGGCCGCGCTGTGGCCCCGGTTGACAGCGCGGTCGCGGATGCCGCGGGCGTTGGGTTAAAGGTGTTTGTCGAGGCGCCAGAGGCGATCGCATCGGTCGCGCAGGTGCTTGAGGGGGCGGTCGCGGCGGCCAAGACGGCCGCACGCGGACCGGTACAGCTTTGCCTGATGGACCCCAGCTTGCCCGGTGAGGTTGAAGTGGATCTGGGCCAGGAGTTCCCGGTAACGCCGCAGATCAAAGGCGCGATCCGGTCGTTGGGCGGCGTTTTGGAGGTGGAGGAATTCTGACGGTGCCTGGCGGGGCCAAGAGTTTTGAAAACTCTTGGCAAATTTCTTGGCAAAGAAATTTGGCGCGTGGAACTGGCGTTGGGTCAGTAATGCGGCGGACGCTCGTTGCCGATCACAACGCCGCCTGAGCCTTCCGCCTCCCGTTCGCCTTCGCGCTGCATCAGCATGTGCACCCGGCGGGTGAGCGTTGCGATTTCCTGCTCTTGGCGGGCGACCACTTCGGAGAGGTCATCGAGCGTGCGCGTGAGGTGGGCGATATGTTCTTCGAGCTTTTCCATGGCTCCGCTCTAACCGATTGGCGCGGCGCTGTCTGCATCGGTTGGATATGGATATTTGTGGCCAAGAAAAGGGGGGATGGTTTGCTTGCTGTCGATCCGGGGAGCGGCTAAAGCATCGGGCGAATTTCGCGCTGAGGACATGCCAATGGCCAAGCCCAAAAAGACCCCCCGGCCCCGCGCCGCGACCCCCAAGGGGTTTCGCGACTATTTCGGCGCAGAGGTTACGCATCGTGCGCAGATGCTCGCTCACATCGCGGGGGTCTATCACCGCTATGGCTTTGACGCGCTGGAATCCTCGGCGGTGGAGACGGTGGAGGCGCTGGGCAAGTTTCTGCCAGACGTCGATCGCCCGAATGAGGGTGTCTTTGCCTGGCAGGAGGACATCGACTGGTTGGCGTTGCGGTATGATCTGACGGCACCGCTGGCGCGGGTCTATGCGCAGTATCAGAACGATTTGCCCAAGCCGTATCGCCGCTATGCGATGGGGCCTGTCTGGCGCAATGAGAAACCCGGGCCAGGGCGGTTTCGTCAATTTTATCAGTGCGATGCGGATACGGTTGGCGCGCCTTCGGTGGCGGCGGATGCGGAGATTTGCGCGATGCTGGCCGACTGTCTGGAGGAGGTCGGGATCGAGCGCGGGGATTACATCGTTCGGGTGAACAATCGCAAGGTTCTCAATGGCGTGCTGGAGGTCGCGGGGCTTGCTGGAGACGACAAGGAAGCTGAGCGCGGGATCGTGCTGCGGGCGATTGACAAGCTGGATCGGTTGGGACCGGAGGGCGTTCGGGCGCTGCTTGCGGAAGGGCGCCGGGACGAGAGCGGGGATTTCACGGAAGGGGCAGGGCTCAACGAGCGACAAACTGAGATTGTCATGTCCTTTTTCCAAGCAAACGAGGTGTTGCAAGCTGAACTCCACAATGACGTTCAAGTCCAAGCCAAACTAAATGAGGGGGAAGAGAATACCGAACCGCGAGAGCTCTACCAAGACGCGATGCTGAGACACCTGGCATCGCTCGTCGGAGGGTCGACGGTTGGCATGGAAGGAGTTGAGGAACTTGATTTAATGATCACGCTCTTAAGAGCGGCTGGCTACGATGAAGCACGTGTCCAAATCGACCCATCCGTCGTCCGAGGCCTCGGCTACTACACTGGCCCCGTCTATGAGGCCGAACTCACCTTCGAGATCCAGGACGAGAAAGGCCGCTCCCGCAACTTCGGCTCTGTCGCGGGCGGTGGCCGCTATGACGATCTGGTCAAGCGCTTCACCGGGCAGGAAGTGCCGGCCACTGGCGTCTCCATCGGCGTGGACCGCTTGCTTGCCGCGCTCAGCGCCAAGGGGCGGCTAAGCGCAGAGGCGCAGGGGCCGGTGGTGGTGACCGTCATGGATCGGGACCGGATGGCTGATTATCAGGCGATGGTGGCGGAGTTGCGTGGGGCGGGTATCCGCGCGGAGGTCTATTTGGGCAATCCGAAGAACTTTGGCAATCAGTTGAAATACGCGGATCGGCGCGGCGCGCCGGTGGCCATTATCGAGGGCGCGGAAGAGCATGGGCGCGGGGTGGTGCAGATCAAGGATCTCATCCTGGGC
>JBCCPS010000070.1:0-17149 GCA_039024775.1 Pseudomonadota bacterium
GGCATCACCTTCAAAAAGACGGAAGCCATTCTGACCGTGCTCACCGGTTGGCTGTTGCTGGGCGAGGGGGTTTCGGCCCTGGGTTTCCTCGCCATAGCACTGGGCGTGGCGGGGCTGCTGCTGCTGTCTGCCGCGCCCGCGCAGCGGGGCATCCGGTTGCGCGATCTTGGCAACCGGGCGGCGGTGCTGGGGATCGGATCGGGCTTTCTCTTTGCGGTGTCTGCCGTGTGCTACCGCGGGGCCACTTTGAACGTCGTGGGTGAGGATCCCTTCTTGCGGGCGGGTGTAACATTGGGTGTGGTCGTGCTGATGCAGGTCGGTATTATGGTTGTCTGGCTCCGCCTGCGTGAACCGGGGGAGATTGCCCGGGTCTGGGCCGCGCGACGGGTCGCGGTTTGGATCGGGCTCACCTCCATGGCGGGGTCTTTTTGCTGGTTTGTGGCCTTCGCGGTGCAGAATGCGGCCTACGTCAAGGCACTTGGCCAGGTGGAGCTGCTGCTGAGCATCGCTGCCGCCACCCTGTTTTTCAAAGAGCGGATTTCGGTCAAGGAACTGGCTGGGATGGCCGTGCTGCTGGGCTCGATCTTGATGGTGGTTTTGGTGACCTGAGGCGCTTTAATCCGTCATGGGCTTGCCCCGAAGGCGCAGAAAAAGGCTTTCCTCATCATTGTTTTTGAAAAACGGCACCGAGGCGGGGGCATTCGTGTTCTCAGCCTGGGCCTCTACCTCTGCCAGCACGACCTCGGTGATGAATGGCATGTCAAAGGCGCGCGCGGCACGCAGCGGGACCCACTGGAGGTGAGACAGCTCATCACTGGCGGCGGTGAAATCATCCAAATCGCTGGCGATATGCGCGGCATCCAAAAGGAAGAACCGCGCGTCGAAGCGGCGCGGGCGACCGGGCGGCGTGAGGGCTCGAAAAAAGAACTGCAGCGGGGCGGCATTGGGCAGGTGCCCGGTTGCGGCAAAGCTCTGCCAGTCGGGCGGCACGTCCTCTTGCCAGAGACCCGGTGTGCCCAGAACGAGGCCGGTTTCCTCCCACAGCTCCCGGATCGCAGCAGCGGCGAGGGCAGGCGCGATGCCTTGTGCTGCTTCCTCGCCCAAGCGCGCCACGCAAGTGGGGTTGAGCGGGCTGGCGAGCGGCACGTCCGCATCTCCGGGATCGACCGCGCCACCGGGAAAGACGAATTTGTTGGGCATGAAGACGGCCTTGGCCCCCCGCTGGCCCATCAGGATATGCGGATCCGTGTGCCGGTCGCGCAGCACGATCACGGTCGCGGCATCGCGGATCTGGGTCTTGTCAATCGTCATGGATGGCCCCGCCGGGGCATTGCTCAATCGGTGTGGCCAAAGCCGCCCATGCGCTTGGCCCACTGAAACCCGATCAGCGCCCCCTTCAATCTGGGCAGAAGGTAGAGCGACAGCGCGACCGAGGGAACCGCAAACATTGTAAAGAGCGTCAGTGGTTCAGGCCGATAGGCGACATAGACCCAGTGCAACAGTGGCACCATCAGATGACCGACCAGCAAGATCGTCAGATAGGCGGGCCCATCGTCTGCGCGGTGGTGAAAGAACTCCTGCTGGCAGGCCGCACAATCATGGTGCACCTTGAGATAGCTGTGCAACAGCGCGCCGGACCCGCAGTTGGGGCAGGTGCCGCGCCAGCCGCGGCGGAGGGCTTGGCCAAGCGGGCGCTCCGTTGGCGCAGCATCGGTCGGCACGGCAAAGGGGGAATGTGACTCGGGCATAGGGTACCTTTCTACGCCAGCATAGATGCCCGCACAGCGACTTGAAAGAAAGCGAACAGGATGCCTCGCGTCGCGATGTCGCAAATTGGCCTTTGCTCTGGCCCGGTGGTGCAAAAAATTTCGACGGAAATGTGCGCGCGCCGCGTATCACCCCCGACTGCGCCACAGGAGAGGCGGTGCGGCAAAGGATGAAAAGGAGCAACCACATGACCATTCGCGCACATCTTCACATGGGCTGCCTCGCAGGCCTTATCGCTTTGGCTGGGGTCTCGGCCCATGCCAAGGGTCCAGGGTCTGAGGCGATGTTTGACCGCATCGACACGGACGCCAATGGCGAGCTTACCCAGGCAGAGCTTGATGCCTTTGCGCAGGCCCGGTTTGCGCGTGCGGATACCAATGGCGATGGATTTGTCGATGCGGATGAGATGACGGCGCAGGTGATGGCACGCGCGGGTAACCGGGGCGCGCGGCTTTTGGCACGGTATGATGCGGACGGTTCAGGCACGCTGGATGCGCAGGAGCTGGCCAAGATGGCTGAGGCGCGGCGCGGTGCCCGTCAGGACCGCCGGATGGCGCGGCTGGACACCAACGGCGACGGCAAGCTTAGCGCCGAGGAGATGGCCGCGCGCCGCGATCCCGCGCGCATGTTCGAGCGGCTGGACACCGATGGCTCTGGCACGATCTCTCAGGCGGAATTTGCCAAGCTGGCGGATCGCGCCGGGCGCGGTGGCGCGCGCGGCGCGTCCAAGTGACGAAACGGCCGGGCCGCGCGTGTCTGGCGCGGCCCGGGGCGCTAGCCCTCAGAGTATGCAGGACCCCGACCCAGATGCCGCGCTCCTGTCGCGCTATGCCGCGGGCGAGGAGGCGGCCGCGCGACTGCTGGCGCAGCGCCTCACGCCGCGGGTTCTGGCCCATGCGGTGCGGGTCTTGGGCGACCGGGCAGAGGCGGAGGATGTGGCCCAAGAGGCGCTGCTGCGGCTTTGGCGCGTGGCGTCCAACTGGCGAGAGGGCGAGGCGAAGGTGACCACCTGGCTTTACCGCGTGACGGCCAATCTGTGCACGGACCGTCTGCGCAAACGCCCCGCTCGCCCGCTGGAGGAGGTGGCGGAACCGGCGGACCCCGCGCCCACACCGGCTCAGGCGCTACAAGCGACCGCGCGTGTCGCGGCACTGGAGGCGGCTTTGCAGAGCCTGCCTGATCGGCAGCGCCAGGCCGTGGTGCTGCGCCACATCGAGGGTTTGGCCAACCCCGAGATCGCCGCCATCCTTGAAATTGGCGTGGAAGCGGTGGAAAGCCTGACTGCGCGTGGCAAACGGGCGCTCAAGGCCGCTTTGGCCGGGCAGCGCGACGCATTGGGATTTGAAGATGACTGAGACAGAAAAAAGCGATGCCGCCCTTGAGGCTTTCTTTGATGCCGCTCGCGCCGCTCCCCCTGAGGTGTCGCCGGAGCTCATGGACCGGGTGCACGCGGATGCCGCCACGCACCAGCCTCGCGCGCCACGCGGCGGGCTGCGGGGGCTTTGGGCGCTCTTGGGTGGCGGCCCTGGGCTTGGCGGCTTGGTGACAGCGACCTGCGTGGGCTTCTGGATCGGTGTCGCCCCGCCAGAGGCACTGCCTGATTTGGGTGCCTTGGTGCTCGGCAGCGACACGGCGGTTGAGGTGGACGCTTACGGCTTTGGCTGGGACATCGGGGTGGAGGGCTGAAGATGGCGACACAAAGCCCACCCGCACCGCGCCTATCGCGCAGGGTGAAAGTTCTGCTCGGCGCATCGCTCGCGCTCAATCTTTTGTTTGTCGGCCTGATCGGCGGTGCGCTGTGGCGCAATGGAGGCGGTGATGGGCCGGGGCATCGGGACGGCGGGCCCTCCCTGCAAAGCTATGCCGCGCCCTACGTGCAAGCGCTGCCGCGCGCGGAGCGCCGCGCGCTTCACCGCAGCATCCGCAGCGCGCACCCAATGGCAGGACGCGAGGCGCGCCGCGCCGTTTATGCGCAGATGCTGGAGGTCTTGCGCGCTGAACCATTTGATCCGGACGCGGCCCAAGCCATGCTTGACGCGCAGCGTGACGCGGTCATGGCGTTGCAGGAAACCGCACAGGCAAGCTGGCTTCAGGCTGTGGGCGCGATGACCCCAGGCGAACGCACAGCCTATGCCGACCGGCTGGAAAAGCGGATTGAGCGGCGTGCGCGCCGGGCGCGCAGGCGAGAGGACTGACTTGTAAGCGCCCCCGCCGCGGTCTAGCAGGGCGGCATGACACAGCGTGATCCCGACGAAGAAGTGCTGGCCGTCCTGCGCGCCTCGCCCGGGCGGCGCTGGCTTGGCGTTGGATCGCTGTCCTTCATGGGCGTTCTGCTGGTCTATGTGGCTTTTGCCACGCCGCCCGCCGCGTTGGTCTGGCAGCTGTTTTTGCTGGTGGTAGGCGCGGGCGCGCTTTGGGCAGCGGAGATGATGCGCCGCGCCACGATGAGCACCATACTGCTCACAGAAACCGGGCTTTTCGACGAGGACGGCACGGTGATTGCCCCGGTGAGGGACATCGACAGCATCGACCGCGGGTTTTTCGCCTTCAAACCGTCAAACGGATTTTTGCTGCGCTTGAAATCCCAAAGCCCCCGGCAGTGGCGCCCTGGCATGTGGTGGCGGCTGAGCCGCCGGGTGGGCGTGGGCGGCATGACGCCGGGCCATCAAGCCAAGAACATGTCAGAGATCATCGCCATCATGCTCGCCCGCCGCGACGGGATTTGACGCAGCCTTCAGCTTGCGGTCCAAAACCGTAGACATGTGTTACAACAGTTCATGCGTCGTCCCGCGGGGTGGCGCAGATGCGCCGCCCGTCGTGCTGCAAGCACGCCTTTGGCGTGACGGGGGCGGGACGGCGCAGCGGGGCAGTGCCTGTTGGGCGGGTGCGTTGAATAGAGCGGGCTGTTTCAAATTTTCGTCGTGGGAGCTTAGATAAGCATGCTCCGCCGCGCGCCGCCCTCGGCCCCAGGGTCAGTTGCAGGCGTCAAAGCAGACGCGCGGCGCATAGCGGGGGCGCGTAAAGACGAAGGTGCGGATCTCGTCATTGGTCAGCCCGGTCTCAAACGGCGCGTCATAGGTGCTCCAGGTTTCCAGCAGCACCACGCGTTCGTTCCCCGGCATTACCGGCAACCTGTCGTGCCAGTTCTGCACTTCACCGTCCGACAGCGGAGGGATGCCGCCGCGCACTTCCGACCAGTCCAGCCGATACTGATCATTGTCGCCATCAAACCAGATCTGGCTGATGCGAATATCCGTCTCGCCTTGGCTATGGGCCAGATATTCGAACATGTCGTGCATCCCGTCAAAATACGCGTCGTCAATCGGCACCGTTTCGCGGCTGATCGCGTCACCGATGGAATAGGCGGCCTTTTGGTGGATGCCATAGGCGCGGAAGGCGTCGTGGATGGCAAACATCGACAGGAACGCCCAAAACATCACGGGCATCACCAGCATCGCTTCGACAGCAACGGTCCCATCCTCGCGGCGCCAGAAGTCGCGTTTGAGGAAGGTGAGGGCGGTACGCAGGGTCATCAGCTTGGCTCCTGGACAAAGACGGCGGAAGAAATCATCCGGGCGCGGCCCGAGCCGTCCTTTTCGAATTCAAATCCCAGCCCGGTGGTGGGGAAGACCGGCAAAAACTTCACGCAGGCCCGCAGCATCATGATCTCGTGCGTCTCGCCCAGGGTGAAGCCGCGTTCGGGCTGCACCTCTTCTGAGATATCGATGCAATCAGGCTCCTGGTTGAAGGTCGCGAAGTTGCGCGGGTCAATCGGCGTCATCTCAAGCCGCAGCGTGCTGTCGCAATCGTCCAGGAAGCCTGCATTGTCGCAGATCATCCCCTTGAGGAACTCATGGCTCATCTCTTCGCCGGTGTTAAGCCGCACAAAGCGCACCGTGATGTCGAGCCCGCGATCCAGGAACATGTGGCGCATCGTATAGACGCCCATCTCCACGGCCATCAGGAACATGCTGAACAACAGCGGCACAAACACCACGAATTCGATCACCAGCGCGCCCCCGTCCTCGTCCTTGCGGAACCGGCGCAGCGGATTTCTTGGAAGCCTGATCATTGTGTGAGCCTCAGCTGGTTGATGGATTTCGCGATGGCGTCAAAGGCGTCGTGGATGTCCACGCCTTCCACCCGGAAGAAGTGGCTGGGCGAGGAGGCACAGTCGTTCATCACGTTGGCACCATGGTCTTCGACCTCAAACCCGATGGTCCAGATGACGATGTTGGCCTCTTTCGCGGCGTTGCACATGTTCGCCAGCAACGTATCGCCCCGCGCTTCGGTGTATTTCGTGTAGTAGAAGTTGCCGTGCCGCCAGGAGCTTACGTAGTTCCAGAGGTAGTAGTTAAAGTTGTAGTTGTTCCAGTGCACGTATTCGGACCGGGAGTTGTAGTAGCGGTTCTTGATCCGTGCCGCAGAGGAGTTCTGCCCGTCGGTCATCAGCACGATGGTTTTCAGCGTCTCCTCATCGTTGTGCGCAGCCGGGCGGCTGGCAAAGACCGCGTCCACGTGGCCCTGGTTGACCAGCGTGCTGTTGATCGACCCAAAGGAGGGGTCCAGCATCGCGGTGGCCCATTTCATGCCGTAGAAAATCTGCGTACCGGCGCGCGGCTTGAGCTGGTTGATCTGGGACTTGAGTTCAGTGGCGTCCTGGCTCATCGGCAGAATGCGCTCGTAGGCGTAGCGCGGGCAGACCGTGTCATAGCGCGTGTTTTGCCGGTTGCCGGATTCGTTGGAGTAGGTGTTCCACTGGAAGTGCTGCATCTGGTCGTACCATTTGCCAGTGTCCAGATGGATGTGGTTGAAGTCTCCGTCGTCGAACTCCACGCAGTGCGAGTAGTTGTGCTTGGTGTACATATTCAGCTGGTCATAGATCAGCGGGCCCGCGTTCACGTGCTGGGAATAGGGGATCAGGTTGACCGAGATCAGGTTTTCGTTCTCTTCCTTGAGCACGGCATCCACGAAGGCGCCTGCAGCCGCCTGCATCTCAGCCATCTTGGTGCCCCACTTCATGGAGCCCGACACGTCGAGCACCAGTGAGATTTCCACCTTGTTGACCTTTTCCTCCGCCGTCGCCTGGGCGGGCACGACCAGCTCGTCCACGCCCATCGCGCCCATGAACTGCGTGTTCATCATGGTGGAGGCGTCCACCGTCACTGTCCGGTAATTCAGGCCCTGATCAACCGTGACAGAGGAGACGTAATCGCCCATGCCTGCCTTGTCGAAGTAGTCCTGCACCACAGCCTGTGGGCTCAGCTTTTGGTCAAGGTCGGCTGCCGCGAGCACCGCGCGGTCCGCAACCGATTGCAGGCGCGTGCGCTCCATTTCGTTGCGCATCAGATCCACGCCAATGCCGCCCACCATCAGCATGATCAGGATCATGAAACACGCGAAAACAGTCATCATGCCGTCTTCTTGCTTTGCAAAGAGACGCAGCATCTCTTTCACGTCGCTTTTGCGACCCAGTTGTTTGCCTTGATCAAGTGCCATTTTGTTCACCTTTCCCGTCGTACCCCTGCAGAACGGAGCACGCGCATTACGGACTTTGCCTTGGCATTCTGATCACCCAGCAATTGGGCTGAATTGGGGCGCAAGCGGGGCGAAAGCGCGAGTTTTAGCGGTATTCGAGGGGCTTTGAGCAGGGCTTTTTCGGGCATTGTTGCGCATCTCGAAACGGTCCCGCTCTGTGGCGGAGAATTCTATGACAATCTGGAAACAGGCAGTTTTTTGGGCCGCGCGCCAGGCCATAAGGCCCGGCGCGCGTCCCGGCGCGTCAGTTGGTCAGGCGCAACTGCCTGATTTGCCGGCCAATCGCTTCGAACACGTCGTCGATGTTGCCGCTGTCGGCGCGGAAGAAATGGGAGGGCGAGGAGGCGCATTCGCGCATCTGCGCCTCTGGCGTGCCGGGGGCTTCGAAGGCGATGGTATAGACGATCACCGGGCGCGGCGTCTGGCCTTTGGCCAGATCGCACTGGGCAAAGAAGCTCGCGACATTGGTGCTGGCGGCGGTCAGCTGCGTCCGGTCGGAGCCGCGCCCTTCGTTCAGCTCAATGGTCGGGTTGTCGTCATCCATCGCATCGATGGGGCGCACCTGTTGGGTGATCTGCCCGTCGGTCATCAGGATGATGTATTTCACCGTGCCATCGTCTGAATAGCTGGCCGGACGGCCCACGAAGTCGGGAGAGGCCAGCCCGGCACCCGCAAGCGCCGACACATCCGCGCGCGAAGAGGGGTCCAGCATCGCGACGGCGTATTTCATCGCATAATGGGTGCCGGTGCCGTCATGCATGCGCATCGTGCCGATCATGTTCTTGAGCCCTTCGGCGTCATTGGAGAAATATTGGATCGCCGTTTGATCCTGCGGGCACCAGCCCCAGTCCATCACGTCAGATGCAATCGCCCAATTCATGAAATGCGCGGTCTGTTCCGTGCCGCCGACGGGCAGCCTGTCGTGGGTGAAATCCGCGGGCTCAAGCTCCAGGCAGGAGGACACGTTGGGAAAGACATAGCGGATGTCGGGGTCGGAGCCCTGGCCGCCCTCAGCGTCCTCATCCAGTTCGCCATGGCTCAGATGCTCGGGGATGCCGCCCATGGATTCGTCCAGCGCTTGTGGCGGACGGCGCATGGCATTCATCCGCTCGAACATGAAAGGACCGGGGTTGGTCTGGCCCGCGTAGGGCACCAGCGTCACCGAGGTGCGCTCCGCGCCGTCGTCTTCCATCACGATGTCGATGAAATCCTGTGCTGCGGGCCGCAGGCTGTTCATCCGGTTGGAGAACCGCATGGAGCCCGAGATATCGAGCACAAGCGAGATCTCCACGTTGCGCGCGACTTCCGCGGCGGTCGCACTTGCGGGCACGGGCAGCGTGTCCACGCCCAGATACCCCATGAACTGGGTGTTCTGCGCCTTGAACGCTTCCACGGAAACGGTGCGGTTGGCGCTGTCGGGGTTGGTGACTTGAACGGAAGAGACGTAATCGCCCATGCCCGATTTCACGAAGTAGTCATTCACCACCGCTTCGGGCGCCAACTGCTGATCCAGGTCAGCAGCGGCCAAAACGGCCCGATCCGACACGCCTTGCAAGCGCGTGCGTTGCATTTCGTTGTGCATCAGGTCCACCCCGATGCCGCCCACCATGATCATGATCACGATCATGAAACAGGCGAAGATCGTCATGGAGCCGTCTTCGCGCGTGCGAAAGAGGTTCAGATGCGCGCGCAGGCCCTTCGGGCGGCGCGAAGTCTTTGAAAATATGTGTGTCATGGTCCCAACTCGGCAGCAGACCCCCCGGCCAGCTCGACCCCCGGTTGAGACGGAAGCCGTGATTAACAAAATACGGCAAATTAAGGCCAAATTGGGGCAAATGGCGCGAAATCGGGGCAGGGATGGACGTTTATTTGTCCGTTTGTCGCGCCGGGTTCAACAGTCTACCGGGGTTCGTAAGATTGCCTCAAAGGGCGGAATAATCAGCGTTAATGCATAAAAATTCGCCTGTTTTGTTCTTGGCCGCTAGCATGACGCTATGCCGGAGTAGGCGCAGGTGAGTCGTTTGCCCCCCGCTGCAGGCCTGAAAACAGGAGATCGAAGATGTCATCCCCAGCCAATGAGCCCAGTTTCCGCGAAAGCGTGGACCTGATGTTCAACCGCGCCGTCGCTCTGATGGATCTGCCGCCGGGGTTGGAGGAGAAAATCCGTGTTTGCAATGCGACCTATACGGTGCGTTTTGGCGTGCGCCTGCGCGGCAAGATCCAGACCTTCACGGGCTACCGCTCGGTGCATTCGGAGCACCGCGAGCCGGTGAAGGGCGGCATCCGTTTCGCGCTGTCGGTCAACCAGGACGAGGTGGAGGCGCTGGCGGCGCTGATGACCTACAAATGCGCGCTGGTAGAGGCGCCTTTCGGAGGCTCCAAGGGCGGGCTTTGCGTGGACCCGCGCGAATATGATGAGCACGAGATGGAGCTGATCACCCGCCGCTTTGCCTATGAGTTGATCAAGCGGGATCTGATCAACCCCGCGCAGAACGTACCTGCCCCCGACATGGGCACGGGCGAGCGCGAGATGGCCTGGATCGCCGATCAGTTCAAAAGGATGAACACGACAGAGCTCAACTCCATGGCCTGTGTCACCGGCAAGCCCATCTTTGCGGGCGGTATCCACGGCCGGACGGAGGCCACGGGACGCGGCGTGCAATACGCACTCCGCGCATTTTTCCGCGATGAGAAGGGGATGAAAAAGGCGGGGCTCTCAGGCGATCTTGAAGGCAAGCGGGTCATCATCCAGGGCCTGGGCAACGTGGGCTATCACGCGGCGAAGTTTCTGTCGGAGGAGGACGGCAGCAAGATCACCGTGATCATCGAGCGCGACGGCGCGCTGCACAATAACGATGGGCTCAACGTGGAGGATGTCTATCAGTGGATGTCCAAGCACGGCACGATCAAGGGCTATCCTAACGGCCAGGTGCATGAGGACGGCGCGAAGTTTCTCGAACAGGAGTGTGACATCCTCATTCCTGCCGCACTTGAGGGCGTCATTCACAAAGGCAATGCGGCGGACATCAAGGCACCGCTGATCATCGAGGCCGCGAATGGCCCGATCACCGCGGGCGCGGATGAGATCCTGCGCCAGCGCGATTGTGTGGTGCTGCCGGACATGTACGCCAACGCGGGCGGCGTGACGGTATCCTATTTCGAATGGGTCAAGAACCTCAGCCACATCCGCTTTGGCCGCATGCAGCGCAGGCAGGAGGAATCGCGCCACAAGCTCTTGGTGGATGAGCTGGAGCGGATCAGCTCCGACAAATCCATCAACTGGACCCTGAGCCCCGATTTCAAAGAAAAGTACCTGCGCGGCGCGGGCGAGATGGAGCTGGTGCGCTCTGGCCTCGATGACACCATGCGCTCCGCCTATGACGACATGGCAAGCGTTTGGCATGAGCGCGGGGACGTCGATGACTTGCGTACGGCCGCCTACCTCGTCGCGATCGAGAAAGTCGCGGCAAGCTACCGGGCGATGGGCCTGTGAGGCGATTGGGCCGGATGCTGGGCGCTGCGCTTTTGGCCGCGCCGCCCGCAGTCGCCGAGCAGGCCTCTTATGGGGAAGTCGAGCTGACGGGTTTGGCGCGCGACAGCTGGACCTACAACACCGGCATTCGTGTCCAAAACGCGATGGTGTGCAATGTGAACGGACCTGACGGGTTCCTGAGCATCCGCAGCGGGCCGGGCACCGAGTTTGACGTCAATCGCAAGCTCAACCGGCTGGCCATAGTGGAGGTTGTGCTTAGTGAACGGCAAGGCCGCTGGGTCCAAGTTCTTGGGGCCTCTCGCACGGTGACCAAAGAGGGCGTCTCTCAAAGCACCAAAGCATTGCCAGTGCAGGGTTGGGCGCATGACGGATACCTGTGCGATTTCATCCATTGATCGCCTAAAACTCTAGTGCCGGGGACAATTTCAACCTGCGATAGAGGGGGCGCTGAAAAGCCGCTCCATACCCCCCCAAAGTGTGACCTGCTTCACAGAACTGCGCTCCGCTTTGGGTAACGGTTGCCCAGGTGGAGGAGTCTTCGGCCACGGGCACGCGCGCGCAGGTTTTGGCAGGCTTTGCCAATTAAAACGATTTTGAAACGACTTTTTTGCGACCCAAATTTGGAGACATTTTATGAAACATGGGATTGTTCAGAACGAGAGCTTTGCCGGGGCGGAACTCATGACCCCGCCCAGTCGCCTGATTTACAACCGGATCGGGTTGCCGGTGCATGCGACCTATCGCTTTATTGGCTACAAGTCGTCGATCCTGCGCCATCTGATCGACAGTTCCGACTGCGCGGTGGAGGGCCACAACGACCTTGGGTTTACCATCCAGATCAAGATCAGCGAGGTGATGAAAAGCGGTTCTGAACAGATCGCTGATTCGATCCGCGGCGGCGCGCTGGGTGTGGCCGGAGAGGTCGTCACGTTGGTTGATCTGATGAACAACGTGCTCGACGGTATTTCGGTCATTGATCTGGTGCGTCAGCAACTGCCAGCAGGGCAGGCCCCCGCGCTCAAGCGACCCAACCGCGCGACCTATCTCAAAGACCACGCGATCAATTCGCGGATCATGGTGGATTTGTCGCTGCACAAGGGTGAAAAAAGCGGCTGGATCGACACCGAAACAGTGGATTGCACGCTCAAGGAAGTGGCCTACGCAGTGAATGCCGCCTAAGCGTCATCGCAGCACATTGACCCGGGAAAAATTGCGGGTAACGTCTCTCAGGGCAATTGTCAGACGCTGCCAACCTGACATATAGACACTTGTGTCCAGATGGGCCTTGTGAGGGGGACGTGATGCGATTTTCGGGGCTGCGCATTCTGCGCGAGGGTCTGACCGGCAACAAGGGCTGGGCGCCCCATTGGCGCGATCCCGAGCCCAAGTCGGAATATGATGCGGTGATCATCGGCGGCGGCGGTCACGGGCTCTCCACAGCCTACTACCTGGCCAAGAACCACGGGCTCACCAAGATCGCGGTGCTTGAGAAGGGCTATCTGGGCGGCGGCAACGTGGGTCGCAACACCACCATCGTGCGCGCCAACTACATGCTGGAGGGCAACAGCCAGTTCTATTCCCATTCGCTCAAGCTCTGGGAAAATCTGGAGCAGGATCTGAACTACAACGTGATGCTGTCCCAGCGGGGGCATCTGATGCTGTGTCATTCGGATGGCCAGCGCGACGCGATGGCGCGGCGTGGGAATATGATGCATTCGCAAGGCGACACGGATGCCGAACTGATGAGCCCAGAGGGCGTGAAGCGGCTCATTCCCTACATCGATTTTGAGAATACGCGGTTTCCCATCTACGGCGGGCTGATGCACTGGCGCGCGGGTTCTGCGCGTCATGACGCGGTGGCCTGGGGCTATGCCCGAGGCGCGGATCAGCGCGGGGTGGACCTCATCCAGCAGTGCGAAGTGACGGGCATCGAAATCCAGAACGGTCGCGTGACTGGCGTGCAGACCACGCGGGGGGCCATCAAGGCAAAAAAGGTCGGCATCGTCACGGCGGGGCGGTCGGGCCAGGTGGCGGCGATGGCGGGCATGCGGCTGCCGATTGAAAGCCATGTGCTGCAGGCCTTTGTGTCGGAAGGGCTGAAACCGGTGATCGACCATGTGGTCAGCTTTGGCATGGGGCATTTCTACATCAGCCAGTCGGATAAGGGCGGGCTGGTCTTTGGCGGCGATCTGGATTTCTACGCAAGCTACGCGCAGCGCGGCAACATGCCGATGATGGAGCACGTGATGGAGGCGGGCATGACGCTGATGCCGATGATCGGCAAGGCGAAGGTGCTGCGCTCCTGGGGCGGGATCATGGACATGTCGTCCGATGGCTCGCCCATCATCGACAAGACGGAGACCGATGGCCTCTTTATCAATTGCGGCTGGTGTTACGGCGGGTTCAAGGCGGTGCCGGGGTCGGGGCATGTCTTTGCCCATCTGATGGCGACGGGAGATCCTCATCCGGCAGCGACGAAGTTCCGAATGGACCGGTTCCGCACGGGCCGGGGGATTATGGATGAGGAGGCGACCGGTGCGCAGCATAACCTTCATTAGCGTAGGCGCGCTCATCGCTGGAACGATACTTGCGCCCCTCTTGGGGGCGACACCGCTCTTTGCCCAATCGCCCGAGGGCTGCTGGGCGCGTGCGTATTCGGACGCGCATCTGGCCAAACACCCCGCGCAGGTGGTGGAGAACATCTCCATCTCCTTTGATCTGGAGTTTGAGCCAGGTAGGCCGTGGATAGATGTGCAGGTGGATGTGGCCGATCAGGGTCATGCCGCAGGTACGGGGCAGGGCGGGAACACCTACGGGCAGAGCGCCCGCTGTTTTGAGGACGCCAAGGCCGGCACCGGCTGGTCCTGCTCGGTGGAATGCGACGGCGGCATCATGCGCATCGACCGATTGACCGATGCGGAGATGCTGGTGCGGCTGGAGACTTTCTGGATGGGAACGGGCGACGATTGCGGCGGGCCTTTCAACCTCGCGGAAGTCCCTGGCCAGACGGTGGCCTACAAGCTCTTTCGTCAACCCGCGGCGCTTTGCGAGCCGGGGGCGTGAACTCTATGGCACCGGATCAGCGTGTTTGGGTAAGGATTAAGCAGCCAAGCAGGGCGCGCTTTGGAGGTGTGGCATGAGGATCGACTGTCCGCTCTGCGGGTCGCGAGACCGGCGGGAATTCTACTATCAGGGCGATGCGGTCATGTTGGAACGTCCGGCGCCCGATGCGGGTATCGAGGCCTGGGACAATTACATGCACCTACGCGACAATCCGGCGGGCCGGACGCGCGATCTGTGGTATTGCGAGAGCGGCTGCGGCGCCTGGGTCGCGGTCACGCGCGACACGGTCACGCATGAGGTCATCGCGACCGAACTGGTCAAGGATCTCAAGCGATGAGGGTCGCAGGCAAGGGGCTCATCGACCGCAACCGCCCGGTGTCTTTTCGCTTTGACGGCAAGCGGTACGCGGGGTTTGCCGGGGACACGGTGGCCTCCGCGCTGCTGGCGGCGGATGTGCGGCTGATGGGCCGGTCGTTCAAATACCACCGCCCGCGCGGCGTGCTGACCGCCGGATCGGAGGAGCCCAATGCGCTGATCGCAACCGGAGAGGACGCGCAGACCAACCCCAACGTGCGCGCCACGGTGCAAGAGGTCTATGACGGCCTGGTCACCCGTTCGCAGAACGCCTGGCCGTCGCTCAAGCTGGATATGATGGCGGTCAACGATCTGGGCGCGCCTTTTCTGGGGGCGGGCTTCTACTACAAGACATTCATGTGGCCCAAGCGGTTCTGGGAAGGCGTCTATGAGCCGATCATCCGGGCCGCAGCGGGCTTGGGCGCGCTCTCGGGCAAGAGCAATCCCGACACGTATGAGCGCGCTTATGCCTTTTGCGATCTTCTGGTGATCGGCGCGGGGCCTGCAGGGCTGATGGCGGCGCTCACGGCGGCGCGGGCGGGCGCGGATGTGATCCTGGCCGATGAGGACGCGCTGCCGGGTGGGCGGCTCAATGCCGAAACGCATGAGGTGGCGGGCCAGCCCGGGCATCTTTGGGCGGCGGACGTTGTGGCGGAGCTCCGCGCGATGGAGAATGTCCGCGTTATGACGCGGACGACCGTGACGGGCGCCTATGACGGCGGCATGTTCGGCGCGTTGGAGCGGGTCTGCCAGCACCGCGCGCAACCCAATGGCGGTGCCCCGTTGGAGTGTTTCTGGCGCATTCATGCCAAGCAGTCGGTGCTCGCCGCAGGCGCGCTGGAGCGGCCCGTGGCCTTTCCCAACAACGACCGACCGGGGATCATGACCGCCGGTGCCGTGCGCGCCTATCTCAACCGGTGGGGCGTGAGCCCGGGCAAGAGTGTCACCGTCTTTGGCAACAACGACGACTCGCACCGCACCGTGCGTGATCTGCAGGCGGCAGGCGTGCGGGTTGCAGCCCTCATCGACAGCAGGCCCGAGGCGCAGGTGGAGCGTGTGGATTGCCCCGTTTATCTGGGGGCAGAGGTCATTGGCTCTGACGGGCGGCAGGGGCTGAAAAGCATCACCATCCGGGGGCCGCGCGGGCAGCGGTCCATCTGGACGGATTGTCTGGCCATGTCGGGCGGCTGGAACCCTGCCGTTCATTTGACGTGCCACATGAACGGGCGGCCCACCTGGGACGACGCCATCGCATCTTTCGTGCCGACGGCCGGGTCCATTCCCGGCATGCATGTGGCGGGGGCCGCGGCGGGCGTGTTCTCCACTCATGGGTGCCTGAAAGGCGGGATCGATGCCGCGCGCCAAGCGCTCTCTGCGCTGGGCCAGACGGGGGTTGAGGCCGATGTGCCTGCGGCGGAGGACGCGCCCTACCGGATCACACCGCTGTGGGCGGTGCCGGGCAAGGGCCGCGCCTGGTTGGATTTCCAGAATGACGTCACGGTCAAGGACGTGCATCAGGCGGCCAAAGAGAACTTCCGTTCCGTTGAGCATATGAAGCGCTACACCACCCAAGGGATGGCCATTGATCAGGGCAAAAACTCCAACATCGCCGCCCTTGCCGTGCTGGCCGACGCCACCGGGCGCGGTATCCCTGAGACTGGGACAACGACGTTCCGGCCACCATACGTTCCCGTATCTATCGCCGCGATGGGCGCGGGCGCTCAAGGCAAGGGCTTTGCACCCGAGCGGCTGACCACCTCTCACGCCAAGAGCGTCGCTATGGGTGCGCCGATGGTGGAGGCGGGGCTGTGGTACCGGCCCAGCTATTTCCCCAAGGCCGGGGAGAGCACCTGGCGGGAGTCCTGCGACCGCGAGGTGGGCTATGTCCGGCAGGCGGTGGGCGTCTGCGACGTCTCCACCCTGGGCAAGATCGACATCCAGGGGCCGGATGCCGCGCGGCTTTTGGATTTCGCCTATACCAACCTCTTTTCCTCGCTAAAGCCCGGAAAGGTGCGCTATGGCCTGATGCTGCGCGAAGACGGGCATGTCATGGATGACGGCACCTGCGCGCGGCTGGGCGATCAGCACTACCTGATGACTACGACGACGGCGGCTGCGGGGCTTGTGATGCGCCAGTTGGAGTGGATCACCCAGGCGCTGCATCCCGAATGGCGGGTCAGCTTTGCCTCTGTGACCGAGCATTGGGCGCAGTTCGCGGTGGCCGGGCCGCAGTCGCGCGCGCTGCTCAATGATCTGCTGGACGCGCCGGTGGACAATGACAGCTTTCCCTACATGGGCTGCGGGGAGGTCAGCATCGGTGGCGTGAAGGGACGCCTCTTCCGGATCTCCTTTTCGGGCGAACACGCCTATGAGGTTGCGGTGCCCGCGCGGTACGGGGCCGCCTTGTTCGATGTGCTGGTCGAGAAGGCGGAAACGCTGGGCGGCGGTGCCTACGGGATGGAAGCGCTCAACGTGCTGCGCATCGAAAAGGGCTTCATCACCCATGCGGAGATCGACGGGCGGGTGACCGCCTTTGACATCGGCATGCAGCGCATGGTGTCGGCCAAGAAGGACTGCATCGGCAAAACGATGTCCGCGCGGGAGGGCCTGATGGAGGCCAGCCGCCCGCAGCTGGTGGGGCTCAAACCCGTGGGCGCGGTGCGCGACTGGATGGCGGGCGCGCATCTTTATGACAAGGGCGCGGAGGCCACGCGCGAGAATATGCAGGGCTACGTCACGTCCGTCGGGTTCTCGCCGGAGCTGGGGCATATGATCGCGCTGGGTTTTGTAGCAAACGGGCCCGCGCGCATGGGGGAGGTGATCCGCCTGGTGGATGCGGTGCGCAGCATCGACGCGGAGGTCGAAGTGTGTTCGCCAGTCTTTGTCGATCCTGAGGGAGGGCGCTTGCGTGGTTGAGTTGAAGGCAACCTCCCC
>JBCCPS010000071.1:0-16958 GCA_039024775.1 Pseudomonadota bacterium
CACATGGCGTTTGACGGCAACCAGGTCGTGCGGTTCGAGGAAAAGCCGCAGACGGCGGAGGGCTGGATCAACGGCGCGTTCTTCGTGCTGGAGCCTCAGGTGCTGGACTACATCGACGGTGACAGCGTGATGTTCGAGCACGCCCCGATGGAGCGTCTGGCGCGGGACGGCCAGTTGATGGCCTATTTCCACGACGGGTTCTGGTCTGCGATGGATACGCTGCGCGACAAGCGCGTGTTGCAGAACCTCTGGGACACCGGCGGGCGGCCCTGGGCGGTGTGGGAAAACCGGGCATGAGGGTCCTTGTCACCGGGCATCAGGGCTACATCGGCACGGTGCTTACGCCGATGCTGCAGGCCGCGGGTCACGAAGTGACGGGGCTCGACAGCGATCTTTATGAGGCCTGCACCTTTGACGCGGGCGGTGCGATGCATCAGGTTCACAGCATCCGCAAAGACGTCCGCGAGGCCGGCCCGGGTGATTTTCTGGGCTTTGACGCGGTGATGCATCTGGCGGGTCTGTCAAACGATCCGCTTGGCAACTTTCGGCCCGAGACGACCTATGACATCAACCACCGCGCGACCATGCATGTGGCGCGCGCCGCCAAAGCGGCGGGCGTCTCGCGCTTCATCTTCTCCTCGACCTGCTCGAACTACGGTGCCTCTGGCCCCGACTTCATTGATGAGACCGCCGCTTTCAATCCGGTCACGCCCTACGGGGTCAGCAAGGTGCGTGCTGAAAAGGACCTCGCCGCGCTGGCGGATGACAGTTTCTGCGTGACCAGCCTGCGGTCTTCAACCGCCTATGGGCTTGGGCCGCGTCTGCGCTTTGACCTGGTGCTGAACAATCTGGTGGCTTGGGCGGTCACAACCGGGCGCATCCATATGAAATCCGACGGCCTGTCCTGGCGGCCCATCGCGCACATCAAGGACATCGCGCTCGCGTTCAAATGCGTGCTGGAGGCGCCAAGGGACCATGTGCAGGGCGAGGCTTTTAACGTGGGCGTGACCGCGCACAACTACCAGGTGCGTGACATCGCTGAGATCGTCGCGGGCGTGGTGCCGGGCTGTGCGGTGGAATTCGCGACCGGCGCAGGTGCGGACACGCGGTCCTACCGGGTGAACTGCGACAAGATCGGGCGCGTCTTGCCCGCCTTTAAGCCGCAGTGGACGCCGCAACAGGGCGCGGAGGAGATTTTCGAGGCCTGCCAGCGCGCCAAGCTCAAGCTCGAAGAATTCGAGGGCCCGCGCTATCAGCGTATCGGGCATATTCAGCGGCTCATCGGGGCAGGGCGCATCGACGCCACATTGACCCATACCGCGCAGGCACGCGCGGCGCGTGCGGCGCAAAAGCCCATCCTCAACCCTGCCTTTGCCGCAGACGCCGCGCGCTGTGCCTGTGCGTCTTGCGGGCACCTCGGTCTGACGCCGGTGATTGATCTTGGGCCCATGCCGCGCTCGGACGGGTTTTTGCAACCCGAAGACTTGACCCGGGCAGAAAGCCTCGTGCCTCTGCGCCTGGCGGTTTGCGAGGTCTGCAGCCTTGCGCAATTGCTCGAAACGCGACCGCCCGAGGATATGTTTGGGGCGGATTACGTCTATTTCTCTTCCGTCTCGGAGGATCTGCTGGCCCACAGCCGGACGCATGCGCAAAGCCTGATGGCGGCGCGGGCGCTGACCCCCGAAAGCCTCGTCGTAGAGATTGCCTCCAACGACGGATACATGCTCCGCAATTTCCAGGAACAGCGGATCCCAGTGCTGGGCATAGATCCCGCGCCAGAGCCTGCCAAGCGCGCCCGCGCGCAGGGCATCGAGACCGTCAATGACTTTTTTGGCACGAGGCTTGCCCAGCAACTGGTCGCGGAACGCGGTCAGCGGGCGGATGTGGTCATCGCTAACAACGTGCTGGCCCATGTGGCGGATCAAAACGATCTGGTTGCGGGCATCGCCGCGATGCTGGCCCCGGGCGGTGTGGCCGTGGTCGAATTTCCCTATGTCCGCGATCTGGTGGAGCGGGGCGAGTTTGACACGATCTATCACGAACACCGCTGCTACTTTTCGCTGACCGCGGTGCAGGCGCTCTTTGCCCGGCACGGCCTGCGCATTGTGGATGTGGTGCGCCTGAAGGTTCACGGCGGGTCTTTGCGGATCACGGCCGCACATTCGGGCGCGGTGCACCCACGTGTGGATGACATGCGCGCGCAAGAGCAGGCGCTGGGGATTGACACCGCTGCCTTTTACGAGGGCTTTGCCGAGAAGATCACGGCCTTCCGCGACCGCGCGCGCCAGCTTTTGGGAGAGATGAAGGCATCGGGGGCCAAGATCGCGGCCTATGGCGCTGCGGCCAAGGGCACTATCATGCTCAACTATCTGGGTGTGGATGCCAGCGTCATCAGCTATGCGGTGGACCGCAACCCGGCCAAGCAGGGCCGGATCATTCCGGGCGTGCGCATTCCCATTTGCGGCACGGAACGCCTTGTGCAGGACCCGCCCGATGTGATGATCCTGCTGCCCTGGAACTTTCGGGAAGAAATCTTGCGCCAGCAGAAGCCTTTCATTGACGCTGGCGGACGCATTCTGGTGCCGATCCCCGATCTTGAAATCGTCGCGGCATGACCCCGCGCGGGACCTGCCCGGCCTGTGGCGGGACGTACCTCAAGACGCTCTATCACCTCGCCGCGATCCCCGTGCAAAGCGTCGTGCTGGTGGAAACCCGCGCGGAGGCGCTTGCCTATCCACGCGGAGAGCTCACGCTGACGCTGTGCCACGCTTGCGGCTTCATGTTCAACGCGACCTTCGACAGCACGCTGGTGGACTACAGCGCCACGACCGAGGAAAGCCAGCATTTCTCCGGCACGTTCAACCGCTTTGCACAAGACTTGGTGACCGAAATCGCAGGCCGCCAGCAGCTATCAGGGCGCCTCGCGCTTGAGGTTGGCTGCGGTAAGGGCGACTTTTTGGAAGAACTGGTGCGCCAGACGGGCGCGCGCGCGCTGGGCGTGGACCCCGGTTTCATCCCCGCGCGGCTCACCGGCGGCGCGCATCCCGGCATGTCCTTTCGAAGAGAGTACTTTGACCCCGCGCACATCGAAGAGACGCCCGATCTGATCATTTGCCGCCACACGCTGGAGCATATCGCAGAGGTGCAGGCCTTCATGACGGACATCATGCAAGTTGCCGGAGAGCAGACCCGGATGATGTTCGAAACACCCGATGCGGCTCGGGTGCTGGCCGAAGGCGCGTTTTGGGACATCTATCACGAGCATTGCTCCTATTTCACCCAAGGCAGCCACGCCCGGCTTTTTCGCAGTGTCGGGCTCGACTTGCAGCGCAGCTATCTGGGCTACGCCGGGCAGTACATCATCCAATACGCGGTGCAAGGCAGCGGCGCTCCGCAAAGCCACGAAAGAGACCTTGAGCATACGCTCACACTGGCGGAGCATTTCCCCAAGAAAGTGGCGGAGCGCAGGGCGTACTGGTCTGACACTGTCCGGTCTGCGCATGCCAAAGGCCGAAAGGTTGCGATCTGGGGGGGTGGATCAAAGGGAGTGGCGTTTCTGACCACCCTGAGGGTCGACCAAGAGGTCTACAGAGTGATCGATATCAATCAGCACAAGCAGGGCAAATACATGCCCGGTTCTGGCCACGTCGTCTCTGCGCCCGAAAGTCTGATCGCGGATCCGCCCGACCTGGTGATCGTGATGAACCCGATCTACTTGGCCGAGATCACGCGCGATCTTGGCAGGCTAGGTCTGTCCCCGGAAATCGTCGCGGTTTAGGCGCGCGCCCTGAGAGGCTGCTGCGCCACCCGCGCCGCATTGTCCTTCAAGCGGCGCTGGTAGCGTTCCAGCGATGCAGGCTCCGCAATCCCCTCCGTCGCGAGGATATCGCTCAGCCTGTGGCTCCAATCATGGCGCAGCGACATCTGTGCGAGATTGCGCGCGGAGGCCGCTTTGAGCCGTGCGTCATCTGCGAGCAGCGCCAGCATCTGATCCGTTGCGGCGGCGGGATCGGCGGAAAGGTCAATGGTCGCGTCCTCCCAATCCAGCAACGCAGCGCGATCTGCGGTTTGCGGCGCGACACCGGCCACGACAGTGCCAGCCGCCAGCGCCTCGAACCAGCGGGGGCCCACGTAAGACAGCCGCGCCGTCTGCGGGTCGGTGAAAAAGTGGTCAAAGGCTGTCGACACCCGGCTTTGCCGCAGCACCTGCCAGAACATCGCGCGATAGCGGAACAGATCGACCGCCTCTCCAATCCGCAAGAGGTTGGTATAATAGACAAGCCCGCGGCTGTCGGGCCGGTTGAGCCGGTCGCTGAGCGCATTGAGAATGTCGGCTTTCTGACGTCCGAAAGCGTTCACTGCGATGGGGCGATCGGGTGCGCCAGCATAGGCCTGCGCGGCTGCCCCAAGCACATTTGCTGCCATCGGCAGATAGCGGGTTTCGACGTTCAGACAGGTAGCGATTTCCGCGACCTCATCCCCGATGCCAAGGTAGAGGCGGTCAAAGTCAGAAAAGGCGGTTTTGCGGGGGCCGATCAGCTGCCTGAGTGGGTGTTTCGTGTCGCGAACAAGTGCGCCATAGGCGCCAAAGATATAAGCCACGACGGGCCCGCTGATGCGGTCGCGTACGGTGCTCAGCAGTTGGGTCTTGATCTCGCGCACCCGGTCGAAGGACACGCCGAAAATCAGCACCAGATCATAGCGGCGCGCGAGCGTGGCGGTGTCTGTCCGTGCGGTCATGAGGTCGGCACCCAGCGCGGCAATGGCCACGTCTTCTGCGTCATAGGCGCAGGCATCCGAGAGCAGGAATTTTTCAGCCCGGCTGCTGATTACGAGCGTTTTCAAATCGTTCCCCTTTTCCGATCAGAGGGAAGGCGCAAATGTCATGCGGGTGTGAAAGGTCACTGTGGCCGTTTTGAGGCAGCGGGACAGCCGGTCGCGCGGTGATGTATTTCTGCGACGTGCCATCCTTTGGCTTGCCAGGCCGGATAGAATAATATGTTATATTATATCATATATTTCGAGCCGGAGATTTCCATGCCAGACGCCACGCAAGATCAACGCCTCCCAGTCACTGTCCTGTCCGGGTTTCTGGGGGCGGGAAAGACGACCCTTTTGAACCGCGTTCTCAACAACCGCGAGGGCCGCCGGGTCGCGGTGATCGTCAACGACATGTCCGAGGTCAACATCGACGCCGATCTGGTGCGCGCGGACACCGAGCTCAGCCGGACAGACGAGACGCTTGTGGAGATGTCCAACGGTTGCATCTGCTGCACGCTGCGCGATGATCTCCTGGAAGAGGTGCGCAGGCTCGCCGAGGACGGGCGGTTCGACTATTTGCTGATCGAATCCACCGGCATTTCGGAGCCTTTGCCCGTGGCCGCGACGTTTGATTTTCGGGATGAGCATGGTGAGAGCCTCTCGGATGTCTCCCGGCTCGATACGATGGTGACGGTCGTGGATGCGGTTAACTTGACGGCGGATTATTCCAGCCAGGATTTCCTGAGTGACCGGGGCGAGACGCTGGGCGAGGACGATGAGCGCACGCTGGTCAACCTGCTGGTGGAGCAGATCGAATTTGCCGATGTCGTGATCCTCAACAAGGTGACCGACGCGGGCCGTCAGAAGGTCAACACCGCGCGCCAGATCATTCGCTCGCTCAACGCGGATGCCAAGATCATCGAAACGGATCACTCCCAGGTGCCCGCGGCGGAGATCCTCGACACCGGGCTCTTTGACTTTGAGAAGGCCCATGAGCACCCGATGTGGGCCAAGGAGCTTTACGGGTTTTCCGATCACGTGCCGGAGACGGCGGAATACGGCGTGGAGAGCTTCGTCTACCGCGCGCGCAGGCCCTTTGATCCAACGAAGATGCTTGAGGTGCTCAACGGCGATCTGCCCGGCGTGATCCGCGCCAAGGGGCATTTCTGGATCGCCACGCGCCCCACTTGGGTGGCGGAGTTCTCATTGGCAGGGACGCTGTCATCAGTGCAGCCGCTGGGGACTTGGTGGGCCTCCGTCCCGCAGGACCGCTGGCCCACGCATGACAGCGCGCGGCAGTATATGGCCGAGCATTGGCAGGAGCCCTGGGGTGACCGGCGGCAGGAGCTGGTCTTTATCGGTGCGGGCATCGATTGGCCCGCGCTGAAGGCCGCGCTGGACGCCTGCCTGGTGCCGGAGCATCTAGCGCCGGGGCCGGATGCGCTGCCCGACCTTCCCGATCCTTTCCCCACCTGGCGCCGCGCGGAGGCAGCGGCGTGACCCGGCATGAAGCGCTGGACCTCGCGCAGAGTGTGGGAGTCAGTGTGAGCGCCGCGCCGGCGGGTCTGCGCGCCATTCAGGAGCCCGGTTGCTCCGCCGCGATCTGGTCCCGGACGCCGGAGCCCGCGTTGCAGCGCTGGCTGGACAGCTTGGCGCCCGCGCACCTGCCGCGCGCGCGTCTGATCCTGCCCTCGGACGAGATCCGGGAGGCGACAACACAGGTGATGAAAGCCCAAGGCCTGCCGGAGTGCGCGGCGTGGGCGATGTTCATCGACGACGTCGTAGCCCTCGCCGCGCTCTTTTCAGAAATCATGGACAGCCCCCTGCTGCGCCTGCGCCTGGACGTGATCACAACCAACGCCTGCCGCAAGTTCCACATCGATGCGGTGAAGGCGCGGCTGATCTGCACTTACCGGGGGCATGCGACGCAGTATGGCAACGGCGCTGTGGGCGAGGAGCCTGTTGAGGTCCATGACCTGCCGACGGGTGCGCCGATGATCCTTCGCGGCACGCAGTGGCCTAGTGGTGCAGCACCCGGTCTTTTGCACCGGTCCCCGCCCATTGAGGGCACGGGCGAAACCCGTCTGGTGCTGGTGCTCGACCCGATTGCGGCGGACCATGACATGGAGGACGAGGCGCAGCCTCACTAAGACCTCCGATCCGAGGTCTCAGCCCAGCCTGCGCGCGATTTCCGCGATGTGGGCGGGGCCCACTTCGCAGCACCCGCCAATGATGGTGGCCCCCATGTCGGCCCAGTCCTCGGCGAAATCGGCATAGGCTTCGGGGCTCAGATCCGTGCGCGCGGACAGTTCCTTGACCGTGGCCCCCACCTGAATGAAGCTTTGGGTGATTTCGGTGAACCCGTTGGCATAGGCCCCGAACGGGATGCCGCAGTCCTTGATCACGGCAAGCCCCATGCCCACCGCTTCGGGCGTGGCGCAATTGATCAAGAGCGCGTCCGCGCGGTCGATGCAGCCCAGCACGTCTTTAAGCGGCTGACCGGAGCGCAGCTTGGTGCCGTCTACGTCATCCACCGACACGCTGAGCCAGACCGGCTTGCCGTGCCCGCTCGCCCCCTCAAGGGCCGCGTGCACGTGTTGGGTGGCGCATACCGTCTCGATCAGAAAATGATCCACGAAAGGGGCTTGCACGCGGCACACTTCCGCAAAAAGGGCCGCGGCATCCTGCGGCAGGGCACCTGTCTGGTAGGAGCCGATCAGCGGGCCGATGGCACCCGCCACCTGCCCAGCCCCCGCCGCATCACGCGCGTCGCAGGCGATCTGGCAGGCGGCGCGGTGCAGCGCCTCAAACTGGTCTTCCAGCCCCGCACGGACAAGCCTGTCGCGGTGGATGGCATAGGTGTTTGTCGCCGCCACCGTGGCGCCTGAGGCAAAGAAATCATCGTGCACCGCGCGCACCAGCCCTGGGTCTTCCAAAAGCACCTTGGTCGCCCAAAGCGGTGTCGGTTCCGCCGTGGTGCGGGCCATCAGTTCCTGGCCCATGCCGCCGTCGAGGATCGTTATCATTGCGGGTCCTTTGAAAAATGCGCGAAGCAGCCCTTTGCCATGCCCGGGACATGGTGCCAAATGCGCAATTCTCAACAAGATTATGAACGCCCGCTGAGCCGGGGGCGTGGCGCGCGCCTAGCTGAGGCTGGAGATGGAGATCTGGCCGGCCTGGCCCAGCGGTTTCATGCAACGGCGCAGGCGCGTTTCGCTGAGGTCGCGCGCGATGATGACAATTTTGCTTTGCCGGTGCGCCCCGTCCCAGTTTTTGACCGGGAGCGGCTTGTCAAAGACGTGCTGCACCCCGTGAAAGACGAAGGGCGGGTCGATCCCATCCAGAAAAACGAGCCCTTTCATGCGCAGCAGGTTCGGCCCGCGCAGGGCCACCAGCTCATTGAGCCAGCTGTCGAAAAGCTTGCCCGTGATCGGTTGGTCGATCGTGACGGAGACGCTTTGAATGCGCTTGTCATGGGGTGAAAAGGTGACTTTGCCGGTGGGCGTCTTGCCCAGGCCCGAGAGGTTTTCCAAAGGCGAGGGCGGCGCAGGGGCGGCAGCCGGCTGAAGCCAGCTGAGCGCTTCGGCCGGTTTGATCCCGTGGCGCACGCCAGAGAGGTTCCACATCTCATGGTGCACTTGCGCGCCGCGCACCGCCTGCAGCATGCGCGCGGTGGGGTTGAGCGCGCGCAGACGCGTCTCCAACGTGGTTATGGCATCTGGTTCCGCCACGTCTGTCTTGCTCAGCACGATCAGATCGGCGCTCACCGCTTGGGAGACGGCTTCGAACTGGCGGTCGAGCGTGTCCATCCCGTGCACCGCATCCGCCACCACGACGACCCCATCGAGCCGCGTCACCGCCGCCAGATCGCGGTCCGCGATCAGCACCTGGATGATCGGCCCGGGATCGGCCAGGCCGGTGGTCTCGGTCACGATGCGGTCAAAACCGATGTCGCCCGCCTCGCGCTTGTCGAGGAGACGCAGGATGGTCTCCGACAGCTCGCCCCGGACGGAACAGCACAAACACCCCGAGGACATCAGCACGACGTCATCGCTGGTCTCGGCGATAAGGTCTTGGTCGAGACCCGCCTCACCAAACTCATTCACGATCACCGCCGCCCGCCCGGCGCTTGCGTCAGACAAAACGGCGTTGAGCAGGGTGGTCTTGCCCGCGCCCAGAAATCCGGTCAGCAGCGTAACAGGCAGCGGCGCTTGGGTCATCTTCGCCCCATCATGCGCTCACCGGCGGCAGCCAGGTAAGGGACGAGTGATGCAAGGAAATCAGCACCCGCCCGTCGAGCTTGTGATAGGCGAAAGTGTAATCGGCGCGCGTCGCATTGCCCGCGCCGTCCACGAATGTGTAGTGGCCCATGTCCTTGTATCCCAGCCCACCTGCTTTGAGGATCGGGCCAACCGCGCTTTGAAACTCGACGTTCTTCCAACCGTTCTTCAAAAAGCCGTTGTCCTGCGGATAATCCGGGTCGCCGCCCACGAAATAGGCTCGCGCGCCCTTGGCATCCAGGCGGATGACATCCGCCAGCGTGGGTTTGAACAGCACGGGCGCGTCCGGGTCGCCAAAGTCATAGAGGGCCAGCAGGGCGTCCACGTCCTGTTCGGTCACGCAGCGCGCCCAGGCCCGCTGGGCGGTCACCACCTCGGCCTTGGTCATTGGTTCATAGTTTCGGTCGGTCATATTGGTTTGGTCTCATCCGTCGGTGGCTTTTGTCGGCACAGCAGATATCGCAGCATTAAAGATTGCGAAACACCCTTTGCTCGTCTAGCAGCGAAGAGGCGCGAAAGGGGGGCAGATCATGCAGACATTCAACATGGGACGGGTCCCACCGGTGACCTTTGGCGCGGGGCGCCTGAGCAAGCTGCCCGAATTGGCTGCGGCCCTTGGCGATGGGCCGGTTTTGGTCATTGCGGATGCGGTGCTCGCTGATCTGGGCGTAACTGAGACGCTCTCAGGTCACTTCGCAAAAACGGGACTTGCGGTGGAGATCGCAGCAGAGGTGTCGGGCGAGCCCAAGGAGGCATTGGTCGACACGCTGGCCGCACAGGCGCGCGCGCTTGGCGCGGGCGTGATCGTGGGCCTCGGCGGGGGCGCTGCGATGGACGCGGCCAAACTGGTCGCGGCGATTGCACCCAGCGGTCAGCCCGCCCATGATTTCGCGCTCGCTGCCCAGCCCCTGCCCAAAGAAGGCCTACCTGCGATTGCCGTGCCCACAACCGCAGGGACCGGTTCGGAGGTCACGCGCACCTCCGTGATCTCCACTGCGGAGGGGGCAAAGATCTGGTTCTGGGGCGAAGAACTGATGTTCGCGCAGGCCATCCTGGACCCCGAGCTTACGCTCAGCCTGCCGCCCCACCTGACCGCATGGACCGGTATCGATGCGGTGGCCCACGCGCTGGAGGGGGTGACGGCGAAAAACACCAGCCCGGCAGGTCTGATGTATGGGCTCGAAGCGCTGCGCCTGCTGAGCGATGCGCTGCCGCGTGCGGTCGCCGATGGCGCGGATATCGCGCTGCGCGGCCAGGTGCTCTGGGGCAGCATGGTCGCGGGGCTCGCGCTGCACATTTGCAACACGCACATGGGCCATAACATCAGCCATGCGCTGGGCTCTCTGGCGCGGGTGCACCACGGGCTGGCCACGGGGCTCGCGCTGGAGGTCAGCCTGCCCTGGCTTGTGGCGCAACCCGAGGGCGCGGCGCTTTATGCCCGCGCGTCCCAGGCGCTGGGCGGCTTGGCGACGGCGGAGGCGCTGCCGGAGGCTTACGTGGGCCTGATGCGCGCCTGTCAGATCGCGGGCGCCTTGCCCGTGGAATGCGCGGACGTCACAGCGGGCGATCTCGCGCGCGAGATGCAAAACCCGGCCAACATCGGTATGGCGCGGAATGCCATTTGCGCGGTGGGCGAGGCCGATCTGGAGGCGCTTGCAACCCGGATGATCGCCCTGCCAATGTCGGCGGCTAGCGCCTGACAACAAGTTGCTGGATGGTTAGCCGCAGACTTTCGCCTGAAATCTAGGCAAAGTATCCCGGAAATCCGCGCGCTTTTGGCTGCAGCGCAGCAAGATGGTTGATTTGAGCGCGCCAGTACTACACTAACGAGCAAGGCAACGCTGCCGTGCGCTTCCTGCGCGTCTCTACGAAGCCCACCGATGAGCTTCCTCACCCCTAGATTGCCGCCGTGACCCACGCGCACGGCCAATTTTGACCTGAGGAAAGTGGCATGCCGTCAGACAAGCCCGGTTTCACGCGCGAACAGCAGGCCTATCTCGCTCGCATCATCATGGACATGAACCTGCACCGGGCTTTCGCGACCGCAGCGGACGGCACGGCGGGCGCCGCGCCGGTGGAAGAAACCGTCTATGGCGTGCCGCTCGAAGACCTTTGCAAGGAGGAGCTGCGCAAGCATCAGCAGCATCCGCTGGATATCTGGCAGCAGCTTGAACAGTGGACAGCCAAGGATGAGATGGCCGAAGGGCTGGACCAGTTCCTGCTGCGCCACCTCGGCTTTTTCAACGTCACACCCAACAGCCCCGGCTATATGATGCGGCTGCGCGCGCCTGCCTGTGTGCTGACAGCCCAGCAGATGCACGTGCTGGCCTCCTGCGCGGATGATTTCGCGGGCGGCTATTCCCACGTGACCACCCGGGGTTCGCTGCAATTGCGGGAGATCAAGCCGCGCAGCGTGATCGACCTGATCGCGCGCATGGAAACCGCCGCGCTCACCGCGCAAGGCACGGGCGCCGACAGCGCGCGCAACCTCACGGTCACGCCCTCCGCCGGCTTTGACGTGGACGAGCTGATCGACATGACGCCCCAGGCCAAACGCCTGTCCATGCGCATCCTGCGCAGCCGTGAACTGCAGGGGATCCCGCGCAAGTTCAACATCTCCTTCGACAATGCGGGCAGGCTGTCCTGCCTGTCAGACACCAACGACATCGGTTTTCTGGCCGTGGTGGTCGAAGACAATGATCAGGGTGTGGAGCCGGGCATCTGGTGCCGCATCGCCCTGGGCGGGATCACCGGTCACAAGGATTTCGCCCGCGACACCGGGCTTTTGTGCCGCCCCGAAGAGACGGTGGACGTGGCAGAGGCGATGCTGCGCGTCTTCGTGGAACACGGCGACAGGACCAACCGCAAGAAGGCGCGGCTGAAGTATCTGTTGGAAAAAGAAGGGGTTGAGTGGTTTATCGCCCGCTCACAGGAGAAGCTGGACAGCTTTCCCACCCCGATCATGCTTACCCGGCTTGATGCCAAGTTCGACCGGCCGCGCACGCCCATCGACCGGCAGGGTCACATCGGCGTGCATCCCCAGTCCCAGCCCGGCATGAATTACATCGGCGTGGCTTTGGAGCTGGGGAAGCTCTCAGCCGATCAGATGCGCGTGCTGGCGCAGGTGGCTCAGACCTATGGCGCGGGCGATATCCGGCTGACAGTCTGGCAGAACCCGCTCATTCCCTTTGTCGCCGACAAAGACGTCGAAGCGGCCTGCGCGGAGATCGAGGCGGCGGGCATGTTCACCCGCGCCTCCGCCTTTGCTGCGGGCGCTGTCGCCTGCACCGGCAAATGGGGCTGCAAATTCGCCGCCGCCTATACCAAGCAGGACGCGCTAGACCTTGTGCGCCATCTGGAAGCGCGGCACACGCTGGACAGTCCGATCAACATCCATCTGACGGGCTGTAACAATTCCTGCGCGCAGCATTACATTGGCGATATCGGTCTGATGGGTGCCGCAGCCCCGGGCGGCGGCGAAGGCTATCAGATCGTGATCGGGGGCGGGTCTGATCTGGATCAGGGCCTGGCAAGGCCCCTCATTGGGCCCGTCGCAGCCGCCGACATCCACGACATCATCGACCACATCATCGGGCAATACCTGAGCCGCCGCGCCGAGGGTGAGACCTTTTTGCAGTTTTCCCGCCGTCTGGACGACGCAGAGCTGCGCACCCTTCTGCCCCAAGACTTGCAAACCGCTGCCTAGAGGAGCCGGGCCATGAATGCACCCACGCCACTGATTGCCAAGACGATTGAAGCTGCCATCTCTGCGTCTGAGCCGCAGGTGGAGCTTGTCCCCGCCGACGCACCTTTTGACGACGCCCAACGCCAGTGGCTCAATGGTCTTTTGACCGGGCTGTCCGCAATTGCCGCCTCTGCAGCAGCGGGTGGGGCAGAGGAGGCTGTGCAACTGGCGCCTGTGCATGTGCTTTATGGCTCGCAGTCGGGCAACTGCGAAACGCTGTCCAAAGCCTTACGGAAATTTTCGCCTTCTCAAGGGTTTGAAGCACAGATTCAGGTCTTGGATGACATCACCCCCGCCGATTTGGCCGGAATGGGGCATGTCACGCTTGTGGTCTCTACCTTTGGCGAGGGTGAGCCGCCTGACAATGCCGCCAAGTTCTTTGCTGCGCTGATGGCCGACGACTGCCCGGCCCTGCCCGCCAGCCTGCACTATTCCGTCTGCGGGTTGGGCGATACGAGCTATGCCGATTTCAACAAATGCGCCGCAGACATCGACGCGCGCTTGGCGGCGCTTGGTGCGACGCGGGTGGTGGATGCGGTGCTCTGCGATGTGGACTTTGACGACGACTTTGACGCTTGGAAAACGGCTGTTTTCGCCTCCGAGCCCTTTGCCGCCGCCAGTGCGGGCAGTGCGGCGGCACCCGTGGTCATCGACGCGGAGCCTGTGCCCGCGTTTGATAAAAACCGCCCCTTCATGGCGTCCCTGCTGGCCAGCGAAAAGCTGAGCGGGGAGGACAGCGCGAAATGCGTGAACCACATTGAGATATCGCTCGCGGGCGGCGGTGCGGACCTTGACTATGACGCGGGCGATGCGCTGGGCGTCTGGCCCGTCAATTGCGCAGATGATGTGGCGGATATCCTGCGGGCCGCGGGTCTGACGGGCAAGGAGGCGATCGAGCTGAAATCAGGCCCGGCACGGTTGCGCGCGGCGCTGTCGACGCGGCTCGATATCGTCACTGTCACGCCCAACACGCTGACAGCGCTTGGCCTGTCGGAGGCCCCTGAGGGTGCGCAGGTACTGGATGTTTTGCAGGCCGTTGGCCCAGTGGACGCGCAAACGCTCGCTAGCGCTTTGCGCCCCTTGCAGCCGCGGCTCTATTCCATTGCCTCCAGCCCCAAGGCGCACCCGGGCGAGGTGCATCTGACCGTGGGCGAGGTGCGCTATGATCTCAATGGGCGCGCCTGCAAGGGGGTCGCGTCCACACATCTGGGGGACCGGCTCGCGGAGGGCGGAATGCTGGGCATCTACGTGCAAAAGTCCGCGCATTTTCACCTGCCTGCCGATGACACGACGCCGCTCATCATGATCGGCCCAGGTACTGGCATCGCGCCGTTCCGGGCGTTTCTGGAAGAGCGGGAGGCGCGGGGGGCCACGGGCAAGAACTGGCTCTTTTTCGGCGATCAGCACGCGGCCTGCGATTACCTTTACCGCGATGAGATCGAGCGCTGGGCCGAGAGCGGCCTGATCAATGAGCTTTCGCTCGCCTGGTCGCGGGATGGCGCGGACAAGGTCTATGTCCAGACGCTGATCGCGCAGCGCGCGGAGGAAGTCTTTGCATGGTTAGAAGAGGGTGCTGCCATCTACATCTGCGGGGACGCCTCGCGCATGGCGGCAGACGTGGAAAAGGCGCTTTTGGACGTCATTGAGAAGGGCATAAGCGGCGATGAAGCGGCGGCAAAGGCCTACCTTGATGCGATGTCGGCGGATCACCGCTATCAGCGAGATGTCTACTGAAGTCAGCGGCTTCGTGGGCGGGAATGCTCAAAAACCAAGCAAGGGCGCGGGTCCGCGGCGCAAAATGTGCCGCGCGCTCTTGCGTGGTCGCGGCGGCGCGGCAATTCAGAAAGCGTGAACACTGACCTTGCCATCATGATCGTTGAGCCGGACCGCGAAAGGGCGCTGCAAATCGCGGACAGTCTGGGGGACGCGGGCTTTGACAATATAAAAGTCATCGCTGAGCCATCGAGCATTGCCCGGCATATTGCCTCCTTTGCGCCCGATGTGGTGCTGATCGACATGGCGAACCCGTCCCGCGACACGTTGGAGGAAATGGCGCTGGCCTCCGGCCCGTTGGAGCGGCCTGTGGCGATGTTCGTGGATCGCTCAGACGATCAGCTGACCGCCGCCGCGATTGAGGCGGGCGTGTCGGCCTACGTGGTGGACGGTCTGCGGTCGGACCGGGTGAAACCCATTATGGACGCGGCCATCGCGCGGTTTCGCATGATCCAACGCATGCGCAATGAATTGGCGGAGACCAAGCGCGCGTTGGAAGAACGGAAGGTCATTGACCGCGCAAAGGGCATCGTGATGAAAGCCCGCGGCGTGTCCGAGGACGAGGCCTATGCCTTGTTGCGCAGTGCGGCGATGGATCAAAGCAAACGCATCGCAGAGGTCGCGGCGGCCTTGGTCGCGACCGCGGGGCTCTTGTCATGAACCTCACACGCATCGACCTTGGGTTTATCCCGCTGGTAGATGCCGCACCGCTGATTTGCTGTTACGAGATGGGCTTTGCGCGCGAAGAGGGCCTGGATCTGCACCTGCGGTCCTATCCGTCCTGGTCGAGCCTGCGCGATGCGCTCTGTTTCGGACAGCTTGACGCGGCCCACATGCTGGCCTGCGTGCCGGTGGCCAGCGCGCTTGGGCTCGGGGGCACGGCCAGCGTGTTGCACGCGCTGTCGGTGTTGTCGATCAATGGCAATGTCATCGGCGTGTCCAGCGACATGGCGGAGCGGATGCAGACCCATGATTTTGCTTTTGCCGATGCACGGGCGGCGGGCAAGGCGCTGATCGCGGCAAAGCGGGACCGGCTGCGCATCGGTGTGCCCTTCCCGTTCTCGATGCATGCGGAGCTTGTGTATTACTGGCTGTCAGCGCTCGGTCTGCCGGCCCCGCAAGAGGTCACCGTGCGTACGGTACCGCCCGCGCAGATGGCCGATGCGCTCGAGGCGGGAGAGCTTGACGCCTTTTGTGTGGGCGAGCCTTGGGGCTCGCGGTCGGTGGAGGCGGGCGTGGGCAAGCTTTTGCTGCCCTGTTCGGCGATCTGGTCCTTTGCGCCTGAAAAAGTGCTCGCGGTGCGTGCCGATTGGACACAGGAGAACGCCGAGACGGCGCAGCGGCTGACGCGCGCGCTTTGGCGTGCCGCGCGCTGGTTGGCCGCGCGGCTGCACACTGCAATTGTACCCGAAATTCTGAGCCAGCAGCACTATCTCAATCTGCCCCCCGAGCTTTTGGAGCACGCGCTCACTGGGCAGTTCGTCATCTCCAAGGGCGGCGCGCTGCGGGAGACGCAAGGTTTTGTCGAGTTTTTCGAGGGCAGCGCGACCTTCCCTTGGGTCAGCCAGGCAGAATGGATCGGCAGCCAATTGGCGATGCGCACAGGACTTGACCCGGTGGAAAGCGCCAAGGCCGCGCGGTCCACATTCCGGTCGGACATCTTCCGGCAGGCGCTGGCGGGAACGGCACCGAATCTCCCCTCTGCAAGTGCCAAAGTGGAGGGGGCGGTGGCCGTGCCAATGACAGCCGGTTCCATCGGCGCACCGCTGACATTGGCGCGCAATCAGTTTTTTGACGGCAAGAGTTTTGAGCCGCTGACGACGGAACGCTCGAATTTTAGGCGTTGATCTGCGCGCGGCGGGAGAAACACGGTTTCGCGCACAATTTTCTTGGAACTTGCTCACACTTTAATGCAGGTTTGCTGCAGAGCAGCGTCGCTCTACTCCTCCCAATCGCCCGACTGAGCGGGCACATCCCTTAGCAAAGCCGCTGATGCACCGACGACTTACGATCGTCCGGTTCACGCGGCTTTTTTGTTTGGCGCACCCTCCCTTCCGCGCCACTGATGAAAGGACACACTTGATGATTGCCAGGACCTCCCTCGCGGCCGCAGCGTTCAGCCTGCTCGCCGCGCCCAGCTTTGCAGAGCTGCTCGATCTGGAAAAAGACGAACTGACGTTCGGTTTTATCAAACTGACCGACATGGCGCCGCTCGCCGTGGCTTATGAGAATGGCTACTTCCTCGACGAAGGGCTTTTCGTCACGCTGGAGGCGCAGGCCAACTGGAAAGTGCTTTTGGACGGTGTGATCGACGGCACGCTTGATGGCGCACACATGCTGGCGGGTCAGCCGCTGGCCGCCACCATCGGCTACGGCACCGAGGCGCATATCATCACGCC
>JBCCPS010000072.1:0-16783 GCA_039024775.1 Pseudomonadota bacterium
AACCACGACAAGCGCCAGCTTTCGCAATGTGATCGGTGCGCCTGCGCCTGCTTTGACGGGGCAATATGCGATCTTTGCCTTTGGATCGGGTGAGGTGCGCGGCGTGCTGCGGCGCGGCGGATTGCAGCGCTGGACCACCTCCGTCGTGGGCCGCAGGCCGGGGCGGGCGGGTTCGCTCATCTCGGACGTGACCAGCGCGCCCGTCGTATCTGGCAACCGGGTGTTCGTGGGCAACCAGTCGGGGCGGCTTTCGGCGCTCGACATCGGGTCGGGCCGCAAGCTCTGGACCGCGCGGGATGGGGCCATCGGCCCGGTCTGGCCGGTGGGCGGCAGCCTTTTTGCGATCACGGATCTGAATGAACTGGTGCGGCTCGACGCCTCCGACGGCAGCCGCATCTGGGGCGTGGCCCTGCCCAACTTCGTCAAGGAACGCCCGCGCAGGCAGTCCGAGATCGTGGCGCATTACGGCCCCGTGCTGGCGGGCGGGCGGATCATCATCGTCTCCAACGACGGGCTGATGCGCAGCTACAGCCCCACCGATGGCGCGCTTTTGGGCACCACGGAAGTGCCGGGCGGTGCCACGACCGCGCCTGCGGTGGCGGGCGGTACGCTCTATGTCGTGTCGGCCAAAGGCCAATTGCACGCCTTCCGCTGATGGGCTAAAGCGCAGCCTTGCGCTTTTGGAGCCTCTCAGATGTCTTTCACCCTTGCCATTGTGGGCCGCCCAAACGTGGGCAAATCCACGCTGTTCAACCGGCTTGTCGGCAAACGGCTGGCGCTGGTGGATGACCAGCCGGGCGTGACCCGCGACCTGCGCGAAGGGGCGGGGCGGCTGGCAGACCTGCGCTTTACCGTGATCGACACCGCGGGTCTTGAGGAGGTGACTGACGACAGCCTTCAGGGCCGGATGCGGCGGCTGACCGAGCGGGCGGTGGACATGGCGGATGTCTGCCTCTTTCTGGTGGATGCGCGCGTTGGGATCACGCCCTCTGATCTGGTCTTTGCCGATATCCTGCGCAAACGCGCCCGCCACGTGCTTTTGGCCGCCAACAAGGCCGAAGGCCGCGCGGGCGAGGCAGGCGTGATCGAGGCCTATACGCTGGGCCTGGGTGATCCCATCGCGCTGTCGGCGGAACATGGAGAGGGGCTCACAGACCTTTACAACTCGCTGATGCCGCTGGCGGATGGCTTTGCCCAGGCCGCGGCGGAGGAGGCGCCGGAAACGGACGTCGATCTGGATGAAGAGGAGGGGGAGACCTCCGATGAGGCGCCGCAACCGACGGTGGCCAAGCCCTTGCAGGTGGCCGTGGTGGGGCGGCCCAATGCGGGAAAATCCACGCTGATCAATCAGATCCTGGGCGAGGACCGCTTGCTCACGGGGCCCGAGGCGGGGATCACGCGGGATGCGATTTCGCTGCGCACAACGTGGTCGGGCACGCCGATGCGCATTTTCGATACCGCGGGCATGCGCAAGAAGGCCAAGGTGCAGGAAAAGCTGGAGAAATTGAGCGTCTCGGATGGGCTGCGCGCGGTAAAATTCGCGGAGGTCGTCGTGGTGCTACTGGATGCCGCGATCCCCTTTGAGCAACAGGATCTGCGCATCGCCGACCTGGCCGAGCGCGAGGGGCGCGCGGTGGTGGTTGCGGTGAACAAGTGGGACATCGAGACCGACAAACAGGCCAAGCTCAAAGGTCTCAAGGAGGCGTTTGACCGGCTGCTCCCCCAACTTCGTGGCGCGCCGCTGATCACGGTGTCGGCAAAAACGGGTCGGGGGCTTGACCGGTTGCACGAGGCGATCCTGCGCGCTTACGCCGTCTGGAACCGGCGGGTCAGTACGGCGGGGCTCAACCGCTGGCTCACGGGCATGCTGGAGCAGCATCCGCCGCCCGCGCCCCAGGGCAAGCGCATCAAGCTGCGCTACATGACCCAGGCTAAGACACGGCCGCCTGGATTTGTGGTGATGTGCAGCCATCCTGACAAAGTGCCGGATGCCTATTCAAGGTACTTGGTGAACGGGCTGCGGCTGGATTTCGACATGCCGGGCACGCCGATCCGGCTGTGGATGCGCGGGCAGAACGAGGCCAATCCGTACAAGGGGCGCAAGAAGCCCGCGCCATCCAAGCTGCGCAAACATAAAGAGGGGCGGCGGGACTGAGGCAGCGAAGTCTTTTGAAGACTTCGGGCCGTTTTCTTTGAAAGAAAACGCCGCCCGGCTCAGACCGGGCGCATCGCCCGCAGGGTGGCCAGCGTGACGATGCCAGCGCCGACGATCGCGACCCAGGCCACATCGCGCGCGTCCGTCCAGTTTGCGACCACCACGGCAATAAGCGCCCAGATGACCGCGATCCCGTAGGTGGGCGTCCGGCCAAGCGCGGCCTGCACGCAGGCGCCGATGAGGGCGGCGGTCGCCACAAAGATCAGCGCCGCCGTGCGCCCGTCGAGATACCCATAGCCCGCCGCCAAAAGTCCAAGCGAGACGCAGGAGGCCGCCGACAGCCAACCGGCGTAGAGGCCGACGGGGTAGGCAGCCCAGCTTCGGTCGCGCACCGGTGCCACAAAAAGCGCGGCCAGCGCCGAGAGCAGCATGGCCCAGATCATCACGCTGGCCCAGACGGGGCTTTGCACCGCCACTGCAAGCCAGAAGGTGCCGATGCCAAGCGAGAGGCAGAGCGGCAGGCGCATGTCATGCCACTGCCCGTCACGTCCGGCCCTCAAGAGCCCCCAGGCCGCGCCGAGGATCAGCCAGCCGTAGATCACGCCCCAGATTGAAAAGGCGTAGCCTGCGGGTGTCACGGGCGGGTTCTCTTGCGGGACCGGAAACTGGTCCGCGCGGAACCCGTTGAAGCCCTCCACGAAGAAGGGGGAGGCGGCGAAAGTGACGCTGAGCAGGAGCGTGAGTGAAGCGATGAGTGGGCGGATCGATTGCGACATGGGCCGACAGTAGCGTGGCTCGGGGGATGTGCAACGCGGTATGCGCCCGCGCGGGTGGTTTCCGGCGGGGTGCTGCGGTGTATCATTGGGATGGGGCCGGGTAGAAAGGGCGGCGCCGCCTGTCGGATCTCGTCGAGATAGGCTCTTGGGCCCACCACCTTGAGCTCAGGATGACGCAGTGCTTCGCGCCTCTGATCCTATTGTGCCGAACAGGTGCTTTAGCCCGGCTGTCATGACGGGGCGGGTTGTAAGGCGGAGAGGTTAAGCTGTGTTGAGACCGGCGTGCGTTGCGGTAGGGTGCTGTTAAAAGGAGCGGCTGCGCCGCACGCCATTATTGGCGCGGGGGGCTGGCGGGGCACCATTGTTGTGAGCTTCGGTGTGGGTGGCTTGGGAATGGTCACTTGCTGAGAAGCGGTTCAGGGGCAAGTTTGCCCTGAACGCGCCTCCTCCAGTGTGTAGGCGATTCCGCGCGCCTCAAGGACAAGCCGCGCAAGCGCGGTGCTTCGCATCCTTGAGCCGCGCAGAATCACCGCAGGGTGCCATCCGGGTCTAGGGTTGTCTTGTTGCCCAGGTAGGGGGCGAGGGCGGCGGGCAGGGTGACGGAGCCATCTTCCTGCTGGCCGTTTTCCAGAACCGCAATCAGGCAGCGCCCCACGGCGAGGCCTGAGCCGTTGAGCGTGTGCACAAACTGCGGTTTGCCGCCGTCTGCGGGGCGGAAGCGGGCGTTCATGCGGCGGGCCTGAAAGTCGCCGGTCGTGGAGACGGAGGAGATTTCGCGGTAGGTGTTCTGGCCGGGCAGCCAGGCCTCGATGTCATAGGTCCGGCGCGCGCCAAAGCCCATGTCTCCGGTGCACAGCACGACCGTACGGTAGGGCAGCTCCAGCGCCTCAAGAAGGCCTTCAGCGCAGGCCAGCATGCGCTTTTGCTCCGCCTCGCTGTCGTCCGGGTGGGTGATAGAGACCATCTCCACTTTTTCGAACTGGTGCTGGCGCAGCATGCCCGCGGTGTCACGGCCCGCGCTGCCCGCCTCTGAGCGAAAGCAGAGCGTATGGGCGGTATAGCGTTGCGGCAGCGCGGCTTCATCCAGGATTTCGCCTGCAGGCATGTAAGTCAGCGGGATTTCGGAGGTGGAGACAAGCCACCAGTCATTGGTCGTCTGATAGCTGTCTTCGGCGAATTTGGGCAGCTTGTCCGTGCCATACATTGCGTCGCTGTTCACCAGCACGGGCGGGTTCACCTCCGTCAGGCCATTGTGATCCACGTGGATGTCGATCATGAACTGCGCCAGCGCCCGGTGGATGCGCGCGACCGCCCCGCTGAGCACGACGAAGCGGCTGCCGGAGAGCTTGGCGGCGGTTTCAAAATCCATGCCGGGTGTCACACCCGCGATCTCGAAGTGTTCTTTGGGTGTGAAGGTGAACTCTCGCGGCGTGCCCCAGCGCTTGACCTCCACGTTGTCGGCCTCATCTGCGCCGTCGGGCACGTCTTCGGCGGGGCTGTTGGGCAGGCGCGCGAGCATGTCGGTAAGCTGGGTATCAAGCGCTTTGGCCTCCGATTGTAGGCGTGCGACGTCCGCCTTCTTTTCGCCCACCAGCGCGCGGATGCGTTCGAATTCCACGTCATTCCCCGCCGCCTTTGCCGCGCCAACCTCTTTGGAGGCTTTGTTCTGGGCGGCTTGCGCCTCTTCCGCCGCGGCGATGCGCGCGCGTCGCTCGGCGTCAAGCGCCAGCACGTCAGAGGATGCCGCAGGCTCGCCCCGGCGCGCCAGTGCGGCGTCAAGCTGATCGGGGGTGTCGCGGATGGCGCGGATGTCGTGCATGGGATCACCTGAGGACTGGTTGTGTTCCGCCGTCTTATGCCCAATCCACGCGCACGCGCCAATGCGTTAAATCGGGCGGCGCGCGCCCTTTTGCGCCTTGCGCGCAGGGGCAGCGGTGCATAGGTTCTGCCAAACTTTGCGGCGGGGGCCTGTGCGCCCGGCGGCAAACCACCCAGAGAACGGCAGAAGGCACCCCGCAATGGAATTCGTCCCCCTGATCCTGATCTTTGCGATCATGTACTTCCTGCTGATCCGTCCGCAGCAGAAAAAGATCAAAGAACACGCGGCCATGGTCGAGGCCCTGCGCCGGGGTGATCAGGTGGTGACCCAGGGCGGGGTGATCGGCAAAGTCGTCAAGGTCAAGGAAGACGGTGAGCTTGAGGTGGAGATCGCGGACGGCGTGAAGATCCGCGTGGTGCAATCCACCATCGCCACGGTGATGAGCAAGACCGAGCCCGCCAAGTAACCTCACCAGACACCTGAAACCGACACGCGAAAGGCCACGCGCCCATGCTTCAGATCGACCTGTGGAAGCGTATCCTGATCGTGCTGACCTGTGCGACGGGCCTTTGGCTGGCGCTGCCGAATGCCTTTTACGGCCCCGTTGAGCAGCACAACGACGCGGTCAAGGCCATCGAGATTGGCGGCAGCACCGCCCCATTGGAGGCGCAGCGCGCGCTTTGGCCCGAGTGGATGCCTTCTGGTCTGGTGAACCTCGGCCTCGATCTGCGCGGTGGCGCGCATCTGTTGGCGGATGTGGAGCTTGAAGACGTCTACGAGGCGCGGATGGAGGCGACCTGGCCTGAGGTGCGCGACAGCCTGCGCAGCCTCACGCCCGTCCGGCGCATCGAGTCAGCACCTGACGTGCTGCGCGTACGCCTGCAGGATCCGACCGTTATGCCGGAGGCCCTGCGCCTCACGCGGGAGCTGGCGCGGCCGGTTGTCAGCGTCACGGAAGTGGGCGCCACGGACATCGACGTCAGCGGCGCGGACGGGGTGATCACCGTCACGCTGTCGGATGCTGAAAAGCAGGCGACGGACGAGCGCACGATGCAGCAGTCGTTGGAGATCATCCGGCGGCGCATCGACGAGGTCGGCACGCGAGAGCCAACAATCCAGCGCCAGGGGGCGGAGCGGATCCTTATTCAGGTGCCGGGCATCGGATCGGCGGGTGAGCTGAAGGCGATCATCGGCACCACCGCTCAGTTGACCTTCAATCCGGTTGTCTCTCGCGGGGTGGACGCGGGTGCCAATCCCGGGTTGGGCAACATGGTGGTGCCCTCCATCGACGAACCCGGCGTCTTCTACACGCTGGAATCCGCCCCGGTGGTCACCGGCGAATGCCTGGTAGACGCGCAGCCTTCTTTTGACCAGAACGGCGCGCCTGCGGTCAGTTTTCGGTTCAACACCACCTGCGCGCGTGCTTTTGGTGACTACACGGCAGAGAACATCGGCAGCCCCTTTGCCATCGTGCTGGACGACGAGGTGATAAGCGCGCCCACCATTCAGAGCCACATTCCCGGTGGTTCGGGCATCATCACGGGCAACTTCTCCGTTGAGGAAAGCACCAATCTGGCCGTGCTTCTGCGCGCGGGCGCGCTGCCGGCGGAGCTGACTTTTGTGGAAGAACGCACCATCGGGCCGGAACTGGGCCAGGACAGCATCGACGCGGGCCAAATCGCCACGGTCGTGGCTTTCATCGCGGTGCTGGTCTTCATGTTTCTCAGCTACGGGCTCTTCGGGCTTTTTGCCAATGCCGCTCTCATCATCAACATCGGGCTGATCTTCGGGCTTTTGAGCCTCATCGGGGCCACGCTCACGCTGCCGGGGATCGCGGGGATCGTGCTGACCGTGGGCATGGCGGTGGATGCCAATGTGCTGATTTTCGAGCGCATTCGGGAAGAATTGAAGACGGCCAAGGGCCCCGCCCGGGCCATCGAGCTTGGTTATGAAAAGGCGTTGAGCGCCATTCTGGACGCCAACATCACGACCTTTATAACGGCGGTGATCCTCTTTGCGATGGGCTCTGGCCCCGTGCGCGGCTTTGCCATCACACTGGGGCTGGGGATCCTCACATCCGTCTTCACGGCGATCTTTGTGACGCGGCTTTTCATCGTGATCTGGTTCGAACGGCGCCGTCCCAAGATGATTGAGGTGTAAGCAATGCGTCTGAGACTGGTCAAACAGGACACCTCTTTCGATTTCTTCAGCCGCTGGAAGCTCTGGCTGGGGATATCGGGCCTGATGATGGTGCTGGCTTTCGTGAGCTTCTTTTTGCAAGGGCTGAATTACGGCATTGATTTCCGCGGTGGCACCACGATCCGCACGGACAGCCCGCAGCCCGTGGTGGTTGCGGAATACCGCGATGCGCTGGCACCGCTGGAGCTTGGCGATATCTCTATCACGGAGGTTTTCGACCCCAACTTTCGCGCCGATCAGAACGTGGCGATGATCCGCATCCAGGCCCAGGAGGGGCAGGAGGCGGTCGCCGCGCAGACCGTGGAGGACATCCGCGCCGCGCTCCAGACCGTGCGGCCTGAGATCAAGTTCACTTCGGTGGAATCGGTGGGGCCAAAGGTGTCGGGCGAGCTCATCCAGACGGCGGCCATCGCGGTGGTTTTGGCCATCGGTGCGGTGCTGATCTACATCTGGCTGCGGTTCGAATGGCAATTCGCGGCGGGTGCCGTGCTGGCGCTGGTGCATGACGTGGTGCTGACCATCGGGATATTCTCAGAGCTGCAGATCAAGTTCGATCTGGCGATCATCGCCGCTCTGCTGACGATCGTGGGGTATTCGCTCAACGACACGGTCGTGGTCTTTGATCGGGTGCGCGAGAACCTGCGCAAGTATAAGAAACGGCCCCTCAATGAGGTGCTGAATGTCTCCATCAATGAGACGCTGAGCCGGACCTTCATGACCTCCGTGACAACGCTGCTGGCGCTCATCGCGCTTTTTGTGCTGGGCGGGGACGTGATCCGGGGATTTGTCTTTGCGATGATCTGGGGCGTGATCATCGGTACCTATTCGTCGATCTTCGTGGCCTCTGCGATCCTGCTCTACTTCGGGGTCAAGCGCGACTGGTCCAAGCCTGACGCGAATGCGGGCAACCAATACGCCAACATTGATGCCTGAGCGGATGGGTGCCTGACATCCTCGCGCAGGCCTTCCAGACGGAGGGCCTGATCTGGCTGGTGCTGGCGGTCGCGGTCGCCGGGCTGGTGCGCGGGTTTTCAGGCTTTGGTTCCGCCATGATCATCATGCCTGCGGCGGCGGCGGTACTGTCGCCGGTGGAGGCGGTGATCTTCCTGTCGATGGTGGAACTTCTAGGCCCGCTGCCGAACCTGCGCGCGGCCCTGCGCGACGGTGCCCCGCGCGAGGTGGGTCTGCTGGTGCTGGGCGCGGTGCTGGCGCTGCCCCCTGGACTATGGTGGCTGACCCGGGTGGACCCGACGGTTTTCGGTTGGGCGGTCTCGCTCATCGTGCTGGGGCTGCTTGCGCTATTGATGACCGGCTGGCGCTATCGCGGCAAGCTGACGCGGCCGCTTACGGTAGGCACGGGCGCGCTGGGCGGCTTCATGACCGGATTTTCCGGCATCCCCGGCCCGCCTGTCATCATGCTTTACATGGCAAGCACGCTGCCCATAAAGGTGATCCGTGCGAATTTTCTGCTGTATCTTTTGGGGATAGACCTGATCCTGATCCCCATGCTTTTGGCTGCGGGGCTGATGGCCTGGGACATCGTGGTGCTGGGGCTGCTGGTGGGCCTCGTCAATGTCTCCGCCAATTGGCTGGGTGCAAAGCTCTTTGATCCAAAGGCGGAGCAGGTCTTTCGCGCGGTGGCTTATATGATCATCGCCGCCTCCGCCCTGCTGGGTCTGCCGATTTGGCGCGGGTAAAAGCAACCTTCACGGCTATGGGCCGTCGGTCCAAAAGCGTGCCTGAAAGAGGGTTTTCTTGGCGCTTTCGCGTGGGTAAGGGCAGGGGATGACGTTAAAGGTGCATGATCTGAGCTTGGCCCGGGGGGGCGTGCCGGTGTTGACGGGCGTGCGCTTTGACCTTGCGCGCGGGCAGGCGGCGGTGCTGCGAGGTCCAAACGGGGCGGGCAAGACCACGCTTTTGCGCGCGCTCGCCGGGCTGCAGCCGGCAACCGCAGGAGTGATCAGCCTTGATCCAGAGGACACCGCCTATGCGGGCCACGCGGATGGCATCAAATCGACGCTCACTGTATCGGAGAACCTGCGCTTTTGGGCGCGCATCTTTGGCCAGCGCGATATCGCGCCCGCGCTCCAGGCCTATGGCCTGGAACCGCTTGCGGAACGCCCTGCTGGGGCGCTCTCTGCCGGGCAAAAGCGGCGCTTGGGGTTGGCGCGGCTTCTGGTGGCGGGCCGCGCGCTGTGGCTCTTGGATGAACCGACCGTATCGCTCGACACCGCGGCGGTCGCGATGTTTGCCGCGACGCTCAGCGCCCACCTCACGTCGGGGGGCAGCGCGCTCATTGCCACGCACATCGACCTCGGCGTGGAGGCGAAAGTCATCGATATCAGCCCTTGGAGGGCGAAAGCCGATACGGTGGTGGGTGCGTCAGAAGAGGCCTTCCTATGAAGGCGCTCCTGACACGTGACATCGCGCTTGCCTTCCGCGCAGGCGGTGGCTTTGGCCTGGCGCTCGCTTTCTTTTTGATCGTTGTGGTGCTGGTGCCTTTCTCTGTTGGTCCGCAGCAGGCGTTGCTGGGCACGATTGCGGCAGGGGTGCTGTGGCTCGGCGCGCTTTTGGCCTGCCTCTTGTCGCTCGACCGGATCCTCGTGCTTGATTACGAAGACGGCACGCTTGAGCTCCTTTTGACGGCTCCCCTGCCGCTGGAGGGGGCATTGGTCATCAAAGCGCTGGCCCATTGGCTGACGACGACGCTGCCGCTGGTGCTGGCCGCGCCGCTGTTTGGGGTGCTGCTGAACCTGCCCGCTGACGGCTTTTTCTGGCTTGTGGTGTCGCTTGGCGTCGGCACGCCTGCGCTGTCGGTCATTGGCACCTTTGGCGCGGCACTCACAGTGGGCATCAAGCGCGGCGGGCTCTTGATGTCGCTTCTCGTGCTGCCGCTTTACGTGCCCACGCTGATCTTCGGGGCGGAGGTCGCGCGCCGCGGCGCGCAAGCCATGGACGTGGCCACGCCGCTGGCGCTGCTGGGCGCGATCACGCTTGGCGCCATCGCGCTTTTGCCCTTCGCCAGTGCTGCGGCGTTGCGGCGCGGGCTGCGCTAAGATGGCACTTGGGATTGAGCGGGCGGGCAGGGGAGACTAGATAGCGGTCATGTCGATCTGGAGCTACGCCAACCCGGTCAAATTCCTCGCGCTGAGCGCGCGGCTGCAGCCGTGGTTCTGGGCGGCAGCTGCGCTCTGCATCGTGCCGGGGCTCATCTGGGGCTTTTTCTTTACGCCTGATGACTTCCGGCAGGGCTCCACCGTCAAGATCATCTATTTGCACGTCCCTGCCGCCTGGACGGCCATTTCCGCCTGGTTCATGATGTTTGCCGGATCGCTGATCTGGCTTATCCGCCGCCACCACGTGAGCGCGCTCTCGGCCAAGGCCGCCGCGCCTGTGGGCCTGGTGATGACGCTCATCGGGCTTTTCACCGGGGCGGTCTGGGGCCAGCCGATGTGGGGCACCTGGTGGGCCTGGGATCCGCGGCTCACCTCCTTTTTGATCCTGTTTCTGTTCTACTTGGGCTACATCGCGCTTTGGGAAGCGATCGAAGACCCCGACACAGCGGCTGATCTGACCTCCGTGCTCTGCCTCGTGGGGTCGGTCTTTGCTTTCCTATCGCGCTATGCGGTGTTTTTCTGGAACCAGGGCTTGCATCAAGGCGCGTCGCTTAGCCTCGATAAGGAGGAGAACATCGCGGATGTCTTCTGGATCCCGCTGGTGATCTGCATCGCGGGGTTCACGCTGCTCTTTGTGGCGCTCGTGCTCTACCGCACGGGGACCGAGATTGCGAAACGCCGCACCACCGCGCTCACGCGCCGGGCCGACAGGCTGCGCAATGCCTGATCTGGGGAAATACGCGGTCGAGGTGCTGCTGGCCTACGGCGTCTCTTTGGCGCTTTTGGGGGTGCTGTTGGGCGTGACGATGAGGGCTGGGCGGCGGGCGCGCGCCGCTCTCAGGGAAGCCGAACGGAGAGGAGAACGCGATGGTTAGGCCGCTGATGATCCTGCCGCCGCTAGTTTTCGCAGGCTTTGTCGCGGTGGCAGCGGTCGGCATGTTCCGCGAAGATCCGGATGCGCTGCCCTCCACGCTGATCGGCCAGCCCGCGCCCGGTGTGCCAGCGGCGACGCTCGAAGGCTTTGCGCCCGCCACGGCGGAGATGCTGGCGGTGGGAGACGTGACGCTGGTGAATTTCTGGGCCAGCTGGTGCCCGCCCTGCCGCGCGGAGCATCCCAAACTGTTGGAGCTGCAAAGCGAGGGGGTGAACATCGTGGGCATCAATTTCCGAGATTTGGAAAGCGATGCGGCGACCTACCTGACCGAAGACGGCAACCCTTTTGCCGGCGTGGGCTTTGACCCCCGGGGCCGCACGGCCATCGATTGGGGCGTCACCGCGCCGCCTGAGACGTTTATCCTGGACGGCGAGGGCCGGGTGCTGTTTCGCTTTGCCGGGCCGCTGATTGGCAGCGACTATGCGCAGCGTTTCCTGCCGCAGTTGGAGCGGGCGCAGGCAACAGAGTGATGCAAAGGAGCGCAGGAAGCGCTTTAAGCTGAAAAATTGGCCGTGAAAACACGCGCCTCTCTCGAAACCTTGATTGGCCATTTGAGCCGCATGCTATTAGCTGAGGTTCAGCACAGGCTCAGTCGGAAAGGTCCCAATGAAGCAGTTCATCTTTGCCGCATGCGCCGCCGTGATCGGCTTCGCCGCGCCCCTTTGGGCGCAGGACAACCCGGTGGTGGTGGAGCTTTACACCTCGCAGGGCTGCTCCAGCTGCCCGCCTGCGGATCGCATTCTGCATGAGCTCGCGGACCGCGACGACGTGATAGCGCTGGCGCTGCACGTGGATTACTGGGATTACATCGGCTGGGAGGACCCCTTTGGCAGTTCGGCCCATGCGGACCGGCAACGGGCCTACGCCCGCGAAGGCGGCCGCCGGACGATTTATACGCCTGAGATGATCGTGAACGGCACGACCGACATCGTGGGCGCAAAGCCCATGAAGCTGAGCGAGGCCATTGCGGCACACGCACAGATGGCCGCCAAGGTGGACCTTGAAATCGCGCGCACGGGCGGAGAACTGACCATTCAGGCGCGCGCATTGGAGGCGTTGGAGGCGCCCATAACCGTGCACATGCTGCGCTATTCCCCGCGCGAACGCACGGAGATCAAGCGGGGCGAGAATCGCGGCAAGACACTGGAATACGCCAATGTGGTGGAAGGTTGGACCGTTCTGGGCGAATGGGACGGTACGTCCGAGCTGCGCATGTCCGCTGCCATGTCGGGTGACAAGCCTTGCGTGGTGATCCTGCAGCGCGGGGAGGCGGGGCCGATCCTCGCAGCTGCACGGTTGAAGTAGGGGTGCAAATTCCTTTCAAAGGAATTTGCCAAGGCCCTTGAAAGAGCCTTGCCCAGAGTTTTCAAAACTCTGGGGCGCCACGATCAGTCGGTTTCGTCTTCTTCCACCACCAGCAGCAAATCGCCGCGGCCTTCCATGTCGCGGATTGTGGCAACCACCGCGGCCATCGCCTCTTCAGCATCGGCGGGCTTGACCTTGCCCTGTTCTTCGATCTCTTCGCGCAGCTGATCTGCCATCCGGGCGGACATGTTCTCCAGAACAAAATCGCGAGAGGCGCCAAAACCTGCCGTTTCGCAGCCCCCCAGTGCTTTGAGCAGGACCTCCTGGTCCACCTCGCGGATCACGCGCGGAATGTCGCGCGGCGCGATGCGGGCGGGGATGTTGCCGAAGGTGAAGATTGCCTTGCGCACCTCATCGGCAAAGCCTTGATCGGTTTCATCCAGGCCAGTCAGAACATCGTCGCGGGTCAGCGTGGTGGAGGAGTTCAGGATCGCGCCCACCCGCTCGGCGGCGGGCCCTTCAAAGGCGGTAGGTGGCGCGGCATCAAGCTGGCTGGCCAATGACAGCCCGATGCGGTCCACCGCATCCGGGCTCACGCTGGACGTGAGCGAGACCGCATAGGTGATCTGGCGCGCCTTGGGGCCGGGCAGGCGGCCCAGCAGTTCTGCCGCCATCGGCACGGGCAACTTGGACAACGTCACCGCCGCGATCTCGACGGATTCGCGTTCCATCACGGGCAAAAGCTTGTCTACGCCCATATCCACGAGCCGCTTCCAGGGATCGCCCAACTGGCGCACACCCGCCTCCTTGCGCAGCCGTTCGGCGGTGTGGCGGCTGATCTTGCCGTCGAGCGCTGTGAGCGCGCCCGCGATGCCGCCGGAAAAGCTGAGGCCCACGCGGTCCACCTCCTCGGCGAACTCTGCGATCACGCTGCTGAGCGTATCTCGGTCCACTAGCCGCATCTGGCCCATCTGCTTGGTCAGGCTTTCCTGAAGCTCTTCCGGCAGCTCTTCAAGCGGGATGTCCGCGCCTTCGTTGATCAGCATCCGCACAACGATGGCCGCCTTGGCACGGCGGCTGAGCCCCAAGGGGCTGCCGCCGACGCCGCCCATGCCGGGCAGGGCGGGCGGTTCGGAGATTTGGCCAAAAGGCACCATGTCGGTCATCAGTAGGTCCCCCGTCTTTGGCGGGACCTTAAAGGGACAAAAGTGAAAAACCGGTTAGGTACGGCGCAAAATAAAACGCCTGGCGCGGGCGGCGCGCCAGGCGGTGTTAGCTGAGACAGGCTGGGCCAACTTAGTAGTTGTAGGTCGTGCCCGTCGCGATCGCCTTTTTCAGCGAGGCTTCGGCCCAGGTGCCTTCACCGCCATAGGCGCGGATGTTGAGCAACTGTTCGAGCGCTTCATCCATGCGGCCCTGTTCGACAAAGGCCTGCCCCATGTAGGAGCGTGCCAGGATGTTTGCGGGGTTCACCTCAAGCGCCTGGGCGTAATAGGCCATGCCTTCCTCAACGCGGCCCATCTTGCGGGTGGTGAACCCCAGATAGGTGAGCGTGCGGTCATCGGCCTGCGGCATCACCGCCAGCACCTCTTGCGCATCGTCATAGCGGCCCGCATAGGCCAGTTGGCGCACGGTCTCATAGAGCAGGTCGGTGTCCATGGAGCTGTCGGCCTGCAGGCATTTCTTGGTGGAGGCGTCGTAGACGAAGCCTTTCTTGCACTGCGGCTTGCTGGGCGTGCTGTCACCGCCACCGGCGGCAAGGACGGGCCCGAAGGGCAGGGTGAGGGCGGCGGCGAGGGCTACGTATTTCATGGGGTGGTCTCCTGTGTTGCGTGTGTTCTGACGAGATAACGCGCGGGGTGTGCCGCTTATTCGATCTTTTTTGCTTTTTTGAAGATTTATTTCACGTGCGGGTGTGACAAGCCAATTATTCATGAAAAACGCCCCCCGGAGGCCGGAGGGCGCCTTGGTGGTGAGGTAAGCCCTGAGTTCGGCTTATGTCGTGACCGGCAGGCAGCTGTTTGTGGCGCTGTCATAGGCGGTGCCGGCGGCACAGGACATCACCTGCTGTTCCTTACCGTGCGAACAGCCCATCGCGAGGCTCATCGTCGGCGCCAGCATCACGGCGGAAAATACTGCAATCTTCAGTTTCATGTCCTTACTCCTTTGGTTGCACAGAAGAAGGTAGCTTAGCCGCGCGCGAATTCAAAACGCGCAAGGCCAAGGTGCGGCAATTTGCCGATCCTTGCGGCTGCTACGCGAAGTTTTGCAACAAAATTGCGCAGGCGGCTTGCGTGCCTAGTCCCCAAACACCCGGGCAAAGATCGTATCGACGTGTTTGGTGTGATAGCCCATGTCGAACTTCTCTTCTATCTCACCCGCGCTCAGCGCGGCCGTCACCTCCGGATCGGCCAAGAGCTCCGCCTTGAAATCGGTGCGGTGTTCCCAGACCTTGAGCGCGTTGCGTTGGACCAGCGTGTACGCGTCCTCCCGGCTCACGCCCGCCTGGGTCAGCGCCAGCAGCACGCGCTGGGACATCACGAGGCCGGGAAACTTGTTCATGTTGTCCAGCATGTGGTCGGGGAAGATCAGCATCTTGTCGATTACGGTGGTCAGCCGTGCGAGCGCGAAATCGAGCGTGATGGTGGCATCCGGCCCGATTATCCGTTCGACCGAGGAATGAGAGATATCGCGTTCGTGCCAGAGCGCCACGTTCTCCATCGCGGGGATCACGGCGGAGCGGACCATGCGCGCAAGCCCGGTGAGGTTTTCGGTGAGCACCGGGTTTTTCTTGTGCGGCATCGCGCTGGAGCCCTTCTGGCCCATGGAGAAAAACTCCGCCCCTTCTAGCACCTCGGTGCGCTGCATGTGGCGAATTTCAGTGGCGACGTTCTCAATGGAAGAGGCGATGACGCCCAGACAGGCAAAGAAGGCCGCATGCCGGTCTCGCGGGATCACCTGGGTGGAGATGGGCTCCGGGGTGAGGCCCAGTTTGGCGCAGACGTGTTCTTCGACACGCGGATCGATGTTGGCAAAGGTGCCCACTGCGCCGGAGATGGCCCCGGTGGCGATCTCTGCGCGGGCGGTTTTCAGGCGCGCGAGATTGCGGTCCATCTCGGCGTAGAACCGCGCGAAGGTGAGGCCCATGGTGGTGGGTTCGGCGTGAATGCCGTGGCTGCGGCCAACGCGCAGCGTGTCTTTGTGTTCGTACGCGCGGCGCTTGAGCGGGGCGAGCAGTCCTTCAACGTCCGCGATCAGGATGTCGGCCGCGCGCGTGAGCTGCACGTTGAAACAGGTGTCGAGCACGTCAGAACTGGTCATGCCCTGGTGCACGAAGCGCGCTTCATCGTTTCCTACGTGTTCGGCCAAATGGGTCAGGAAAGCGATGACGTCATGTTTGGTGACCGCTTCAATCTCATCAATCCGGGCCACGTCGAAGTCGACGTCCTTGGCCTTCCAGACGGCATCGGCGTTTGCGCGCGGGATCACGCCCAGATCGGCCATCGCGTCACAGGCGTGGGCCTCAATCTCGTACCAGATGCGGAACTTCGTGGCGGGCTCCCAGACGCGGACCATGTCGGGGCGGGAATAGCGGGGGATCATCGGCACACCTCAATGTGAGTATCGCGGGTCTTCGCTGCGCAATAGACTGCTGCTGAATTGAGAACAAGCGGGGAGCGGGCGGATGCGGATTTTGGCGGTGGGGCTGGCGCTGTGGGCGGCGGGGGCGCCACAGGCGCAGGAGGCCTGGGAGCGATTGAGTGGCGCGGAAATCGCCGAGGCGCTGACCGAACGGCGGCTGTCCTACGCCAGCGGATCGCAGGTGTTTTACGCGTCAGGCCGCACGCTTTACGACTCAGGCCGCCCGTCCTGGGGATATTGGGCGGTGCGCCAGGACCGCTATTGCAGCATGTGGCCGCCCAGTGATCTTTGGGCCTGCTACGCGCTGGAGCGGCGCGGGACGGCGTTGCGATTTGTGGGTGCGGCGGGGGATGTGACGGAAGGCGTTTACGCGGAGTGAGCCGCTTTGCGGCGTGCGCAGGGGAGACCTTTGCGTGACCTGATTGCGCGGCTGCGCCGCATGCCATTTTTTCGGGTGTGCGTTTGTGAAGGTGGTTTTTCCGAGGGCGGCTGTTTTGCGGTTTTAAGGCGGGCAGGGCTTCAGGGCTCACCAGGCCAGAAGGTCTGGAGCCGTTTTCGATTGATCCCTTTCATGGCAGAGATATGTCCGCTTCCCAAATGCAATAGCCGTATCCCCTCCTGCGGGGGGCCCCGCGGCGATTCCATTTGGCAATCGGCCAAATCCCTGCCACGACGTTCTCAAGCGAAGGCGGCTCCAGACCAGAGGCAAGGCGAAGTCTTGCCGGGGGTTGGCAGCGGTGCCTGCACCGCGAGAGACCAGAGGCAAGGCGAAGTCTTGCCGGGGGTTGGCAGCGGTGCCTGCACCGCGAGAGACCAGAGGCAAGGCGAAGTCTTGCC
>JBCCPS010000073.1:0-16523 GCA_039024775.1 Pseudomonadota bacterium
AAATCCTGTCCATGTCTTCGTGCTCAAAAGGCACATGCAACTGTTCAGGCTGGTCAGGGCCAACCGACGGCGCCCCAATCCCACGGACGGGGTCGCTTTCCCGGGGCGGAACACGGGGTCGCCGTCGGTCACATCGTAACAGAACTACTCCAGACCGGGCGGGACGGCGCAGCAGGGCAGTGCCTGTTGGGCGGGCGATTTGAATGAAGCGAGTTTTCTCAAGTTTTGGGTCGGATGCTTTGGGGGCGGGCCATCTGCCCACCCGTTAAGCGTGGAATGTTGCCAATCTGCCCATCTTCGCCCTGGCCTTTTGCAGATGTTTTGAACCCGAAAACAAAAGGGGCCGCCGTAGCAACCCCTTTCCAATACTCAAAAAGGCGCGGCTTAAGCGTCGTCGCCCTCGGTAGCATCATCGCCCGCTGTCGGCACTTCATCCGCTGCCACATCCCCATCGTCCTCGTCATCCGACTGAGAGGCGAGCCCGGAGGGCGGTGCGATCTGTGCGATCACGAAGTCGCGGTCGATGGTAGGCTTGGCGCCCGACGGCAGTTCGACGTTGGCGATGGTCGCGCTGTCGCCGATCTCAAGGCCCGAGATGTCCACCGTGATGCTTTCGGGGATCTCCGCCGCGGTCACGACAAGCTCCACTTCCGGGCGCAGCAGCGTCAGCACGCCGCCGTTCTTGAGGCCGGGGCAGTCGTCCTCGCCGGCCACTTCCACGTTGATGAAAAGGTTCACCTTCGAGGTCCGCTTGAGGCGCATGAAATCCACATGCGTGGGCAGGTCCTTGACCACATGGCGCTGCACGTCACGGCAGATCACCCGCACGTCGTCGTGGCCCTCCACCTTCATGTTGAACAGCGTGGACTTGAACCGCCCCGCCTTGAGCATCTTCAACAGCTTGTTGAAGGGAATGTTGATCGGCAGCGGATCTGCGTCGCCACCAAATACGATACCCGGTACCATGCCGTCGCGGCGTGCCTGACGAGCGGCGCCCTTGCCTGTCCCCGTCCGTACCTGGGCTTCAAGATCTGGAATCTCTGAGGCCATGTGTCTCTCCAATTGTGTAAGGCAGGACGCCTCCAAGGCTGTCGTCCCGCGTGAAGTGCTGGCTATAGGCGGGAAAGAGCCCCCTCGCAAGGGACAATCGCACCCCGGCTCTTGGCTTTTGTGAGGCCTTCTGCGACGGCTCAGACATGGGCTGGAAAACCGATATCGCGCTTTCACGCAGGCCGCTGATGGGCTTTGTCGCCATCGGCGTGGCCTGGGCGGCCTACTTTGCCCAAATACCCGATATCAAGGCCAATGTTGGCGCCTCTGACGGGGCCTACGGTGCGGTGATGTTCGTGGCCTCGATCTGCTCCATCGCGGCGATGTGGCTGGCACCGATGTGCCGCCGCCGTTTTGGCGGTCGTGCGGTGGGCGTGGGGATCGTGCTGGTGGGCATCGGCATGACAACGGCCGGAACAGCGGCGGGCGTTGTAGTGATGGCCCTGGGCATGTCGCTGGCGGCCATGGGCTCGGGCATCGTGGATGTGCTCATCAATGCTCGGGTGAGCGAGATCGAGCAAGAGCGCGCGCGCCCGCTGATGAACCTCAACCACGCGCTCTATTCCTTCGCCTATGCCGCCGCCGCGCTTGCCACTGGGGTCTTGCGCGAAGCCGCCCTGCCCACGGCTGTGATTTTTGCCCTGCTTTGCGCGGTGCTGCTGGTGCTCTGCTGGCAATCCAAGGACCGCGCACCCACGCTGGAGGAAAGCGGCAGCGCTTTGGGTCAGGGCCAGATGCCGCATGTCTTCGTGATCCTGATCGGCATGGTGGTGATGGCGGGCTTTCTGGTCGAAAGCGCCTCTGAGGGCTGGTCAGCGCTGCATCTGGAACGCACGCTGGGCGGCAGCGCGGGCGAAGGCGCGCTGGGACCTGCGCTCTTGGGGCTCACGATGGGGTTCGGGCGGCTTTTCGGGCAGGCGCTGGTGGGCGTGATGCGCGACACCACGCTGATCTTGCTGGCCACGCTGGTATCTGCTGCGGGGCTTGCGCTCGCCGGGCTGGCTCCGTCCGTGCTGGTGGCGCTTGCAGGCTTTGCGTTGGGCGGTCTGGGCATTTCCGTTGTCGCGCCGCTGGCGCTGGCGCTGGTGGGACGCACCGTGCCGCCGCAAGCGCGCCTTGCCGCGATCAGCCGGGCGTCCGTGCTGGGCTACGGCGCGTTCTTCTTTGGGCCGCCACTGATGGGGCTTGCCTCTCAGGGCTTCGGTCTGCGGATAGCTTTTGTGGGCGTGGCGGTGTTTCTGGTGCTTGTGGCGCTCACGCTTGTGCCTGCCATGGCCCGGAGCGCTGCCGCGATTTCTTCAAAAGAAATCGGACCGGCGTTTCAAAAAACGCCGCGTGCCCTCAATTCTGCCAACGCCCCTCAAAATCCTCCGGGATCAGCAGATTGTGCCGCCCAAGATCGCCAACAGAGGTCTCGCCGCACAGCGCCATCGAGATATCGAGCTCATTGCGGATGACCTCAAGCGCCTTCGTCACCCCCGCCTGGCCCATCGCGCCCAGCCCGTACACAAAGGCGCGCCCGATGTAGGTGCCGCGCGCGCCCATCGCCACCGCCTTCAACACGTCCTGACCCGACCGGATCCCGCCGTCCACATGCACCTCGATCTCTGAACCCACCGCATCCAGAATGGAGGGCAGCGCCGCGATGGAGCTGAGCGCACCGTCCAGCTGCCGCCCTCCGTGGTTGGAGACAACAATCGCATCCGCCCCCACCTTGAGCGCCATCTTGGCGTCTTCGGCGTCTAGAATGCCCTTGAGGATCACCTTGCCGCCCCAAACCTCCTTGAGCTTGGCGACCTTGTCCCAGTCGAGCGCGGGGTCAAATTGCTCCGCCGTCCAGGCGCCCAGGTTGGACATGTCAGAGACACCCTTCACATGGCCCACGATATTGCCGAAATCGCGCCGCTTTGCGCGCAGCATCTCCAGCCCCCAACCCCATTTCGTCGCAAGATTTGCGATGGTGGAGGGGGTCAGTTTGGGCGGCGCGGAGAGCCCGTTCTTGAGGTCCTTGTGACGCTGGCCGAGGATTTGCAGGTCTAGCGTGATCACCAGCGCCGAACAGGAGGCCGCGCGGGCACGATCGATCAGCCGGTGGATGAAATCCATGTCCTTCATCGTGTAAAGCTGGAACCAAAAGGGCGCTTTGGTCGCCGCCGCCACTTCCTCAATCGAATTGATCGACATGGTGGACAGGGTGAAAGGCACGCCGAAATCCCGGGCCGCCTTCGCCGCCTTGATCTCCCCATCCGCGTGCTGCATGCCCGTCAGCCCCACCGGCGCCAGCGCCACAGGCATCGCCACATCCTGGCCCACCATCTGGCTCGCCGTGCTGCGGCCCGTCATGTCCACCGCCACCCGCTGGCGCAGGCGCAGCTTTTCATAGTCCGAAGAATTCTCACGGAACGTCTGCTCCGTCCAACTTCCGGATTCGCAATAGTCAAAGAACATGCGCGGCACGCGCCTGCGGTAGATTTGCTTGAGGTCGTCGATATTGGTGATCACCGGCATGGGCGCTCCCTCCCTTGGCTTTGGTCTGGCCTAGCAAGCGCCCCCTCAAAATTCAACGCGGCCTGTTGACTGGTTCGATATCGAACTATATAGATAGTGCGATATCGAACCAATGGAGCTGATCATGAGCCTTTCACGACGCAAGACACTGGCCCTCATCGGGGGCGGCGCAATCTTGGCGGCGGGGGGTGCGGGCGCTGGCTTTGTCGCCACGCGCACGCCCACCGCGGCCCTGGCCCCCTGGGGGCTCGCGGGCAGCTATGCCGACCCGCGCAAAAATGCGCTCAGCTTCGCGCTGCTTGCCCCAAACCCGCACAACTTGCAGCCCTGGCAAGTGCGGCTGGAGGGAGAGAACGCGCTGACTATCCTGCATGACCGCAGCAAGCGTCTGCCCGAAACTGACCCCTTCGACCGGCAACTGATGATCGGCTTTGGCTGCTTCATCGAACAGATGGTGCTGGCGGCGGGCGCGGCGGGCCATGCGGTGGACGTCACGCTTTTTCCCGAGGGCACCGAAAGCGCCACCATCGCCCGCGCCACCTTCCGCGCGGGTGGCCGCGCGGACCCGCTGGCCGCGCATATCCTCACCCGTCGCTCCAACAAAGAACCCTTCGAGGACCGCCCCGTGCCGCCCCAGCTTGCCAATGAATTGGAGCTGCAGGCCGATATCTACACCGACACGCCCACCGTCGCCGCGCTGCGCGATCTCACCTGGGAGGCCTGGCTGGTGGAGACGCATACCGCCCATACGATGCAGGAGAGCATCGACCTGATGCGCATGGGCAAGGCAGAGATCAACGCCAACCCCGACGGCATCGACATGGGCGGCGCGTTCCTTGAATCTGGCATGCTCGCCGGTGTGGTGACCCGAGAAGCACTGGCCGATCCCGACAGCACCGCCTTTGCCCAGGGGGTTGAGATCTACCGCGCGGTCATGGCCGCCACCCCGGCCTATGCGGTGCTGACCTCACCGGGCAACAGCAAGGCCCAGCAGATCGAGGCGGGCCGGCGCTGGCTGCGGCTCAACCTCACCACCACGGGCATGGGGCTCAGCTTGCACCCCTGCAGCCAATGTCTGCAGGAATATCCCGAAATGGCGCAGCACTACGCCCAGGCCCACGCGCTGCTGGCGCCCGAAGGGCACACGGTTCAAATGCTGGCACGGCTCGGCTATGGTCCGGCTACCCCGCGCACCCCGCGCTGGCCGTTGGAGGCGAAATTGCTTGAAGGATAGCCCGGACCCCTCCGTTCTGTTTCGCATCTTCAATGAGATCGCGATCATCGAACAATTGAGCCGCGCCCGTTTGGAGGAGCGGCTGCCCCCCGGTCTGATCGCACCGCATTTCGCCGTGATCAGCCACCTGATCAACCGGGGCGATGGCGCGATGCCCATCGACATGGCCCGCGCGTTTCAGGTGCCCAAAACCTCTATGACCCACACGCTCAAAGGCCTTGAAAAGGCGGGATATGTGGAGATGCGGCCCAACCCCGATGACGGCCGCTCCAAACGGGTCTGGCTGACGGCCAAAGGCCGCGCGCTGCGCGAGGACACCATTCAGGCCATGGCGCCTGAGATGCTGCAGGTGATTGCCGATTTCGACCTCGAAAGGCTCCTGAACATTTTGCCCGTCCTAACCGATCTGCGTATGACGCTCGACGCCGCCCGCGACCCCAAGTAACGCGCCAAGCACAATTCCCAAACTTGTCACGATGACACCCTGACCAGGTCACATTGCGATCGTTTCCTTCCCTGCAAGACGAAGGAGCACGACATGCGCAAGACCTTACTCGCCACGGCCCTGGCCCTCACCGCCAGCGCCACAGCCGCCCAGGCCGACGCGCCGCTCAGCCCACAAGGGGCGTCGCCGCAGGATGTCATCGAAGAGCTCAAGCAGATCCTCCCGCCCGCAGAGGTCGATGCGCTGACCAAAATGATGACAGCCTATGAGGCCCATGCCGCATCACCCATCAGGGAACCCGCAGGCACCCGCTTCTTTCAACCTGCCGTTGGCAGCGCGGCCCCCTTGGCACCCGATCTGACGCATGAGACCTGCGATGACCAATTTGCGCAGACCAGCGCGCTCGCCACAGCACTTGCCCAAGGCATGGACCCGAGCGCGCCCGACAATCTCAAAGAGATTATCGCGAGCATCGACGCAGCGGTAAGCGACTGCCTCGCGCATCTTCAGCCGCTGATGCAGGGCGGGGCGCGGATAGGGCCCGGCGGCATGCCCCCGGAAGTCGCAAACGCGCTCCTCGCAGTGCTCGGCACCTCCCCCAGTGGGCAGCTCATGGACGTTGAAAATCTAAACGCCCTGATGGCCACGCTTGGCCAGATCAAGGCGCCTGAACCGAGCCGCCAACGGCCAACCCGGCTTCGGATGAACGGGATGAGCGGCTCGCTTGTCCAGATCTCCCCGCGCGAGCATCAGGAACAGCGCGCGCCGCGCAGGCTGCGCGGGCTCACCGCTCAGGACTGACGCCGCTCACCCGTAGACCCGCAGCATCTCATTGAGGTCATCGAGCGTGTTGGCCTCCTCCAGCGGCTTGTCCTGACGCCAGCGGCTCATCCGGGGAAAGCGCAGCGCCACGCCGGATTTATGGCGGCTGGAGGCCTGGATGCCCTCAAAGGCGATCTCGAACACATGGTGCGGCGTGACCTGCCGGACCGGGCCAAAACGCTGCAGCGTGTTCTTGCGGACCCAGGCTGTAATCTCTCGAAACTCCTTGTCGGTGAGACCAGAATAGGCCTTGGTGAAAGGCACCAGCTCACTGCCGTTGCGCACCGCGAAGGTGAAATCGGTGAACAGGTTGGCCCGCCGGCCCGAGCCCGACTGCGCATAGATCATCACCGCGTCGATGGTCAGCGGATCGAGCTTCCATTTCCACCAATCGCCCTTCTTGCGCCCCGACAGATAGGGGCTGTCTGCCCGCTTGAGCATCAGCCCTTCGGCATGGGCCTCCCGCGCGGTGGCACGCTGGGCGGCCAGATCATCCCACGCCTCAAACGCCAACTGCGGCGACAGACGCACGGGTGCGTCCTCCGGCAGATCCCCGCAAGCCGCCTCCAGCAGCGCGCGTCGCTCCGCAAAGGGCATTTGCCGGATGTCAGCCCCCTCCCATTCCAAGAGATCATAGGCGTGCAGCACCACCGGTGCTTCCTTGAGCAGCTTTTTGGGCACCGTCTTGCGCCCGATGCGCGGTTGCAGCGCGTTAAAGCTCTCAGGGTGATCATTGCCTGTCCGCCAGACGAGAAGTTCACCGTCGAGCACCATACCGCCGGGCAAGTGATCAATCGCGCGGGCAAGCTCTGGAAAGCGGTCGGTCATCAGCTCTTCACCCCGCGACCAGACAAAGTAATCCCCGTCGCGCAGGATCAGTTGACCGCGGATGCCATCCCACTTCCACTCCGCCCGCCAATCCCCTGGCGCACCAAGGTTTTCAGGCTCGTCTTCAAGGCCGTAGGCAAGGTAAAACGGGTAGGGCCGCGAGGCATCCGCGCTGGCATCCTCGGCCTCGATCAGCGCGTGCCACGTGGTGTCATCGGGGTGCCAGTTGCCCATCAAGCGATGCGCCAGCTCCGCCTCGGGCTTCCCCGTGGCCTTGGCCAAGGCCCGGGTCATCAGCTTTTGGCTTATCCCGACGCGAAAGCCGCCGGTGATCAGCTTGTTGAACAAAAACCGCTCCGTCCCGCCCAGCTTGGCCCAGGCGTCCAGCACAAATGCCCGGCGCTCGGGCTCCTCTACTGCAGCTAAGCCGCGCAAGGCATTGATCCACTGCGTTAAAGTCTGCCGATCCGTAGAGGGCTGAGGCGGCAGCACCAGCGCAATCGTCTCCGCCAAATCACCCGCGATGGCGTAGCTTTCCTCAAAGAGCCACAGCGGGATGCCCGCCACCTCCGCCGCCCATTCCCGCAGCCGCGTCGTCGTCACCGCGCGCTTGGGCCTGCGCCCTGAAAAAAGCGCCACTGTCCAGAGCCTGTCCTCATCGTCCGCATCGGCAAAATAGTCAGCCAAAGCAGAGACTTTCACGGTGGTCTTCGTGCTCTGATCAATCGCTTCGAAGAGCTGCGCAAACCGCTTCATGCGGCCTCTCCCGCCGCCTCTGAACTGTCGAGGGATTCGCCTTCGAACTGTGTGGGCACCACCTGGGCAGCCCAGCCGTTATCATTCAGGTATCGCATGAAGATATCTGTATAACCATGTGTTACATATATGTTTTCCGCACCTGTTTCTTTGATCACCCAAAGCAGACCGGACCAATCCGCATGATCGGAGATGACAAACCCCCGGTCGCCAGCGCGCCGCCTGCGCACCCCCCGCAGCGCCATCCAGCCGGAGGCGAAGGCGCTTTCCTGGGGTCCGAATTTGCGTGCCCATTTGCTGCCCAGGGCGGAGGGTGGTGAGATCACGATGGCGCCCGGATAGGCTTTGGGGTCAAGGTCCCCATTGGCCAGCACCGTTTCCGGCAGGCCAATCCCCTGACCGCGCAGCACCGCATTGGTGTTTTCCACCGCGCCGTGGGTCAGGATGGGGCCAATCTCCGGGTCCAGCATGCTGATCAAGCGCTGCGCCTTGCCAAGGGCATAGGCCCCCAGAAAGGCGGTCTTGCCCGCCGCCGCGCAAGCCGCCCACCAGCCGTTGATCTGCGCGGCAATCTCCGCCTGCGGCTGCCAGCGAAAGATCGGCAGGCCAAAGGTGCTTTCGGTCACGAAATGATGGCAGCGTACCGGGGCAAAGGCCTCGCTCAGCCCATCATCCACCACCTTGTAATCGCCCGAGACGACCCAGACCTCGCCCGCGACCTCAACCCGGATTTGCGCGGATCCCGGCACGTGGCCAGCGGGATGAAACGAAACGCGCGCGCCGTCGATCTGGCGCGGCGCGTCGAAATCGATGCCCTCCGCGCTGATCTCTCCCAACCGGTGTCGCATGACCGGTAACGCGGCGTGGGTGGCAAGGTAACTGCCCATGCCCCAGCGCGCGTGATCGGCATGCCCGTGGGTGATCAGCGCGCGGTCCACCCGCCGCCAGGGATCGATGTAGAAATCGCCCGCCGGGCAATAGATGCCGTTTTCAGTGAAGGTGAGAACCGGATCGCGCGCCATGGCGCAAAGCTAGCCGGGCCGCGGGCCAGAACAAGTCAGCCGCTGACGGTCGCGCTGAAAAGCCGGTCGAGCCCGTCGTAGATCGGCGCTCTGAGATCAGGCGCTTCCAGCAGCACCTCGTGCTCTCCGCCCTCCACGATCTCCAGCCGTCCGCCCTTCCAGCCTTCCATCCGGTCGCCGATCCGCTGCTTTTCCACGATCCGCTCATTGCTGCCCAGCCAGGCCACAGCGGGCAGGGAGGGGGCGGCGCGGCTGGCCAGATGCTTGGTTTCTCGTAGCGCCTGGTCGAGCCAGTGAAAGCTCGGGCCGCCGAGCGCAAGTTCGGGGTGCGCGCGCAGTTGATCGCCCATCATGCGCCACATCTCCGGATCGGTGGTCAACATGTTGTCTTCAAAAAGCTCCGCCAGCACGTAAGGCTCCCGCTTGGTGCCCGGCGGCAGGGCTTCCCCGCGCCCGATGCGCGGCATGATGCGTGACATGAGCCCCGCGACGGGGCGCAAATGAGGCGCGATATAGATGCCCCACATCGGTCCAGTGAAGGCGGCGGCCTGTACGGCCATCCCTTCCATCACCGCGCGCAGTCCGATGCAGCCGCCCATCGAATGGGCAAGCAGAAAGTAGGGCCGCGGCAGCGCCATTTCCTTGGCGACCCGCAGTAGGGTTGCCACGTCTTTTTGATAATCGGTGAAATGCCCGACATGCCCCAACATGGGGTCATCTGCCAGCCGATCGGCGAGCCCCTGTCCACGCCAGTCCACCGCCATCGCAGCCAGCCCCCGCCGCGCCAGCTCGGCCGCGACGACGCCATATTTTTCGATATATTCCGTGCGCCCGGGGAACATCAGGACGGTGCCGCGCGCGCCCTCAAGCGGCCAGTGGCCCACCCGAATGCGCACGCCATCAGAGGTCTGCGCCCAGGTTGCGGCCCCGCCCGCCGGTCCCGGATGGATATCCGTGAAGAAGGGGGCGGGGGCCAGTTCCATCAGGCCAGGACGGAGGCCAGTTTCATCGCCATGCCCATGTCGCCGTCGACCTTCAGCGATCCGCTCATGAAGGCGGAAGTGGGGTTGGTGGAGCCATCCATGATCCCCTGCATGGTCTCTGCATCCGCGCTCAGCGTCACGTCGGCGTCCTCATCGCCCAGCCGCGCGCCGCTGCTGTCGACCATGATGGCGCCTTCGCCTTCGATCTCGAATTTGGCGGTGCCGTCAAAGGACGCCCCGCCCATCTTTTCGTTCAACGCAGCGACGGCTCCGGTCAAAATATCGCTCATTTCTCACCTTTCTAAGGTTGCGGCTGTCTTGCATCTGGAATTGTGGCGGCAGCCTGTTACATTGACACTTGTTATGCTGCTGATGAGCGTCAACCTCAAACGTCACCTTACGGCAATTGCTGCCGCAGTGTTGCTTGGCGGCCCTGTCACGGGCGGCTTTGCGCGCGCCGAACCCGCGCCGCCGGAGATGTTGGATCGTCTCGCCGAAGCGTCGGAGGTGGATGCCCCAAACATCGCGCGGGAGTTGGAACAGATTTGGTCCCGCTCGGGCTCTGCCGCGATGGACCTGTTGCTCAAGCGGGGGCGTGACGCGCTGGAGGCAGAGGATTTTCCGCTGGCCATTGAGCATCTCACCGCTCTTACCGACCATGCGCCGGATTTCGCCGAAGGCTACAGCGCGCGGGCGGAGGCATTCTTTCGCGCCGATCTCTACGGCCCCGCGCTTGCGGATCTGGAGCGGGCGCTGGCGCTCAACCCGCACAACTTCAACGCCATCTTCGGGCTTGGCGTCATGTTTCAGGAGTTCGGAAATTACCGCCGCGCGGCACGGCTTTACCGCCGTGTGCTGGCGATCTATCCGCACCACAAGGAAGCCGCCACCGCGTTGAGCTATCTCAAACGCGAAGGCATCGGGCGCGAGCTTTAACGCGGGAACCTCTCAGTGACATCCTCAGGTCAGGTCCTGGCCGTTCTCGGTCCGACCAATACCGGCAAGACGACCTACGCCATCGAGCGGATGCTGGCGCACCGCACCGGTGTGATCGGCCTGCCGCTGCGCCTGCTCGCGCGCGAAGTCTACGACCGCATCGTGGCGCTGCGCGGGCCGTCCATCGTGGCGCTTGTGACGGGCGAGGAACGCATCGTCCCGCCCCGCGCGCAGTATTGGGTCTGTACGGTGGAGGCGATGCCCGAAGGGATGGGCACCGATTTCCTCGCGGTCGATGAAATCCAGCTCTGCGCCGATCTCGAACGCGGCCACGTTTTCACCGACCGCCTGCTGCGCTGGCGCGGTCTGCATGAGACGCAGTTCCTCGGTGCGGAAACCATGCGTGGCACCATCGCGGCACTTATCCCCAGGGTGCAGTTCATGCGTCGGGATAGAATGTCCGATTTGACCCACACAGGTCAGAAAAAGATAAGCCGCATGAAGCCGCGCAGTGCAATAGTCGGGTTTTCGGTTGATAATGTCTATGCGATTGCAGAGCTTTTGCGCCGCCAAAAGGGCGGAGCGGCGGTTGTGATGGGCGCGCTGAGCCCGCGCACGCGCAATGCGCAGGTGGCGATGTATCAAAACGGGGACGTTGATTACCTGGTCGCCACCGATGCCATCGGCATGGGGCTCAACCTTGATGTCGATCATGTGGCGTTCTCATCGCTCACCAAGTTTGACGGCCGCCGAATGCGCCCGCTTGCACCAAATGAATTGGCCCAGATCGCGGGCCGGGCAGGGCGCGGCACGCGACCCGGCACCTTTGGCGTAACGGGCGACGCGCCCGCGCTGCAAGAAGAGGTCGTGAGCGCCATCACCGAACACCGCTTCACGCCGCTGCAAAAGATCAACTGGCGCAATCATGCGTTGCAGTTCGGCAGCATCGACCGGTTGATCGAAACACTGGAGGCGCGCTCCGACAATGACCGCTTGATCCGCGCTCGGGAGGCGGATGACCTGCGCGCGCTCAAGGCGCTGGGGCAGGTGGACGAGGTCTTTGCCCGCTGCTCTGACGGGCCTTCGGTGCGGCTCTTGTGGGATGTCTGCCGGGTGCCCGATTTTCGGGGCATCAGCCATGCCGAACACGCCAGCCTGCTGGAGAGCATTTTCATCGATCTGCACCAGCACGGTGAGATCCGAGAGGATTGGCTGGCGGGACAGATCAGAAGAATTGATCGAACCGATGGCGACATTGATGCGTTGTCCAAGCGGCTGGCGTTCGTGCGCACCTGGACCTACACCGCGCAGCGCAAGGGCTGGACGCGGGATGAAAGCCATTGGCGCGCGGTGACCCGTGCTTTAGAAGACCGATTGTCAGACGCGCTGCACACTGCGCTGACCGAGAAATTTGTAGACCGGCGCACCTCCGTTCTGATGCGCCGGCTGGGACAGAAGGAGGCCATGGTGGCCGAAGTAAACGAAAGCGGTGAAGTCACGGTCGAAGGCGAATACGTAGGCAAGCTCGACGGCTTCCGATTCCGCGCCGACAAGGGCGCGGGCGCGGCGGAAGAGAAAGCGATCAAAAGCGCGTCTTTGCAGGCCTTGGCCCCTCAGTTTCACCTGCGCGCCGACCGCTTTTACAACGCGCCCGACACGGAGATCGATTTTACCGAGCAGGGCGGGCTCATGTGGGGCAACTCTGCGGTGGGTAAGCTGGTCAAGGGCAGCGATCCATTGAAGCCGCAGGTCGAGGTTTTTGTCGATGATGTTGCGGGCGCGGACGTGGCCGCCAAGGTCCAGCGCCGCCTCCAGCACTTCATCGACCGCAAGATCGCGAGCCTGTTTGAGCCGCTTCTGGCGCTGTCGCGCGATGAGGAGCTTATGCCTCAGGCCAAGGGCTTTGCCTTCCGCATGGTCGAAGCCTTCGGCGTTCTGCCCCGCGCGGAGGTGGCGGGCGAGGTCAAGGCACTGGATCAGGACGCGCGCGGGCAGTTGCGCAAACACGGGCTGCGCTTTGGCCAGTTCACGATCTTCATGCCGCTGCTGCTCAAACCCGCGCCCACCCGGCTGCGACTTGTGCTGTGGTCGCTCTCGCAGGGTCTGGCGGAGTTCCCCGAAGCACCGCCGCCTGGTCTGGTCACGGTACCGGTTGCCCCGGACGCGCCTGATGGGGCCGATACGATGTCGGGCTATCGCAATGCAGGCGCCCGCGCGATCCGCATAGACATGCTAGAACGGCTCGCCGATCTGCTGCGCGGCGAAAACTCGCGCGCGGGTTTTGAGGCCAATGCGGACATGCTGTCGATCACCGGCATGACCATCGACCAGTTCGCCGACCTGATGCAGGGCCTGGGCTACCGCGCCGAAAAAGGCGAGCGGGAAAAAGTGAAGCCCGTGACTGAGGTTGTGCCTGAAGCGGCCCCCGCGGCGGCGGAGGAGATGCCCGTGATGGACGCGGCGGAGACCGCGCCAGCGGGCGGGATCATCGACACCCCCGATGCAGACGCACCCGCCGATGCTGTCCAGGACGCGGCAGAAGTTGTGAATGAGGTCGCGCAAGCACAGGAGGCGGCAACACCTGATGCGGCCCAAGCGCCCGAGCCGACAGACACGCCGGAGCTCACGCCAGGCACCGCACCCGATGCCGCCGTCGCGGCCCCCGAGATCGAAACCTTCTATACCTTCACCTGGGGCGGCAACCGCACCAACACCCGGGGCCCCCGCCGGGATGGCGAAAAGCCGCGCGGCAAGGGCAAGCCGCGCAAAGGCGCGCAGAACGCCAAGGGTCGGGGCAAGGGCGATGCGCCGGGCGGCAAGGCGCAGAAATTCTCAGCCAAACCGCCGCGCAAGGAAAAGCAGATCGACCCGGATAACCCCTTTGCCGCCGCGCTGATGGGGCTCAAGGACAGCAAATAGGTGGACGGAAAATAGTGGATGCGGCGCCCGAAAAGCTGCGGCTGGACAAATGGCTCTGGTACGCGCGGTTTTTCAAAACGCGGTCGCTGGCCGCCGCACTCGTGGGCGCGGGCAAGGTGCGGGTAAACGGCACGCCCACCTCCAAGCGGGCCGCAACTGTCGCGGCGGGCGACGTGCTGACCTTTCCCAAGGAAAAGGACATACGCGTGATCCGCATCGAGGCGCTTGGCACAAGGCGCGGCCCCGCGCCCGAGGCGCAAGCGCTGTATACAGATCTCTCCCCGCCCACACCGCGTGCGCAAGTGCCGCGCAATCCCGCGTTTGACGGCAAGGGAAAACCCTCTAAAAAAGAACGCAGGCAGCTCGATCTTTCCCGCAACCGCCACCTTGAATGATCTTGCTGCCTTCTCTAGCTAGCCTTTGGGACATCGGGAAAAGCGCGCCTCATGACATATGTCGTCACCGACAATTGCATCGCCTGCAAATACACGGACTGCGTGGAGGTCTGCCCGGTCGATTGCTTTTATGAAGGCGAAAACACGCTGGTGATTCACCCGGATGAATGCATCGATTGCGGCGTGTGCGAGCCTGAATGCCCCGCCGATGCAATCCGCCCCGACACCGATCCCGACATGGAAAAATGGGTGGAATTCAACCGCAAGTACTCGAACGTCTGGCCCAACATCATCATGAAGCGCGATCCGCTGCCCGATGCGGAGGAACGCGATGGGGAGCCTAACAAGCTGGAGAAGTACTTCTCCGAGGCGCCGGGCGAGGGCGACTGATTCGGACCAGACGCCCACAGCGACCTTCACAACGGCCCCTAGTTTGTTGATCTTTCGGCGTTTAGTTGCTGTCATGCGGCGCTGAACTTCCAGTTGGTCGAATTTTGTGATATGATTGTATTCGACCGAAACAGGGGGTCTTGGTGAAACAGCGCCTCAGCAGCGCTGGCACCAGCACATCGCCGACAATGCGCAGCCGGATGTGAGGGTTTTGCCCCATGCCCGACGGCGCTTTTGTCCGCTGTTTCAAGGTGAACAGATCAACAGCGGCGGCCAAAGCCCCGCGTCATAGGAGACAGGCATGTCCAAAAAGAAGCTCGATTTCCGGCCGAACGAATTTGTCGTCTACCCCGCGCACGGGGTCGGCCAGATCGTGTCTATTGAAGAGCAGGAAGTCGCGGGCCTCACGCTGGAGCTTTTTGTGATTTCTTTCGAGAAGGACAAGATGACCCTGCGTGTGCCCACCCACAAGGCAACCGAGATTGGTATGCGCGCGCTATCGAGCCCGGACGTGATCGCGCATGCGATGAAGACGCTCAAGGGCAAGGCCAAGGTCAAGCGCGCCATGTGGTCGCGCCGCGCGCAGGAATATGAGCAAAAGATCAACTCAGGCGATCTGATTGCCATCGCCGAAGTCGTGCGCGACCTGCACCGAACCGACGATCAGCGCGAGCAGAGCTATTCAGAGCGGCAGCTCTACGAGGCCGCGCTGGAGCGGTTGACCCGCGAAGTGGCAGCCGTGAGCGGCGGGGACGAAGTGGCTGCCGCCAAGCAGGTGGGCGACGTGCTCGACAGCCGCGTCGCGGCCTAAAGAAACGAATGGGGTGGGCGAACGCGGCGCGCGCCGGGTTCGCTCCCCTTGGGTTCAGACTGACGCAGCCGCAAAAACGGCGAGCGCTGTCACCTCACAAACCTGCTGCGTTGCCCCAAGCACATCGCCGGTCTGCCCGCCAATCTTCGCGCGCGCGATCAGCCCGCACACCACTGCGGCAAGCCCCACGCAGGCCACAAGCGTAAGCGTAGGCGTGCCGGGCGCCGCCAGCGGCGCCGCTATGCCAAGCAGAACCGCGATCATGACTGCCGTCCCGCTGGGCCGCCCGGTTTGCGCGGCCAGCCCCCCTTTGCGCACGTTTGGCAGCCAGCGCATGACCCAAACCATGGTGGCGCGGCTCATCACGGCTGCCACGATCACGCCCGCAGCTAAATAGTCCGCCTCGATCAGGAGCGTCAGCGCAGACCAGCGCACCAGCAACGACTTCGTCAAGGCGATGACGCCATAGGTGCCAATGGCGCTGTCTTTCATGATCTCCAAGCGGCGCTCCACCGTCCAACCGCCCCAGAATCCGTCCGCACAATCGGCCAGCCCATCCTCATGCATCGCACCGGTCAGCAGCACGCCCGTCACCAGCACCAGGGCTGCGGTGATCGGCTCGGGCAGACCGAGCCAAAGCGCAAGCGCGCCCATGACCGCAGCCAGGACACCGACCACAAGCCCCGCCAGCGGGTAAGCCCAGGCGGCGGCGGCGGGGCTGCGGCCGGTGAAGGACACATGCGGCAGCGGCAAGCGCGTCAGCAAGGCCAGCGCCATCAGCATGTCCGTGCCTCTGAACACGCGCCCGATCTCCTGCATCGTTAAATCGCTCCTCTGCGGCGCAAATGCCCTCTTTCCTCGGGCCTCAGGCTAGGGCTAGAGAGACGCGAATGACAATCCGCAAACGGCAGGCCCATGTCCCAGACCTTTTCCTCTCTTGACGACTTCCGCGTGCTGCTGGCCGCGCAGCCCGGCATCGACAGCGCGGCAGCGGCCGCTGCGTCCGATCACAACGGTCAGTTGACCAAACCGCCCGGTGCGCTCGGTCGGTTGGAGGATATGGCGATCTGGTATCGCGGTTGGCGCGGCGGCGAGAACGCGGAAATCTCTGCCCCCCAGATCATCGTTTTTGCGGGCAACCACGGCGTGGCCGCGCGCGGCGTCTCTGCTTTTCCGGCGGAAGTCACCGAACAGATGGTGCACAATTTTCAAGCGGGCGGCGCTGCGATCAACCAGATCGCGCGCGCGAATGGCGCCAAGCTCGACGTCGTGGCGTTGGAGCTTGACCGGCCAACCGCGGATTTCACCGCCGCGCCCGCGATGACGGAAGACGACTGCTTGGCAGCACTCCGCGCGGGCTGGGACCAGGTCGATGCTTCCGCGGATCTGCTTGTGGTGGGCGAGATGGGCATCGCCAACACGAC
>JBCCPS010000074.1:0-16229 GCA_039024775.1 Pseudomonadota bacterium
AAAAGCGCGTCATGGCTGCCTTCTTCGACGATGCGCCCGTAATCCATGACCAGAATGCGGTCCATCTGGGCAATCGTGGACAGCCGGTGCGCAATCGCGATCACCGTCTTGCCCGCCATCATGCCATAGAGCGTTTCCTGAATGATCGCCTCCACTTCCGAATCGAGTGCGCTTGTCGCCTCATCCAGCAGCAGGATCGGCGCGTCCTTCAGGATCACGCGGGCCAGCGTGATCCGCTGGCGTTGACCGCCCGACAGTTTCACGCCGCGCTCGCCCACCCGCGCGTCATAGCCACGCCGCCCTTCGGGGTCTTCAAGCCCCAGAATGAAGTCATGGGCCTGCGCCTGTTTGGCGGCGGCGATCATCTCCTCCTCCGTCGCGTCAGGACGCCCATAAAGGATGTTGTCGCGCACCGAGCGATGCAGCAGGGAGCTGTCCTGTTGCACCACACCGATGGCGCTGCGCAGGCTGTCCTGTGTGATCTGCGTGATGTCCTGCCCGTCAATGGTGATCCGCCCGCCTTCGGCATCGTAGAACCGCAGCAGCAGCTTGACCAAGGTGGACTTCCCCGCGCCCGACCGGCCCACAAGCCCGATTTTCTCACCCGGCGCCACGCCCATGCGCACGCTCTCCAACCCGCCGCTGTCTCGCCCGTAGTGGTGGGTGAGGTTTTCCACCTCGATCCGCCCTTCCGTCAGTGCCAGAGGCTGCGCACCTTTGGCATCCACCAGGCGAATGGGCTGGGCGATGGTCTCCATCCCTTCGGCCACCACGCCAAGCTCGCGAAAGAAGGACGACACCGCCCACATGATCCAACCCGTCATCGCGTTGAGCCTGAGCGTGAGCGCTGCCGCCGCTGCAACCACGCCAACCGTCGCCTGCCCCGTGGACCACAGGAACATGGCCCAGCCCACAACGCCAACGATCAGCAGCCCGTTCAGCAGGTTGAGGCTCACATCCATGATGGTGAAAATACGCATCTCCACCTGAAAGGTCTTGCGCGATTTCTCGATCGCCTCGCGGGCGAAACCGATCTCCAGATCGTGGTGGGCGAACATCTTGACCGAATGGATGTTGGTATAGGCATCCACCACGCGGCCCGTCACCTCCGAGCGCGCCTCTGACGCGGCCTGAGACGCGGGCCCCACCCGCTCAATCGTCCACTTCACAAGCCAACCATACAGGAAGAACCACACCAGAAGCGGCAGCATCAGCCGCCAATCCGTGGTGCTCAGCAAGATCGCCGCGCCCACCATGTAGGCCAGCGAGTAGGAGATCGCGTCGAAGATCTGGAAAGACACCTCCCCCGCGGCGGGCGGGGTCTGCATGATCCGGTTGGCGATGCGACCGGCGAAATCATCCTCAAACCAGCCGACAGACTGCCGCAACACATGCCGGTGCGCGCGCCAGCGGATCAGCGTGCCCACGTTGGGCAGGATGGTATTGTTCAGCAGCGCGGTGCCCACGCCCATGATGATGGGAATGCCCACCAGAATGAACACCGTCACCAGCGCCAGCTCACCCCCGTAGGTTTCCCAGAACGCACCCGGATCAGAGCCAAGAAGGTCCACCAGCCGGCCCACATACCAGATCAGCCAGATCTCCACCATCGCCGCGAGGACGGACATGACGGCAGTGACGGCAAAGACACCTTTGAACGGCACCGCATAGACCCCCAGAAACGGCCAGAGCTTGCGCGGCGGCGTGTTGTCTTCGGAATAGGGCGTGTAGGGATCGACGAGGTTTTCAAAAAATCTGAACATGGCGGCGGGCCTTTAGGAATGCGGAGCAATTTATATCGAACACGCGTATTGCGTGCGTTTTCAGGTCTTGGTTTTGACAGCCTCAGCTGTTCCAGATCCCGCGATACATCTTGCATCCCTCCTCGTCGCTGCTGCCTTCTAGCGCCGCACGCCTCAATTGTCGACCCGTCAGAGGCGAGACAACAGGTCTTCCTTTGAAGCGGTGAAGCGCGAGGCGATCCAGGCACGCTCCAACGTCGCCAATTGCGCGCCCAGCGCCGGGCCCTCAAAGACTGGCATCAGATCAGCGGCTTTGACGGGAAAGATCGCCTCTGCCGCCCGGCGCAAGCCATCTAAAGCATCGGCATCAGGCGGCGCTTCAGCCAGTGCTGCCCGCATGAGCAACAGGCTCACTCCTGCGTCCTGCCCGTGCCGATACGCGACTTCTTCGGCTGAGGTCATCTGCTCCAACGCATCCATGAGGGTCTGCAGCGCTTTAGCTTCCGCACGGCTCAGCCGCAGCCGGCGGACCACGTCTTGACCTCCCAAAGCCAGCAGCCGGGTTTGCCAATCAGGGTGCAGCCCCAGCCGCTCCTCAAAATCCACGACCAGTCCCACCAGCCGGTCGTCCGCGCCGGGCAGGATCACACCCAGCGCCCCGGTCTGCCGCATCCCGGCAAGCGCAAACGCGGGGTCCGGAGCGGCGAGGAATTTGCGCATCTCTGCGCCCACACGTTCTGCCGAAAGCGTCTCTAACCCGCGCAAATTCTGCGTAATCGCGTCCAGGGCCTCCGCGTCGAACCCCGCTTGCGCATCGCCGTACCAGGCGAAAAAACGAAAGAACCTGAGCGTGCGCAGATAGTCTTCTTTGATCCGTGCGTCTGCGTTTTCGATGAACCGGATGCGGCGGGCATGAAGATCGGGCAATCCGCCTAGCGGATCGACGACGCGGCCATCGGGCGTTGCATAAAGCGCGTTCATCGTGAAATCCCGGCGGCGGGCATCCTCTGCGATGTCAGTGGAAAACGCGACAACCGCGCGCCTGCCATCGGTTTCCACATCCCGGCGAAAGGTCGTGATCTCAAACGGTTTACCGCCTGCGACCACCGTGACAGTCCCGTGGTCAATTCCCGTGGGCACGGCTTTGAGCCCGGCGGCTGCGGCCAAGTCCATGACCTTTTCCGGCAGCGCATCTGTGGCGATGTCGATATCGCTGTCCGCGCGGCCCAGCAGAGCGTTCCGCACGCAACCCCCGACAAAGAGCGCGCGGAAGCCTGCGCGCGTCAACACCGCGCAAACCGCCTGGCTGTCCGGATCGGCCAGCCAGGACGTTTCAGGCGGGATCAGGATGTCAGCCGTTCGGTCCATGCCCGCAGCATACGCGCGGTTGCGCCCCAGATGTAATAGGGGCCGTAGGGTACCACGTAATAGTGCCTGCGCTGGCCGCGCCAGTACCGCGATTCGATGATGTAGTTTACGGGGTTCAGCACATGTGACAACGGGACGGAGAAAACCTCCTCCACCTCGCCGGGTTCCGGCACGATCTCGAAGGCGTCTCTCACCAAGGCAATGACGGGTGTGACGGTGAAACCGGTGACTGTCTCATGCGCGGGCAGCGTGCCCAAGACGTCTACCAGATCGCTGGGCAGGCCGACCTCTTCGCGCGCCTCACGCAAGGCTGCCGCGATGACATCGGCATCCGTGTCATCCTGCTTGCCGCCTGGAAAGGCGATCTGCCCCGGATGATGCTTAAGCGCTGAGGACCGTTTGGTCAGCATGAGTTCGAGCCGCCCCTCTACCACAGTGATCGGCGCCAGCACGCCCGCCGGACGCAGCTTGCGCGCGGGCGGCAGGCGCACGTCCGGGTTCAGATCGAAATCGGAGGACGCAACACCGTCGCGCCCTAGCGACGCGCGCAGCCTTTTCAGTTGATCAGGCCCCATCGGCAGTGGTGGCTTCAAACCCGACAGACTTTGGGTCCAGGTCATAATGCGCGCCGCAGAATTGGCAGTCCGCAGTGACGCGCCCCTCATCCGTCGTCATCTTTTCAATGTCGCGCGCAGAATAGATCGACAGGCTCTGCCGCACGCGGTCCTCCGAACAGGTGCAGCCAAAACGCACCGCTTGCGCGTCAAAGACGCGCGGTTGCTCTTCGTGAAAGAGCCGCAGCAGCAGATCGGTGGGCGGCACCGAAGGGCCGATCAGTTCCAGGTCCTCAACCGTGTCCAGCAGGATGTTGACGCGGTTCCAGTTCTCCCCCTCGTCCCCCTCCACAAGGTCTGCGGCCTGAAGGATCTCCCCGCTGCCCTGCCCGGACGCGGCAAAGGGCGATGCCTTTGGCATGTGTTGCAGCATCACGCCACCCGCGCGCCAGTGTTCCGCGCCCTCGCCTTCGGTCGATCGGCCAAAGCTGAGCGCAAAACGCGTGGGCAACTGCTCTGACTGGGCAAAGTACGCCTCCGCGCAGGCCGCCAGTGATCCTCCCGCCAGCGGCGTGATCCCTTGGTAAGGCGTCATCCCCTCACCCTGGTCGATCATCACGGCGAAATACCCTTCGTCCACTTGATCAAACGGGCTGGCATCAGTCAGCCGGTCGCGGTCAAAGCTGGCATAGGCTCTGATCCGCGCGGACCGGCCCTCTTCATCAGGCGCATAGTAATCCGTGGCAATCATGCGCACCGCACCCTTGGACTGCACTTGCAAGGACAGCTTCCAGCGCAATTTGATCGTCTGGCCAATCAGCGCGGTCAGCAGCGCCATCTCCGCCACCAACGCCTCAACTTGTTGCGGATAGTCATGCTGGCGCAGAATACCTTCGAGCACGCCATCCAGGCGCGCCACCCGGCCCCGCATGTCTGAGCCGTCAAGCTGAAAGGGCAGGACACTATCGTCCCAGGCGATTTGGGTGCCGTCCGTCATTGGGTTTCCTCGGGGGGTTTTCTTGGGCCACGCCACTTGGCATACCGAGCCTATATAGGACCAAGCCGCAGCGGATAAAGAGGCAGCGCATGATCAGGCGGATCGGGCAAAGCCCGCGACGGGACAAGACCTACCGCATGCGACCGGGCGCCTATGCGGTACTGCCTTTGCGTGACCGTTTCCTGACCGTCTTTCAAAGCGGCGAAAACAGCGAACTGATGCTGCCCGGCGGCGGGATAGACCCAGGCGAAAGCCCCATTCAGACGCTGCACCGCGAAGTACTCGAAGAAACCGGATGGCGCATCGCCAGGCCCCGCCGTCTGGGCGCTTTTCGTCGTTTCACGTTCATGCCCGAATACGACCTGTGGGCCGAAAAGCTCTGCCATATCTACGTGGCGCACCCCGTGCGCAAAGTTGCCCACATCAAAGAACCGGACCACCATCCGCGCTGGCTCACCGCGGGCGCAGCGATTGCTCAAATCGACAACGACGGGGACCGGCTATTTCTGAAACGCTATATTGCCGGCACCGGGCCGCGGTATTCCAAAAGCACAGCTGACACATCGTCAGGGAAGTCGGTTTTCCCAGCGTAGATGGTCAATTGGTCTATCATCCCGTCTAGGAAAGAGGGTCCTTTGAAAGACGACAGACCTTCCACTATGCGTGCGGTCCCGTCTTCATCTAGCATCTCACCATTTGGATCGGGGCATTCCGTTACCCCGTCAGAGACGACCAATAAACGGTCCCCCGGAGCAAGCTTCAACTCAAACTGCTCAAAATCGACACCCCACATGAGGCCAACAGGGAAACCGCCGGTGCCTTCCTGATCGATCCGTCCATCCGCTCTTTGGATAATCGGATGAGGATGGCCCGCCTGAGACAGCGTGATCTCACCGGACTGCAGGTCCACGATCAACAACATGAAAGTGAAATAGTGTTCGGTCTGCACCTCATCGAGCACAAGATCATTGAGATCTGTCACAACCGCCGCAGGAGACCGGGCGCTGTAGCTGCCATCAGCTTCCTGCATCAGCGCGATGTTTTGTTCAGGTGATGTACCGGAAAGATACCCAGCCAGCCGCGCTGTCATCAAAGCAGAGCTGATTCCGTGACCGGAGACATCAATCGCAAAAAGCCCCAGCTTGTCATCGCCTGCCGGAAAATACCCGACAAGATCGCCGCCGACGTGACCGCTTGACCGCAACAGAAGGGAAAGATCCGCCTGTGCAAAAGCGCAGTGTCGTTCGGGCACGAGCGATTGCTGCAGCTTCTGTGCTTCTATGAGGTCCCGTTCAAGCGCATTATAAAACCCCTGCAACTCATTGAGCGTTTCGCTCAACAAAGCATTGCTGCGCGCAAGCTCGCGCTGCATGTCCAGCGTCCGCTCACCGGCGTTGATCCGCGCGCGCAGCTCTGCGCGATCTACCGGCTTGGTCAGAAAGTCATCCGCGCCCGCATCCAGCCCGCGCGCCACTTCCTCTTTCTCGCTTTTGGACGTCAGTATGATGAAATAGGCAAACCGATCACCGGACAGCGCGCGAAATGCCTGACACAGCTCAAGGCCGGACATGCCGGGCATCATCCAGTCGCTCAGCACCAGATCAGGAAACTGTTTCTGGCAGCTTTCCAGCGCCTCTTCTCCGGACGCGGCTTCGATAACGTCAAATCCCATGCCTTTCAGAGAAGCCGCAAGGATACGCCTTTGGAAGCGGCTGTCATCCACCACCAGCACCCGCTTATGCGGTTGAGCGATCTGTTTGGCGGCTGTCACCGCTTGCTGAGTTTCCTGCACTGGCCTGCCTTCGGCATCCCCACTTTGGTCCGCATTCCTTTCGCAGACCGGCATTAACCGGAGGTGAACGATCAAAATCGTCTTAAAATGCAGGGTCCAACCCATGTTTTCTTAACCAATGCACCGCAAAACACGCGCACACGGTGAGAGGAGCGGCCCAGTGATCGATTGGACACGAGTTAAAGAACTGCGCGCAGACATTGGGGAAGAGGACTTTGACGAAGTGGTGGGTCTTTTCTTGGAGGAGGTCGACGCCGCCGTGACCAGCCTGCGTGAAGGCGCACCAGATGGAAGCCTGGAAGAAAGCCTTCACTTCCTCAAAGGCAGCGCGATGGGACTCGGGTTTGAGGATTTTTCGTCCCACTGCCAGATTGGCGAGACGTCTTGCGCAAAGGGCCAAGAGGACGATGTGGACCTTGCGGCAATTTTGCAAAGCTATGATGCGTCGCGCGCAGAATTTCTGCAGGACTTGCCAACGGTTCTTTCCAATTAAAACTTGGCTCAGCCGAAAATCACATGAGCTTGTAGAACTGGTCTGGTTGGACCGTCCCCAGCGTCTCCTTCGCTTTGGCCCGCAGCATCTGCATGCCGGAGATCCAGCGGTCATGATCTTGGGCGCGCAGACCGGTGAAATCCTTCACCTGCGGGTGCGACAAGATCAAAAAGTGGTCCGCCTCAACCCCGGCGATAATCGCCTGCGCGACGTCATCTGCAGTCAGCAAAGTGTCCCGCCCCTCCGCATCGCTGTCGGACAAGCCGATCAGTGGCGTTGCCACATACTGCGGGCAGACAACCGACACGCCGATCCCGTCTTCCCCATGGGTGATGGCCAGAGACTCGGCAAAGCTCACTGCGGCGTGTTTGGTTGCTGAATAAGCTGCGTCTCCGATTTGGTTGAGCAGCCCTGCAGCGGAGGCGACATTCACCAAATGCCCCGCGCCCCTTTCGATCATGTTGGGCAGCAACGCGCGGCACGCATAGACATGCGCCATGACATGCACCTCCCAGTTGAGCTGCCAATCCGCATTGCTCGCAGACGCCGCGTGGTCGGGATCTCCCCGCCCGAGCCCGGCGTTAGAGACAAAAATATCGATCTCGCCCAGCGCGTCGCGGGTCTGCACGATGAGCCCCTGCACTGTGGCTTCATCGCGCACATCGCAAGCGATGCTCAGCGCACCGATCTCTTCCGCGACCGCGCGCGCGGCATTCTCGTTCCGGTCTGACACGCAGACCTTTGCCCCGGCCTGCGCCGCAGCACGGGCAAGAGCAGCCCCGATGCCGCTGCCTGCGCCGGTGATCACGACAACGCTGTCTTTGAACTTCATCGCGCGCTCCTCAGATCACGAATTGGGCCAAGGTCTCATCATTTGTGATGTCGGTATAGGTGAAATCCGCCGCATCGAGCCGGGCAAAAAGCGATGCGAAATTCTCCGACCTGTCGGTCTCGATCCCGATCAGGACCGACCCGAAGTTGCGGGCGGATTTCTTCATGTATTCAAAGCGCGCGATATCGTCATTGGGCCCCAACAGGTCCAGAAAATCGCGCAGCGCGCCAGGACGTTGCGGCAGGCGCAGGATGAAATACTTCTTGCGGCCCGCGTAGCGCTGCGCGCGTTCCTTGACCTCTGGCAGGCGCTCGAAATCGAAATTCCCGCCGGAAGCCACCGCCACAACGGTCTTGCCCCTGACCTGCTCTGCAACCTCATTGAGCGCCTCAATCGCCAGCGCGCCCGCAGGCTCCAACACAATGCCTTCAACGTTCAACATCTCGACGATTGTGCCGCAAACCCGGTCTTCATCCAGGCCGATCACTTCAGACGGCAGGACCTCCTTGAGCCGCCCAAAGGTACGCGTCCCAATCTTGGCGACCGCGGCACCGTCCACAAAGGAATTGATCGGGGACACATCCGTGGGCGCGCCCACCATGACGGCCTCCGCCAAGGACCGCGCACCGGCCGGTTCGACAAAGGTGTAGCCGGCGTCGCGGCCAAAGTAGCTGAAGACACCGGACGACAGGCCACCACCGCCCACGGGCAGCACGATGTGATCCGGCGTGCGGCCCAACTGCCGCTCCATCTCCACCGCGACAGAGGCCTGGCCTTCGATCACGTCCTCATCGTCAAAGGGAGACAGGAAATGCGCGCCCTCATCCGCGCAGTAGGACTGCGCTGCGACCAGCGTGGCGTCGAAGTAGTCACCGACCAGCCGCACTTCGACCTGTTGACCGCCAAACATCCGTGTCTTGAGGATCTTCTGCTCCGGCGTAGTGACGGGCATGAAAATCACGCCTTTCACGCCGAAATGCCTGCACATGAAAGCAACGCCCTGCGCGTGATTGCCGGCGGAGGCACAGACAAACGTCTCCGCCCCCGGCAGCACCTTGCGCATCGCATTAAACGCCCCGCGCAGCTTGTAAGACCGGACTGGGCTCAGGTCTTCTCTCTTCAGCCAGATGTCTGCGTCATATCGCGCGGACAGATGATCGTTGCGCATGCAGGGGGTCTCGGGAAAGACCGCGCGCATCGCTTGTTCGGCGGCCTGCGCTTTGGCTCTAAAATCACTCATCTCTCTGCCCTGTCAGTCAATGCCCCGGCCTTCCACGTAGTGCCCGTAAAACGTCGTCAGGACGGAGGCCCCTACCAGCATCATGATCCAGTTGATGACCAGCGAATAGGTCCTCCCGATGAAGGTATCCGCACCGCCCGCCGTATTGGGAAGTTGCACCAGCACCGAAAAGAGGACGACCAGCAGAACCAGAACCGCAATGTCTTGGCCCGCGCCTTTGGTGGCCTCCCAGGCGTCTCGGGTGCTCATCTGCTTGCCCAGAGCGGCGGCGGGCAGGATGGGGCAGAACCGATAGAAAAGGTAGGCGCCCATCGCAACGGCAAAGAAAGGGAGAAGGAGGCTGAGACCAGCAACCAAAAACACCGCGCCCACCGTGAGCATCACCAAAAGCACCGCACCGGTGATGATCAGACCCAGCATCAGACCCTTCAGGAAGTACATCAACACCGGGCTGCCGTGAAACCCTGGGACCCAGGTTTTGGGGTATTCCTCGAGCAGCACAAACCGGTGCCAGGCCACCACGATCCAAAGCGAGGCAAGGACACCAACAATGGCGTAGACCATCAACCCGGCGGCCAGGCCCCCGTCAATCTGTTGCAGAGCCATCGGATCCCCAGCGTTGATCAAGCTCAGCGGTTCTGCCCCAAGGTAGGCATAGGCCAGACTGCTGACCGCATAGGGCACCAGAGAGATCTGCAGCGCGCTTTGCAGGTTGGAAAACACCAACCTGACAGAGTGCACGAAAATCTCCCAGCCCTTCATCCCACCGCTCCGGATCATCCCATCAGACGCTGCGCGAGGTGTGGCATAGAGCCTTGCGCGCATCAACCTTGCACGGGCTTTAACCGGGTGCTATCGCGCGGGCCATCTGAACTGAGGAGCCTGCCGATGTCCGCGCCAAAGAAAGTCGTGCTTGCCTATTCCGGCGGGCTGGATACGTCGATCATCCTCAAATGGCTGCAAACCGAATACGGCTGCGAGGTCGTGACCTTCACCGCCGATCTGGGCCAGGGCGAAGAACTGGAGCCCGCCCGCCAAAAGGCGGAGATGATGGGCGCCTCCGCCATCTACATCGAAGACCTGCGCGAGGAATTCGTCCGCGATTTTGTCTTTCCGATGTTCCGCGCCAATGCGGTCTACGAAGGGCTCTATCTGCTGGGCACCTCTATCGCGCGACCGCTGATCTCAAAACGGTTGGTCGAGATCGCGGCAGAAACGGGAGCGGATGCCGTGGCCCATGGCGCCACCGGCAAGGGCAACGACCAAGTGCGGTTTGAGTTGGCGGCCTATGCGCTCAACCCCGATATCAAGGTCATCGCCCCATGGCGGGAATGGGACCTGTCGAGCCGGACAAAGCTGATCGATTTCGCTGAAAAGAACCAGATCCCGATCGCCAAGGACAAACGGGGGGAGGCGCCCTTTAGCGTGGACGCGAACCTGCTGCACACCTCCTCCGAAGGTAAAGTGCTGGAAGACCCCGCCATGGACGCGCCCGATTACGTTTATCAGCGCACCGTCGATCCCGAAAAAGCACCCGATGCGCCCGAATACGTGGAAATTGGGTTCGAACGCGGCGATGCGGTTTCTGTGAATGGCGAGGCGCTATCGCCCGCCGCGCTGCTGACGCGGCTGAATGAACTGGGCGGCAAACACGGCTGCGGACGTTTGGACCTCGTGGAAGGGCGCTTTGTGGGAATGAAATCCCGCGGCATCTACGAGACCCCCGGCGGCACCTTGCTGCTGGAGGCGCACCGAGCAATCGAATCCATCACGCTCGACCGTGGGGCCATGCACCTCAAAGACGAGTTGATGCCGCGCTATGCGGAGCTCATCTACAACGGGTTCTGGTTCAGCCCGGAACGCACCATGCTGCAAGCGGCCATCGACGCCAGCCAGACCCATGTAAGCGGCACCGTGCGGCTGAAGCTCTACAAAGGTCACGCGCGCACGGTGGGCCGCTGGTCCGATCACTCGCTCTATTCTGAGGCGCATGTGACCTTCGAAGACGACGCTGGCGCCTACGATCAGAAGGACGCAGCAGGCTTCATTCAGCTAAATGCGCTGCGGCTCAAGTTGCTGGCGGCAAGGGACAAGCGGCTTAAAGGTTGATGCTTCTGGCGCGCAGCTGCGCGTAAAGCGGCAAGGCCTGATCCAGAAGCGGCTGCAAGTGGGCCTCAACCTGAGGCAACGGTCCCTCCGGCCCCGCAAACCCGGTGCTTTGATGCACCGCACCGTACCAATGGGCGGCCCAGACCCCATCTTCCGGGCGCGGACCGGCGGGCCATTTGAGCATCGCAGGATCAAACGGCAGTCCAATCGCCTCACAAAGCGCGCTGAGCATCCCTTTCGGATTGGCGCGAATGTCCGTGCTGTCGATCACCACGCCGCCCAATTGCTCGAACACCCTCAGTTGATCTTCAAACCCGATGTCAGCCAGGCGCTGGGCCTCCCGCTTGGCCGCATAGCTGGCGATGACGCGCGCGGGATGGCGGATAAGGTGGATGTTCACGCAGTCCCGCGCCCAAGCCATCGGAAAACCGTCCAGCATGTGGTGCGGCATGTGTTTCATGTAGAGATGTGGCGCGCCGGGGTGTGTCGCGCAGCGGTGCGCTACCGTTTCGGGGTCGCACTCATGCGCGGCGAGGATTTCATTCTGCATCGGATGATCAAAGCCGCCTTGGGCGAGGTAGGCGGCATAGAAGGGTTCGTCCATCACGCGAAAATCAGGCCGCGCGGCAAAGCTGTACATCATCGCCGTGCTCAGATTGCGCGGACCGGACCACATGGCGATGCGCATCGGTGCTCCTTGCTCAGTATCGTTTTCTTTAAAAGAAAACGGGCCGAAGTCTTCAAAAGACTTCGTAACACAAACCGTCAGGCAGTAAATTGCTGTCACCTCGGCGTGAGGTGAACCGGATGTGAATTGCATGCGTACCACCTTCAAGGCAGCACTGTTGCCAATCAGGAGGAAAGCTCATGTCCAAGATCGCTAACATCAAAACGCTCGCACTAGCCGGGCTCATCGGGCTTGGCGTCTTCGCGCAAGGCACCGCCGCAAAAGCAGGCACGGAAACGCTGACTGTCGCGGGCGGCTGTTTTTGGTGCGTGGAAGCCGATTTCGAAAAGGTGCGCGGCGTGAAAGAAGCGGTGTCGGGCTTCACTGGAGGCTCAAAGGCCAATCCGACCTACAAACAGGTCGTGGCGGGTGGCACCGGCCACTATGAGGCGGTGCAGATCACCTTCGACAATTCAGTGATCAGCCGGGATCAGATCCTTGCGATGTTCTTCCGCTCCATCGACCCACTGGATGCGGGCGGGCAGTTCTGCGACCGGGGCGACAGCTATCGCAGCGCGATCTTCCCCGCCAATGGCGCCCAGCGCGCGGCGGCTGAAAAGGCCAAGGCTGACGCAGAGGCCGCTTTGGGCCAGCGCGTCGTGACGCCGATCCTCAATGCGTCGCGCTTTTACCCGGCGGACGCCTACCATCAGGACTACTACAAGAGCAGTGAACGCCTTGCAGTGACAAGCGTTGGCGTAGCCGTCAAGAAATCCACCGCCTACAAGCGCTACCGCGACCGTTGCGGGCGTGACCAAAGGGTGCGTCAGCTCTGGGGCTCAGCAGCGCCTTTTGCAAGTTAGGCCGAAAAATCGTGATCCTGGATGTCTTTGAGATCCGGGATCACATCCGCCGTTCCGCGCCGCATGACCATCAGGGCCGCAGCGCGTTGGGCGAGATCAAGCGCGTCTTCCATCTCCAACCCGCGGTCGAGGCTTGCCACCAGATACCCCGTGAAGGTATCGCCCGCGCCCGTGGTATCCACCGGCGTGACCTTGTAAGCGGGGGCGAGATGCTGCGATTTGCGCGTGTTAGAGACCCATTTGCACCCCTCTGCCCCAAGCGTAATCACGACATCCCTCACCCCGATCTCCTCAATCGGCTTACCGGTGCCCGCGATAAGCTGCGCAGCCTCAACCTCGTTCAAAAGCAGCAGATCAACGTGGCCGATCACCTCTTTCACCGCATCCAGATCAAAGGGTGCGGCAGCATAGACCACGCGCAGCCCCAGCACCTTGGCCATGCGCGCGGCATGCGCCTGCCCGTTGGTCTCATTCTGTAGCAACAGAAAATCGCCCGGGCTCGCCTCGGTCAGGGCCTGCCCGATCTGATCTTCGCTTATCTCTCGATTGGCACCAGGAAAGAGAACGATGTTGTTCTCCCCCGCCGGATCAATGCAGATGTTGGCGTGCCCCGTGGGCGTTTTGACCGAAGCAATCGCCGGGTCCACGCCGTATTCCAATAGTAAATCCCGCGCCCAACCGCCATCAGGCCCCACCGCACCGATATGCGCCACCCGGGCCGCCGCGCGGGCAGCCGCCACGGACATGTTGGCCCCCTTGCCGCCCAACCCTTTGCGAAAAGCGGTTGCGGCCAACGTCTCCCCCGGGCCGGGCAAGCGCGGGACGGAATAGAAGTGGTCCGCGTTGATAGAGCCTAAGTTCCAGATCATTCGCCAACCTTGCAGGCCGCGAGGATCGCCATGTTGAGGATGTCATTGGCCGTCGACGTGGTGGAGCAAATCTGGATCGATTTATCGAGCCCCGTCAGGATCGGTCCGATCACGGTCGCGCCCGCCATCTCCTGCATGAGTTTCACCGAAATGCTGGCAGAATGGCGCGCCGGGACGATCAGGATGTTCGCAGGCCCGGTAAGGCGTGAAAACGGATAGGCCGCCTGGCTTGTCGCATTCAGCGCCACATCCACCGTCATCTCGCCCTCGTATTCGAAATCTACACCGCGCCCGTCGAGCACGCGGGGGGCTAGGTGCATCTTTTCGGCACGCTCTGACACCGGATATCCAAAGGTGGAAAAGCTGACGAAAGCCACCCGCGGCTCCAGCCCCATATGGCGCGCCACGCGCGCACCACTTTCCGCGATGTTCGCCAGGTCATGCTCATCGGGCCATTCATGCACCAAAGTATCGGCGATAAAGACGATCCGGCCCCGGCTCAGCAGCGCGGTAAAGCCCGCAGCCCCGTGTTCGGCATTGGCCTCAAAAACGTGGTTCAGCCGGTCCAGAATATGCGCGGACTTGCGCGTAGCCCCAGTGACCAGCCCATCGCCATGCCCGTGCTGCAACATCAGCGCGGCAAAGACATGCCGGTCCCGCGCGGCGAGACGGTGAATGTCTTTGGCGTCAAAACCGCGCCGTTGCAGACGGGTATAGAGAAAGTTCTTATACGTCTCTAAATGGGCGGTATTGGCGGCATTCACGACCTCCAACTCCCGCACCGCATCGCCCATGCCTGCGCCTTCAAGCTTCGCCTTGACGTCCTCAGCACGGCCCACGACGAGCGCCCGCCCAAGTCCAGACCGCTGATAGGTCACGGCGGCGCGCAGCACCTTGGGGTCATCGCCCTCCGCGAAGATCATCCGCGCCTGGTTGGCCCGCGCGCGGGCATTGATGCCGCGCAAGATATTCGCGGTGGGATCCATGCGAGAGCGCAGGCGCACCTCGTAGGCCTCCATATCGATGATCGGGCGGCGCGCGGCACCCGTGTCCATCCCGGCCTTTGCAACGGCAGGCGGAATCACGTGGATCAGCCGAGGGTCAAAGGGCGTGGGGATGATGTAATCGCGGCCAAAGCTCAACGTGCGCCCATAGGCCATCGCGACCTCATCGGGGACATCTTCCCGCGCCAGACGGGCGAGGGCATGCGCGCATGCAATCTTCATCTCGTCATTGATGGCACGCGCGTGGATGTCGAGCGCGCCGCGAAAGAGGTAGGGAAAGCCAAGCACATTGTTGACCTGGTTGGGATAATCACTGCGCCCGGTGGCGACGATGGCATCCGCGCGCACCTCCTTGGCCTCTTCTGGCGTGATCTCCGGATCGGGGTTGGCCATGGCAAAGATCACCGGATCATCCGCCATGCTGAGCACCATCTCCTGCGTCACAGCCCCTTTTACAGAGACGCCCAAGAAGACATCCGCACCTTTCATCGCCTCTTCCAGCGTGCGCAGCTCTGTGTTGGCGGCATGGGCCGACTTCCACTGGTTCATGCCCTCCGTGCGGCCCTGATAGATGACGCCCTTGGTGTCGCACATGATGCAATTGTTATGCCGGGCACCCATGGTTTTGAGCAACTCAAGACAGGCGATCCCAGCAGCGCCGGCGCCGTTGAGCACGATGCGCACGTCCTCGATCTTCTTGCCGGAGATGTGCAGCGCATTGATCAGGCCCGCCGCGCAGATCACCGCCGTGCCGTGCTGGTCGTCGTGAAAGACCGGGATGTCCATTTCTTCCTTCAAGCGCTGCTCGATGATGAAACACTCGGGCGCCTTGATGTCCTCCAGATTGACACCGCCAAAGGTCGGACCCATCAGCTTGACCGCATTCACGAAGGCATCTGTGTCTTCGGTGTCGAGCTCGATGTCGATGGAGTTCACATCCGCGAACCGCTTGAAGAGCACCGACTTGCCCTCCATCACCGGTTTGGAGGCGAGCGCACCCAGATTACCCAGCCCCAGCACCGCTGTCCCGTTGGAGATCACAGCCACCAGATTGCCCTTGTTGGTGTAGTCATAGGCCGTCTCCGGCGCTTCGGCGATGGCCTCGCAGGGCACCGCCACGCCCGGAGAGTAGGCAAGGCTCAAATCACGCTGCGTGGTCATGGGTACGGTGGCAGAGATCTCGAACTTGCCGGGCGTCGGTTCAAGATGGAAGGCCAGCGCCTCCTCGTCGGTGATGCGATTGTTTTTCACGGGTAGGGGACTCTCTTTGTTTCGCGCAGTCATAGACATCCGCGCTGCTGCGCACAATCGCGCCAACCCTTTCCCTGACCCAGCCACTTTTGTATCAGGTGGGACACCACGGGGGACAGGCGGTGATGGCAGAGAAAATCACGCCGATGATGGCGCAATATCTGGAGATCAAGGCCGCGCACCCGGATGCGCTGCTGTTTTACCGGATGGGCGATTTCTATGAGATGTTCTTTGACGATGCTGTCGCTGCCGCTGAAGCGCTGGACATCGCGCTGACCAAACGCGGCAAGCATGAGGCCCAGGACATCCCGATGTGTGGCGTGCCGGTGCATGCGGCGGAGGGCTATCTGCTCACGCTCATCCGCAAAGGGTTTCGCGTGGCCGTCTGTGAACAGATGGAAAGCCCGGCGGAGGCCAAGAAGCGCGGTTCAAAATCGGTCGTAAAACG
>JBCCPS010000075.1:0-15886 GCA_039024775.1 Pseudomonadota bacterium
CGCGAGGCGCCGCGCAAGCTGTCCGCGACGATCAAGGCCTTCAAAAAGCAGATGACGGAGACCGCGCCCAAGCTCGCCACACGGTCAGCCTCTGAAAAGGTGCTGGAGGTCGTGAACCCGGTGATGACCGAGAACATTGGCGGATCGGCGGATTTGACCGGCTCCAACAACACCAAAACGGCGGATCTGGGCGTCTTCGACGTGGAAAACCGCAAGGGCCGCTATGTCTACTGGGGCATCCGCGAACACGGGATGTCCTCTGCCATGAACGGGCTTGCGCTGCACGGCGGGCTGCGGCCCTACGGCGGCACCTTCATGTGTTTCACCGATTATGCGCGCCCCGCGATGCGGCTGTCGGCGCTGATGAAGACGCCGGTGGTCTACGTGATGACCCATGACAGCATCGGCCTCGGTGAGGATGGCCCCACGCACCAGCCGGTCGAGCATCTGTGCATCAGCCGTGCAACGCCCAACATGTATGTCTTCCGGCCCTGCGACGCGGTGGAGACGGCGGAAAGCTGGGAGTTGGCGCTTACGATGAAGGACAGCCCATCGGTGCTGAGCCTCACGCGGCAGGGGCTGCCGCACATGCGCGCCGAGCATAAGAATGCGAATCTGACGGCAAAGGGCGCTTACGTCCTGGCGGATGCGCAGGCGGGCAAACGGCGGGTGATCCTGATCGCCACCGGATCGGAGGTGCATGTCGCGATGGAGGCGCGCGCGCAGCTGGAAGCGGAAGGCATCGGCACGCGCGTGGTCTCCATGCCCTGCATGGAGCTTTTTGCCGAACAAGACGACGCTTACCGCCGGCGCGTTCTGCCCGGGGGCGCGGTACGCGTGGGCGTGGAGGCTGGCGTGCGGATGGGCTGGGACCGCTGGCTGATGGGCGAACGGGGCAAGTGGAACAAGGCCGATTTCGTCGGCATGGACCGCTTTGGCGCCTCCGCCCCTGCCGAAGCGCTTTTTGAAAAGTTCGGATTCACAGCCGAAAACGTGGCGGCGAAAGCCAAGGGCCTGCTTTAGGGCTCATAAACGGCGAAAACTAGACATGCATGGGGCGAGTAGTGGCGGGATTACGCCACTCTCGCGAGAAATTAAGCATTTCTTTGCTTGTCTAAACGATTTCTCAACTTTCGCGTGATTTTCTCAATCCTACGCTTAGAGTTTTCGGAAAGCGGAGGACGGGAAAGCCCATGATCATTGCCTACTTGGTCGCGACAACCAGCTTTGCAGCGCTTTGCAGCCTGTGCTGGATGATACTCGGCGGCGGATGGTTGGGCGCTCTGGGTGTTTATCTGGTTGTGGGGCAGGCCACGATGTTGAGCTTGATCGCAATGAGTGCGCTGCGCGCTTCACGTGCCGCGAAACGCACAACTCTCTGACAGAAAGAACCTTCGGGTGTCGCGCACATGCGGTGCAATAGACGGGACGTTCCCACGTCAATGATGGTCTGCACGAGGCAGACCAGGCTTAGGCCCTGATACGATTAGACCAGATGGTGGTCAGCCGTTGGCCTCGCGGATTTTGTCCGCAGCGTCCTTATCGTAGGTCACACCGTTGTCATCAAACAGCGTGTCGAGCTCGCCCGACAGCGTCATTTCTGTGATAATGTCGCAGCCGCCGATGAATTCGCCTTTGACGTAGAGCTGCGGGATGGTGGGCCAGTCGGAAAAATCCTTGATCCCCTGACGGATGTCGTCATCGGCAAGCACGTTCACGTCCGAAAAATCCACGCCCATGTAATTGAGCACGCCTGCGACGCGGGATGAAAACCCGCATTGCGGCATCTCCTTGGTGCCCTTCATGAAAAGCACCACGTCATTGCTTGTGATCTGGTCTTTGATCTGGGTGGCTGCGTCGCTCATGTCCCTCAATCCTCGCGTTTCTGGTAGGCGGTGCGGTACCGCTTTGCATATGTCTCATCATCGGCCCAGGGCGCGATGTAGGTATCGGCGGCAGCGCTGCCAAGCACGCTGCGCCCGCGCGTCCAGTTGGTGTGGCCCCGCTCCAACGCCTCGTTGCGCCGCTGGATGCGCGCAACCTCGGCAAGATCAAGCGCTTCAGTGCCCAGTTCCGGCGCCTCTTCAGTCGCCCGTGCGGGCTGGCGGCTGGCCAGCGGGCGATAGCTCCGGCCGGTGCGCGGGCGGGCCGCGAAAAAAGCGGCGAGCCCTGCGCAAAGAGCGGCGAAGGCGAGCCAAAGCTCCATCACCCAGGCGCCTTGGTGGTCAGGGCCAGGGCATGAAGTTCACCCTGCGCGCCATCCATCTTGCCCTTGAGCGCGGCATAGACGGCGCGCTGCTGTTGGACGCGATTTTGGCCTTTGAAGGAGGCGTCGATCACCTCCGCCGCGTAGTGATTTCCGTCACCGGCAAGGTCGGTGATCGTGATCTGCGCGTCGGGAAAGCTTTCCCGGATCAGCGCTTCAATATCCTCGGCTTGCATCGGCATGGGGCGTTCTTTCTCAAAACCTGCTTCAAAATGTAATCGGGCCGCAGGGCGGGCGCAAGCGAAGGCGCTCAGATGCGCCCGCTCATCGCGGCTCTTTTGAGTGCTTTTCGCCAAGGGTTATGTGTTGGGCAGCGGTCCGATCAGCATGACCATCTGGCGGCCTTCTCAGCGTCTGGCGCAGCCAGCGCATCAGAGGGCCGCTTCACGGCGCGTTTGTCGGTTTTTCTTACCTCTATTTGTTGGGCAGGGGTCCGATCAGCATGACCATCTGGCGGCCCTCCATCTTCGGAAAGTTCTCGACCCGGCCCACTTCCTTGGTGTCTTCTGCCACCCGTTCCAGCAGATCGCGGCCCAGGTTCTGATGCGCCATCTCGCGCCCGCGGAACCGCAGCGTGACCTTCACCTTGTCGCCCGCGTCCAGAAACTTGAAGACGTTCTTCATTTTGACATCGTAGTCGTGCGTGTCGGTATTGGGCCGGAACTTCACTTCCTTGATTTCAATCGTCTTCTGCTTCTTGCGCGCCTCGCTCTCCCGCTTTTGCTGTTCGTATTTAAACTTGCCGTAGTCCATAAGCTTGGCGACCGGCGGATTGGCGTTGGGCGAGATTTCAACAAGATCAAGCCCCGCCTCTGCCGCCATATCCATGGCGCGGGCGGGGCTTACAACACCGACGTTGTCGCCGTCTGCGCCGATGAGGCGGATTTCGGGAGCGCGAATCTTGTCATTGATGCGCGGGCCGGTATCGCGTTGCGGCGGCGCATTATGGGGTCTGCGAGCGATGTCGAATGTCCTTTATGGTTCGCAAAATATTGGAACCGGAAGGTAAAGGCTGCGTTTTTCATCTTCAAGACGCAAAATGCCGCCGGTGCTGCGGATCGCCTCAGTTTCCCCTTGAATCCGGGGTGGGTGACACGCATTTCGGGCGGCAACGGGGCTTCCACTTTTGGGTGAAAATCCCGGCCTAACACAAGGGAAGAAGAAAATGAGAAATCTGATCTGGATCGTGGTTGCTGCGGTTGTAGCGGTGGGCGGCTATATGCTGTGGTCCGGCCAGTCGCTGCAGGAAATTGCCGATGACGCGAGCACAGCCGTGGGCGGTGCCGTGGAAGAGGCATCCGAAGCCGCGGATGCGGCTGTGGAGGCCGCGACCGAAGCAGCTTCTGACGCAACCGAGGCCGCAACGGAAGCGGCTGAGGGCGCTGCGGATGCGGCCAGTGACGCGGTAGATACAGCTGTCGAGACCGCGACAGAGGCCGCAAACGATGCGGCAGAGGCGGCATCGGATGCCGTTGATGCGGCAACCGAAGCAGCGACGGACGCGGTCGAGGGCGCAACAGATGCGGCCGCAGACACGGCAGAAGCTGCAACCGAGGCGGCATCAGACGCGGTTGATGCGGTCACGGGCTCGGCGGAAGAAGCGGCGGATGCTGCGACGGATGCGGTCGACACCGCGACTGAAACCGCAACTGATGCGGCAGAGAGCACGGCGGATGCGGTGGATGAAGCTGCAGAAACCGCGACCGATGCAGTTACCGACGCGACCGAAGAGACCACGACAGAGGCGGCAACTGAAGAAGCGTCGACTGAGGACGCGGTGACGGAAACAACCGAAGAGGCCGCGACGGAAGAGGCGACCACGGAAGCCGCCGAAGAGGCCGTGACGGAGGAGACCACCACGGAAGCCACCGAGGAGGTCGCGACTGAAGAGGCGACGACAGAAGCCACCGAGGGAACCGCGACAGAAGAAACCACGACGGAAGAAGCGGTTGATGAGGCGGCGGACACCGCGACTTCCGGCACCGAAGAGACTGCTGATTCTGGCGCATCTCTGACCGATCTGTTGACCGTGGACGGCTTTGACCTGGCGAAGGTCAACGAGATGATCGAAGGGTCCGACCTAGGCGCACTGCAAAAAACGACGCTGACGCAAGCGTTGCAGGCCGCGCAGGACAACCCTGAGCTGCTGCGCGCGGCACTTGACCGGGTGCGCGAGGCAATGGGTCTCTGACCCCAGCCTTAGAGCGCGTTCTTTAAACCGCGTCCCTTAATCGGGACGCGGTTTTTCGTTGCGCGTCAGGTGCCGCAGAAGGTGGCGGGCACGATTTCGCTCTGTGTCGGCGCACGGTGCAGATCGGGGTCCGTTGCCGTGAAGGGCGTGGCCAGCGCCTGCATCAACCGCTCAAAGGGCGCCATGTCGCCGGCCACGGCGGCTTCGATCATCTCCTCGATCCGGTGATTGCGCGGGATGATCACTGGGTTTGCCGCCGCCATCGTCGCCATCGCGTCAGGCTCCTGCGCTGCGCGCGCGCGCCAGTCGGCGGCCCAGGCGTCAAACCGCTCCCGGTCCACGAATTGATCGCGGGCTGCATCCGTGTTGAGCGCGGCGAAGGTATTGGTGAAATCCGCGCCGCTGTCCTGCATCAGGGTCAGCAAGCGCTGGATCAGGGCCAGATCGCCGTCACGGGGCGCGCTGATGCCGATCTTGGCGGCAAATCGCTTGAGCCAGGCCGCTTCCAACTGCCCCTGCATGGCCTGCACGATCTCGGTGGCTTGGGCCACAGCCGCGTCCTTGTCCTCCATCTGCTGGATCAGCGCGGTGGCAAGCTGCGCCATGTTCCAGACTACGATCTGGGGCTGGTTGCCGTAGGCATACCGCCCTTGGCTGTCGATTGAGGAAAACACCCGCCCGTTGTGAAAGGCGTCCATGAAGGCGCAGGGGCCGTAGTCAATCGTCTCTCCCGAAATGGTGCAATTGTCGGTGTTCATAACGCCGTGGATGAAGCCCACCGCCATCCACTGCGCGACAAGCTCCGCCTGCGCGGTGCAAACCGCCTGCAGCAAACCCAGCGGGCCCTGCGCCTCAGGATAGTGGCGCCCGATCGCATAGTCTGTGAGCGTTTGAAGCGCCTCGATCTGGCCGCGGGCGGAGAAGACCTGAAACGTGCCCACCCGCAGGTGGCTGGACGCCACGCGGGTCACGATTGCGCCGGGCAGGGCGCCCGTTTCGCGCCATATCTGATCGCCGGTGGCCACGGCGGCCAGAGCGCGGGTGGTGGGCACGCCAAGGGCATGCATCGCCTCCGAGATCACGTATTCGCGCAGCACCGGCCCCAGCCAGGCACGCCCGTCACCCATCCGCGAATAGGGCGTGGGGCCCGAACCCTTGAGCTGGATGTCTCGCCGCTGCCAGTCCACGCCGATGACCTCGCCCAAAAGATGCGCGCGCCCGTCGCCCAGTTGCGGGTTCCAGTTGCCGAACTGGTGGCCCGCGTAAAGCTGGGCGAGCGGTGCCGCGCCCTCGGGCACCGCATTGCCTGCAAAAACGCTCGCGACCTCCGCCATGTCCCCGGGCTCAACCCCGAGGATGGCTGCAAGATCCGCGTTCCAGGCCAAGAGCTTAGGCGCGGACACAGGCGCGGGGTTCACGCGGGTGTAGAAGGTGTCGGGCAGCGCGGCATAGCTGTTGTCAAAAGGGATTTTCATAGCGGTTTGCTCATGAACATGTAGTTATCCCGCTCCCTGAACCCAGCGCGGCGGTAGAGCTTGACGGCGGCGGTCTGGGTGCGGTCCACCTCCAGATGCACTGCCCGCAGCCCGTAGGCCGACAGCGCGCGGGGCAGCGCGATAAGCGCCTCTGACGCGATGCCGCGCCCGCGCACGCCGGGGCGGATGTAGATCTCATCAATGATGGCGTCGAGCCCGCCGAATTCGACCGACCAGCTGAAGCAGATCACGATGTAGCCGATGGGCGCGCGGGCAGGACCGATGAGGTAGGCGGCACCGTGTGGGACACCGTCCAGCAGCGGAGCGATGCCCGCGCGACGGTCCTCCTCGGCGGTCTTGAGACCCGCCTCCGCGTGAAAGGCAGCGACAAGGGACAGGAGGCTGCCCAGGTGTTCAGGCTTGGCGAGGGTGAGGGCGGCGCTCACAACCGGCCCAGCCGTTCGGTCAGCAAGGCAAAGTACCCGTCCGCGTCGATCTGGCCCATGAACATCGCGTTGGGCGCGCGGTCCGTGACGCGCCACCAGTCGGCGACGGTCATGCCCAGGGTCAGCTCCGATCCGGTCTCGATCTCCACGTTGATGTGGCGTCCGCTGAAGAGGTCGGGCTGGATAAGATAGGCGATGACGCAGGGGTCATGCAGCGGCGCGCCAGCGGAGCCGTATTTCTCGCGGTCGAAGCGTTCGAAGAAATCCGTCATTTCGGCCACCGCCACGCCCACGGGCGTGCCAAGCGCGCGGAAGGCGTCGTTGCGGTCCTTGGTCACCAGCGCCTTGTGCGTGACATCCAGCGACATGACCGTGATTGGAATGCCGGATTTAAACACGATATCAGCGGCTTGTGGGTCGACGTAGATGTTGAATTCCGCCGTCGGCGTGATGTTGCCCACCTCGAAATAGGCGCCGCCCATGAGCACGATTTCCCGAATGCGCCCCGCGATGTCGGGCGCTTGTTTCAAGGCGGTCGCGATGTTGGTTAGCGGGCCAAGCGCACAAAGCGTTACCTCGCCCGGCTTAGTGCTCTGAAGCGTCTCAACGATGTAGTCGACCGCATGTTGGTCCTGCAGCGGCATCGTGGGATCGGGCAGCTTGGGGCCGTTGAGCCCGGTTTCGCCGTGCACATGCTCTGCGGTGACCAGAGCGCGGCCCAGCGGTCGGTCGCACCCGGCGAAAACCGCCACTTCTGGTCGGCCTGCCAATTCGCAGATGATGCGTGCGTTCTTGGCCGTGAGCGCGAGGGGCACATTGCCTGCAACCGCAGTGATGCCCAGCACCTCAATCTCCTCAGGGCTGGCCAGAGCCAGCAGGATGGCCACGGCGTCGTCCTGGCCAGGATCGGTGTCGATGATGATCTTGCGGGGGGGCATTGGGGCTCCGTCGGGCGGGTCGGTGTTGCGCAGGTTTACGCCGGTATCACGTCGGTGTCGAACCCCTTGCGCGTTCTTCCGCTTTGACTGCCTCCCAAAGCGCATCCATTTCGGCCAAATCGCTTTGCTGCGGGGTCTTTCCCAGAGCGTTCAGCTTAGCCTCCACGCCTTCAAAGCGGCGGATGAACTTGGCATTGGCGGCGCGCAGCGCGGCCTCCGGGTCAAGCCCCAGATGCCGCCCGAGATTGGCGATGACAAAGAGCAGATCGCCAAACTCCTCTTCGATCTCAGCCTGGCTCAGCTGATCGCGGGCCTCTGCCAGTTCGCGGGCCTCCTCGGCGATCTTGTCGATCACCTCGTCGGTCGAAGGCCAGTCAAAGCCTACGCGGGCCGCCCGCTTTTGCAGCTTGAGGGCGCGCAGAAGCGCGGGCAGGCCCACAGCCACGCCGTCCAGCGTTCCGGCCTGCGCTTTGCGCGCGCGCTCGGCGGCTTTGACGCTTTCCCAGTCGGCGGTCTGCTGCGCGGCACTTTTCTCTCGGCTTTCATCGCCAAAGACATGGGGGTGGCGCGCGACCATTTTGTCGCTGATGTTGCGGACAACGGACTGAAATGTGAAATGCCCGGCCTCCGCGCCCATTTGCGTGTGATAGACCGATTGCAGCAGCAGATCGCCCAGTTCGCCCTCCAACTCTGCCCAGTCGCAGCGCGCGATCGCATCGGCGACCTCATAGGCCTCCTCGATCGTATAGGGCGCGATGCTGTCGAAATCCTGTTCGATATCCCAGGGGCAGCCCGTCGCAGGATCGCGCAGGCGGCGCATGATTTCCAGCAGACGCTCAATGCCGGCTTCCGGATCGTGGATCAAATCTTGTGGCATTGCGGCCTCTTGGGGTTACATGCGACAACGACCACAACCCATCGCATCCGAGGAGTCCAGCCCATGCCCGTGATCAACCGTATTGCCGCGCTTGCAGATGACATGACCGCCTGGCGGCGGCATTTGCATACGATCCCGGAGTTGAGCTTTGATTGCCCGAAAACCGCAGCCTTTATTCAGGAGCGGCTGGAGGAGATCGGCGTGGATGAGATCCATCCCGGGATTGCTCAGACCGGCATCGTGGCGATTATCAACGGGCAGGGGGCGGGCGATACGATTGGCTTGCGCGCGGATTTTGACGGGCTGCCCATTCCGGAGGAGACGGGGGTGGAGTATGCCTCTACCCACCCCGGCCAAATGCATGCCTGCGGGCATGACGGGCATACGGCCATGCTTCTGGGCGCGGCGAAGTACCTGGCGGAAACGCGGAACTTCTCGGGCCGGGTCGCGCTAATCTTTCAACCGGCGGAGGAAAAGGGCGGCGGTGGAGAGATCATGTGCAAGGAAGGCATGATGGACCGGTTCGACATCAAACAGGTCTTCGGCATCCACAATGTGCCTGATTTCGAGTTCGGCAGCTTCATGACGACACCCGGGCCCATCATGGCGGCGGTGGATGAATTCACCATTCACATCAAGGGCAAGGGCGGGCATGGGGCCATGCCACAAGACTGCGCGGACCCCGTTGTGGCGGCCTGCGGGATGGTGCAGGCGATCCAGACGGTGTCGTCGCGCAACGTGCACTCGGCGCAAGAAAAGGTGATCAGCGTGACGCAGATTCACACCGGGTCGGCCAGCAACATCATCCCGGACACGGCGATGATCAACGGCACGGTGCGGACCTTTGACAAGGACGTGCAAGCGCTCATCCAGCGCCGGATCGGGGAAATCGTGGCGGGGCAGGCCGCAAGCTATGGCGTGAGCGCCGAGCTTGACTATGAGGTGGGCTATCCGGCGACGGTGAACACGCCAGACGAGACGCATTTTGCCGCGAAAGTGGCCGAAGAAGTCGTGGGCGCGGACAAGGTCAATGCGGCCTTTCCCAAGGTCGCGGGGTCGGAGGATTTCGCCTATATGCTGGAGGAACGGCCCGGGTCCTACCTCTTTGTGGGCACCGGCGAGGGCACAGGCGGGCTGCACCATCCCAAGTTCAACTTCAATGATGAGGTCTCTCCCATCGGGGCGTCATTCTTTGCGCGCATCGTGGAGACGGCGCAGCCGGTGGGCGGCGGCTGATGGCGCTGGAAGACGCTGGGAAGCAGATCGATCACGCTTTCACGCGCGAGGGTCTCAAAGGCCCCAGTTTTGAGCTTACCTTTGGCGGGGCCACGTCCTTTCTGCGGCGGCGCTACACCAAGGATTTGAGCGGTATTGATATCGCGGTGACAGGCGTGCCCTTTGACCAGGCGGTCACCAACCGGCCCGGCACGCGGCTGGGCCCGCGCGCGATCCGGGAGGCCAGCAGCCTTCAGGCGCCTGACGCGCCTTATGGCTGGGATTTCGATGTGCTGAGCGAATGTGCCATCGCGGACTACGGCGATTTGGCCTATGATTACGCGAACATAGCCCAGTTTCCTCAAGCGCTGACGGACCATATCGCAGGCATCCTCACGGCGGGCGCCGCAAGCGTCGTGCTGGGCGGCGATCACTACATCACCTTTCCGATCCTGAAGGCCTATGCGGAGCAGTTCGGGCCCATTTCCCTGCTGCAGTTCGACGCCCATACCGACACATGGGCTGATGACGATCTTGAGCGGATTGATCACGGCACGATGTTCTACAAAGCCGTGAAGATGGGCGTGGTGGACCCGGCGACCTCCGTTCAGGTGGGGATCAGGACCACAAATGAAGACACGCTGGGCGTCAACATCATCGATGCGGCGACCGTGCATGCCCAGGGCCCGGCGGAGACGGTGCGCCAGATCAAAGCCATCCTGGGCGCGCGGCCCTGTTATCTGACGTTCGACATTGACGCGCTGGACCCTGCCTTTGCGCCGGGCACGGGCACGCCGGTCTGGGGCGGGCTGACGAGCGCGCAGGCGGCGGCGATGCTGCGGGGGCTTGCGGGGATCAACATCCAGGGCGGCGATGTGGTGGAGGTCTCGCCCCCCTTTGACACGACCGGGGCGACAGCGATTGCGGGCGCGCATGTGGCGACCGAACTTTGCCAGTTGATCGGACACAGGCTGCGCACCGCATGACTGAGAAGAACCAGCCCATTTCGGGCAATGATCTGGCGCGGTTTTCGGGGCCTAACACCTTTATGCGATTGCCGGGGGTCAATGACCTCAAGGGGCTTGATGTGGCCGTGCTGGGCGTGCCGCTGGACTTGGGCACCTCCTGGCGGTCCGGCACGCGGTTCGGGCCCAAGGAGGTGCGCAGTCAGAGCGCGATGATCAGGCCCTACAACATGGCGACGGGCGCCGCGCCCTTTGAGGGGTTGCAGGTGGCGGATGTGGGCGATTTGGCGATCAACACTTTCAGCTTAAGCGACAGTTTGCGGATCATTGCAGAGAGTTATGCGGCGATCCTCAACTATGACGCGATGCCTTTGGCCATTGGCGGGGATCATTCGATCACGCTGCCGATCCTGCGCGCGATGGCCGCGCGGCACGGGCCGCTTGCGCTCATTCACGTGGATGCCCATGCGGATGTGAACGATGAGATGTTCGGGGAGCGTGAGGCCCACGGTACGGTCTTTCGCCGCGCCTATGAGGAGGGGCTCATTCAGGCGGACAAGGTCTATCAGGTTGGCCTGCGCGGCACGGGCTACGGGGCGGAGGATTTTCGGGAGGCCGCCGGCTGGGGCTTTCAGCAGTTTCCCGCACATGAGCTTTGGGGCAAGAGCCTGCTGACGTTGGGCCGGGAAATCCGGCGCGATATCGGCGAGCGGCCGGTTTATGTGACCTTTGACATCGACAGCCTCGACTCCGCCTTTGCCCCCGGCACCGGCACGCCTGAGATCGGGGGGCTGACCACGCCGCAGGCGCTGGAGCTCATCCGCAGTCTCAAAGGGCTCAACATCGTGGGCGCCGATTTGGTGGAGGTCTCTCCACCCTATGACACCACGGGCAATACGGCGCTGACGGGGGCGAATATCCTTTACGAGCTGTTGTGCGTGCTGCCCGGCGTGGTCTATCGCTGACCCATCGGGATTTGTGGAAAAATGAAAAGGAGACGCAGCGCGATGCTTCTTTGGATTGGTCTTGGCATGGTCGTGGCCTTCGCGGCCTACGTGCGGCTTGCGCCTTCGGATACGGCGCGCTGGCACGTGACGGTGGAGGCCGGTGAAGACAAAACCGGCGGCGGCTCCGCCGTGCGCGTGCTGAAGGACGTGGACGGCGCTCTGGCCCGGGTGGATTCGGCGATGATGGCGGAGCCTGCCACGACGCGGCTCGCGGGCTCGGTCAGCGAGGGGCACATCACCTACATCAGCCGGTCGCGCTGGTGGGGGTTTCCCGACTACACCACCGTGCAAGTCGTGAAAGGGCAGATCAGGATGTTCGCGCGGCTACGATTTGGACAGCAGGACTTGGGCGTCAATGCCGCTCGACTGGAGCGGGTCAAGCGGGCTGTGCAGGCCGGAGGATAGGCAACCCTCCGACACTTCCCGCCACATGGGCGAATTGAGGGACATCTGGCATTGCGCCATGAACATGCGGCCATCGACTTGCATGCAGATCGTCTCCCCAAGTTCGATCCGTTTGTGATTTCTGTCCGTGCAGTAGCAGTCGACCGTCTTGCCCGAGGGCGAGGTGACGTCTGCCGCGGCGGGCAGGGCGATGACGAGTGAGAGAAACAGAACCTTTTTCATACAACTAGAATAGCATTTCTTCCGCTCTTGACCAAGGGGGTCGCTTGAGCGAGGAAACCTCATGATCCCGATGGACCGCCTAGAGCAGATTTCCCAACGCTTTCAGTATCTGGAGGCCGCGATGGCCGCAGGCACCGACGGCGCGGATTTCGCCGCATTGGCAAAGGAATACGCCGATCTGCGGCCCGTGGTGGCGCAGATCGACGCCTACAAGACCCTGCTTGCGGATCTAGACGAGGCACAGGCGATGCTGGCCGATCCGGAGATGGCGGAGCTGGCGCGCGACGAACTGCCCCGCATCAAGGCGGCGCTTCCGGGCGCGGAGGAGGCGCTGCAATTGGCGCTGCTGCCGCGCGATGAAGCGGACGCGAAACCGGCGATGCTCGAAATCCGGCCCGGCACGGGGGGCGATGAGGCCGCCCTTTTTGCAGCAGATCTTTTGCGCATGTATCAGCGCTATGCCGAGACCCAGGGCTGGAAGGTCGATCTGATCGAAGAGCAGATGACCGAGCTTGGCGGGGTCAAGGAAGTGGTGGCCCATATCACCGGGCGCGACGTCTTTGCGCGGTTGAAGTTCGAAAGCGGCGTGCACCGGGTGCAGCGCGTGCCCACGACGGAGAGCGGCGGGCGCATCCATACCTCTGCGGCCACGGTCGCGGTGCTGCCGGAGGCGGAAGACGTCGACATCGTGATCGACCAGAACGACCTGCGCATTGATACGATGCGCTCCTCCGGCGCGGGCGGGCAGCACGTGAATACGACCGATTCCGCGGTGCGGATCACGCATCTGCCCACGGGCATCGTGGTAACCTCCTCCGAGAAATCCCAGCACCGCAACCGCGAGAAAGCGATGCAAGTGCTGAAAGCAAGGCTCTATGATCTGGAGCGCAGCCGAGTGGATCAGGAACGCTCTGCCGATCGGGCGTCTCAGGTGGGATCGGGCGATCGGTCCGAGCGGATCAGGACCTATAACTTCCCGCAGGGCCGGATGACGGACCATCGGATCAATCTGACACTCTACCGGCTTGATGCGGTGATGCAGGGAGATCTGGATGAGATCGTGGATGCGCTAACAGCGGACGCGCAAGCCGCCGCCCTGGCGGAGATGAACGGGTGAGCACCGCTGGGCAAGCTATGGCCGCGGCCACCGCGCGGCTGCGCGCGGCGGGCGTGCCTGATCCGGCGCGGGATGCGCGCCGCTTGCTGGCGCATGCGGCATCGGTCGATGCCTCCCGCGTGACGCTGATCGCGCCCGAAGAGATCGCGCCGGAAACGCTCGAGCGGTTCGAAAGCCTGGTTGCGCTGCGCGCGGTGCGCGTGCCGGTGAGCCAGCTGGTGGGCAAGCGCGGGTTCTACGGGCGCGAGTTTCACATTAGCGCGGAGGTGCTGGATCCCCGGCCCGAGACGGAGACGCTCATCGAGCTGGCGCTCTCTTCGCGGTTTTCCTCACTGCTCGATCTTGGGGTGGGATCGGGCTGCATTCTGGTCACGCTGCTGGCGGAGCGCATGGGCGCGCGGGGCCTCGGCGTGGACATCTCGGAGGCGGCCTGTCTGCAGGCCAGCGCGAATGCGCTGCTGCACGGGGTGGAGGGGCGCGCGGACATCCGGCTGTCGGATTGGTTTGGCGCGGTGGAGGGGCGCTTTGACCTCGTTGTCTCCAACCCGCCCTATCTGGCGGCGGATGGGATGGATGACGTGGCCCCTGAACTGGCCCGTCACGAGCCGCGCGCGGCCCTCACGGATGAGGGCGATGGGCTGTCTGCCTACCGCGTAATCGCGGCTGAAGCGCAGGCCTATCTGACGCCGCGCGGCTGCGTTCTGGTGGAGATCGGCTGGCAGCAGGGCGCGGCGGTGCGGGCGATATTCGAGGCCGAAGGCTGGGCGCAGGTGGCCCTGGCGGAGGATCTGGATGGCCGTCCACGCGTCATTTCAGCGTCAAATCCGGCGTGAGGCGGCAAAAACCGGGGCTGAAAGGGGGGCTTTGGCACTTTGGGGTTGAGTTGTCGCAGTCTGCGTGGCAAAGCGAACCTGTTGCAGCGGCAAGCGGCGCAAGCCCGCCGCGCGGCGATAAGCCCAACAGTCCCTTAGGTCGTCCACACCTCGGCGCTGCCCTGCCAGGTTCGGCCAGACGAAGAAACAGCACCAAAGGCTGACATTCCTACATGAAATCCTCGAGATCACGGTCCCGCTCGGGCAAGAACCGCAACCGCCAGAATCAGGGCGGCAATGTCGTCAACCGCGTGTTTGACAGCAACGGCCCCGAGGGGAAGGTGCGCGGCACCCCGGCGCAGGTCATTGAGAAGTACAACCAGCTGGCACGGGATGCGCAGCTGAGCAATGACCGCGTGGCGATGGAGAATTTCCAGCAGCACGCGGAGCACTATCTGCGGCTGTTGTCGGAGGCGCAGCGCGAGCAGGACGCGCGCCGCGAGGAGCAGGAGCGTCAGAACCGCGAACGCCAGGCCGAGCGCGACCGCGAGCGCGCGCAGCGCCAGGAACGCGAGAGCAATGGTGGCGGGGGCGGGGACCCGGGCCAGGCGCCGCAGCCGGACGTGGGCGGCAGCGCGGAAGGCGAGACCGACAGCGGGTTGGTCGAGACGCCCGAGAGCAAGCCCAAGCCCAAGCGCAGCCCGCGTCGCAAGCCCAAGAAGGCCGACGGCGCACAGGACAACGGGGACCAGCCGGAAGCGGCGGAGTAGCCTGCCCGCCGGAGGCGGGCAGGCAGCGGGACAAGAGCCTTTGCTTTAGCAAAGGCGCGGACCTGCCACCTCAAAGGTCCGGGCGCTTCACCCCGTAGAGCGGCTGCGCCGCACGACATGTTTTCGGTCGCGCGGGTGCATGCTTGTTTTCTTTGAAGGCGGGCGTTGAACAGGCAGCGCCTGGGTCCTGTGCTAGCCGACGAAGGCCTTTTCAACGACAAAAGTTTGCGGGTCGGAATTGGCCCCTTCTTGCAGGCCGAAGCCTTCGAGGATGGCTTTGATGTCGGTATTGAAGGCAAGGCTGCCGCATACCATGGCGCGGTCGGTTGCCGGGTCCATGCCGGGCACGCCCAGATCACGGAACACCGTTCCGTCTTGCAATAGCGTGGTGATGCGGCCCATCTTGTCGCTCTTTTCGCGCGTGGTGGTGGGATAATACGCCAGGTTTTCAAGATTTTCCGCGCCCAGCAGATCCTGCATCAGCGGGTCTGCGCGCAGGCTATCGATGAGCTCTCGGCTGTAGTCCAGTTCCGCCAGATCGCGCACGGTGTGGGTGATGATGACCTTTTCAAACTTCTCATAGGTCTCGGGGTCGCGCAGGAGCGAGGCGAAGGGGGCAAAACCGGTGCCGGTGGCAAAAAGCCAAAGCCGTTTGCCGGGCAGCAGCGCGTCATGGACCAGCGTGCCCACCGGTTTGGGCCGCAGGATCAGCGTATCCCCCGGCTGGATATGCTGGAGCCGCGAGGTAAGCGGCCCGTCTGGCACCTTGATTGAGTAGAACTCCAGCTCGTCGTCCCACGCCGGAGAAGCGATGGAATAGGCGCGCAGGAGCGGCTTTTGGCGGCCGGTCTTGGGATCGGGCGCGCCCATCAGGCCGATCATCACAAACTCGCCCGAGCGAAAGCGCAAAGTGGCGGGCCGGGTCACGCGGAAGGAAAACAGCCGGTCGGTCCAATGGACCACCGACGTGACGGTTTGCGCGTCCGGCAGGGCGGGGGCGGTTTGGGTCACGGTGGGGCTGTCCTCGGGTTGGCTTTGAGCGGATCAAAAGGGGAAGGTGCGGGCGGTGTCAACCAGATTTGACAGATGGGCGTAGAGGTGGGGACGTCTGCTTGACCCAATGCGATGGTTGGGGCGTTGGATATGGATATTTTGAGCCAGAAAAAGGGAGGGTTGGAGC
>JBCCPS010000076.1:0-15585 GCA_039024775.1 Pseudomonadota bacterium
AAGACCAGCCCCAAGAGCACCGGCATGAGCCAGCGCATGATGGCCTCCTGCACCCGCGCCCCGAGGTCGAGCCTGCGCCTGCCGCCCAAAGCGTGGCGCGCATCCTGCGCTGTTTGCTCCATGCCCCGGGGCCAGAGCCTGAGCATCGCGCGGCTAAGCCCTTCGGGCGTCACACCTGCAAGGATGCAGAGCACGCCCGAGAGACCCACCGCAGCGATCAGGACCGAAAGCGGTTGCACCAGTTCGATAAGAGGGCAGAGCACCAGAACGGTTGAGGCCAGAACTTGGCCCTGGCGTTGCGGCGTAAGCCGGGGGCCGGTCATGCACATCGCGGCCAGAACCAGCGCGGCGCCAAAGACCGCGAGCGAGAGCCCGGGCATCACCTGCCAAACCAGCGCATCGCCCAAAGCCAGCAAGGCCGCAAGTGCTGCCAGATGGGGCATGTGCGCCCCAGCAGCGCCGTCTTGGGGCCCGCGGCGCGCTGGTGGTGGCGCATTGAGCCACCAACCGTCTTGTTGCACGGCCTTTGGCACGCCTCTGATCAGATAGGTTTTCATGGCTGTTGCCCCTCTCGGTTGGTTTCTGAGGAGTGTTTTGAGGCAGCGGCGTGCAGGGCCTGGGCGCAAGTTGTGCAGGAATTGTGCAGGCGCGAGAAAAGCGCGGCAGACAAGTTGCACCCGCCGGCATCCCAGAGAACCGTGATGGCGCAGAAAATTTCAGGCACCCCTCTGAGACGACGCGTCGTCTGGGCGGGGTCAGTCGACTTTAAGTTGCAGAATCATGTCACCCCGCTCACAGCACATTGGCGGCAGCGCGCGGTTGCGCCGCGCTCTGTGCCGTGGCACCGTGCCCGCCTGTCCAAAACCGCCCGGAGAGGCCGATGCCCACCGCCCCCACGCAGCCATTGACCGCCGCACGAAGCCATTTGCCGCAAGTGGCCGAGCCGCGAAATCCGGGCCAACCGCTCGACCTCCACTGGGTCCGCAGCCTGCAGGCCAACACCTCCGCCATTGAGCGGCGCGCCGCCAGCCTGCCCGCACGCCGCTCCGTCAAGAAAGACCACCAGGCCGCCTGGCTCTTGCGCGCGGTCACCTGCATCGACCTGACCACCCTGTCAGGCGATGACACTGCGCGCCGGGTGCACCGGCTTTGCGCCAAGGCACGCCAGCCCGTGGCACCGCGCACCCTTGAAGCACTCGGGATGGGCCCGATCACCACCGGCGCGGTCTGCGTCTATCACGAGATGATCCCCGCGGCAGTGGAGGCGCTGGCAGGCACCAACATTCCAATCGCCGCCGTCTCCACCGGCTTTCCAGCAGGGCTTTCCCCGTTTGAGTTGCGGCTCAAAGAGATCGAGATGAGCGTCGCGGCGGGGGCAAGCGAGATCGACATCGTGATCTCCCGCCGTCACGTACTCTCTGGCAATTGGCAAGCGCTCTATGACGAAATGGCGGCAATGCGCGCGGCCTGCGGGGCCGCCCACGTCAAGGCGATCCTCGCCACGGGGGAGCTGGGTAGCCTGCGCAACGTGGCCCGCGCCAGCCTTGTTTGCATGATGGCGGGGGCGGATTTCATCAAGACCTCCACCGGCAAAGAGGCGGTGAATGCCACGCTGCCCGTGAGCCTCGTGATGATCCGCGCGATCCGCGACTATCATGACCGTACCGGGGTGCGCGTGGGCTATAAACCCGCGGGCGGCATATCGAAAGCCAAGGATGCGATCACTTATCTGGCGCTGATGAAGGAGGAATTGGGCGACCGCTGGACGCGGCCCGACCTCTTCCGCTTCGGCGCCTCCTCGCTCCTGGGCGATATCGAGCGGCAGCTCGAACACCACCTGACAGGCAGCTATTCGGCCAGCCACCGCCACGCGATGGGCTGAGGGAGACCGCGATGACCATTCCCGAAATTTTCGAAACCCTCGACTACGGCCCCGCACCCGAAAGCGCGGCTGAAGCGCTCGCTTGGCTGGTCGATCAGGGCAGCCGTTTTGGCCATTTCGTCGACGGAGCGTTCACCGACCCCACAGATGACTTTGAGGCGAAAAACCCCGCCAATGGCAACACGCTGGCCAGCCTGTCGCAGGCGACCCAAGGCGACGTTGATGCGTCAGTGAAAGCCGCATGCCGCGCGCAACCGCGCTGGGAAAAGCAGGGCGGACACGCTCGGGCGCGGGTGCTTTATGCCTTGGCGCGGCTTTTACAGAAACACGCGCGGCTTTTGGCCGTGCTAGAAGTGCTGGACAACGGCAAACCCATCCGGGAGGCGCGTGACATCGACGTGCCACTCGCGCAGCGGCATTTCTACTACCACGCGGGCATGGCGCAGCTCATGGCAAGCGAACTGCCTGATCGCGCGGCCATGGGTGTTTGCGGGCAGATTATCCCCTGGAATTTTCCGCTGCTGATGCTGGCCTGGAAGGTCGCGCCCGCGCTTGCGATGGGCAACACCATGGTGCTCAAACCCGCGGAATACACCTCGCTCACAGCCCTGCTTTTTGCACAGCTTTGCACCAAAGCGGGCGTGCCCCCAGGTGTCGTGAACATCGTGACCGGCGATGGCGCGGTGGGCGAGATGATCGTGGCGCATCCCGACATCGACAAGATCGCCTTCACCGGATCCACCTCCGTCGGTAGGCGCATCCGAGAAGCGACTGCCGGCACCGGCAAGGCGCTCACGCTGGAGCTGGGCGGCAAGTCCCCATACATCGTCTTTGACGACGCGGATCTGGATTCGGCTGTCGAAGGTCTGGTGGATGCGATCTGGTTCAACCAGGGCCAGGTCTGCTGCGCGGGTTCGCGTCTGCTTGTGCATGAACCCGTGGCCGATGCCTTCTACACCAAGCTGCGCGCGCGCATGGGCAAGTTGCGGCTGGGCGATCCGCTGGACAAGAGCATCGACGTGGGCAGCCTGGTCGATCCCGTGCAACTGCAAACGGTGACCAAGATGGTCGCCGACAACCCGGGCGGCGCGCGCTTTGTCGCGGATGTCCCGCTGCCTGAGGGCGGCTGTTTTTACCCGCCCACTTTGATCACCGGGCTGCAACCCGCAGACACGCTGATGCAGGAAGAGATCTTTGGCCCGGTGCTCGTCTCCACCACTTTTCGGACGCCCAGTGAGGCGGTGGAGCTGGCCAATAACTCACGCTATGGGCTGGCCGCGACGGTCTGGACCGAGAACGTGAACCTTGCCCTCGACATGGCGCCGAAACTCAAGGCTGGGATCGTCTGGGTGAATGGGACAAACCTGATGGATGCCGCCGCTGGCTTCGGCGGGTTGCGCGAAAGCGGGTTTGGACGCGAAGGCGGCTGGGAGGGACTTGCGGGCTACACAAAGCCCAAAGGCCGGGTAAAGCCGCTCAAACCCTTTGAACCCTTTGATGGCGAGGGGGCTGCGCAAGTTGGGGTCGACCGCACTTCAAAGCTCTACATCGGGGGCAAGCAGGCGCGGCCCGATGGCGGCTACTCTACGCCGATCTATGGCAAGACCGGCAAGCTTTTGGGCGAGGTGAGCCGCGCCAACCGCAAGGATGTCCGCAACGCGGTGGAGGCGGCTCAGGGTGCAGCCGGTTGGTCGCGCACGAACGGGCACCTGAGAGCGCAAATTCTTTATTACATCGCCGAGAACCTGGCAGCGCGGGTAGATGAATTTGCCGCACGGCTCAATGCGCTGCAAGGCAAGCGCGTGGGCGCGCGGGAGGTGGAGGCCAGTGTACAGAGGCTCTTTACTTACGCGGCCTGGGCCGACAAATTCGACGGCCAGGTGCACGGCGTGCCCATTCGGGGCGTAGCACTCGCAATGCGCGAACCCATAGGCGTGATCGGCGCGATCTGCCCGGATGAGGCACCGCTTTTGGGCCTCGTGTCCTGTATGGCGCCCGCCATCGCGATGGGCAACCGCGTGATCCTTGCAGCGTCGGAGCCCTATCCGCTGGCGGCCACGGACTTTATCCAAGTGCTCGAAACATCTGATGTTCCTGCGGGCGTGGTGAACATCCTGACCGGGCCGCAGGATGACGTGGCAGAGCCCCTTGCCCGGCACATGGATGTGGATGCGGTATGGTGCTTTGGCCGGGCGGCGCTGAGCGGGAGTGTGGAAAAGGCTGCGGCGAGCAATCTCAAGCGCACCTGGGTCAATCACGGCATGGCGCGCGATTGGATAGGGGCTGCAGGAGAGGGCCGCGACTTCCTCGATGCGGCGACCGAGGTCAAGAATGTCTGGGTACCCTACGGCGAATGAGGACCAAGGCTTTTGCAAAAGCCTTGGGAAGACCTTTTTGAAAGGTCTTCCCAAAACTCTTTAAAAGAGTTTTGCGCTCAGTTGCTGGTAGTCGTCTCCACGCCTTCAGGCTGACCCACCACGACAAAATGCAGGCCCTCGGGATCCAGCAGATAATCCGCAACGCGCTTGACGTCTTCCAGCGTCACAGCCTGCACCCGGTCGTTGCGCGTGGGGATGTAGTCGATGGGCAGATTGATCATCTGCATGCCTGCCAGAATATTTGCAATCCGGGTATTGCCGTTAAAGCGCAGGGGGTAGGCGCCGGTGATGTAGGTCTTGGCCGCGTCTAATTCCTCTTGCGACAGGCCTTGCGTCGCGGCCTTCTGCCACTCGTCCCGGATCACTTCGATGGCTTCCGAGATGCGGTCGTTGGCAGAGCTGACGCCGCCCAAATAAACTGCCGCCAGATCGCGGGGGGCAAGGTAGGAATAAACACCATAGGTCAGTCCGCGCTTTTCGCGCACTTCCGACATCAGACGGCTTTCAAAAGACCCGCCGCCCAGAACGTGGTTCAAAAGCACCGCTGCAAAGTAATCTGGATCGTCCTGTTTGATGCCCGCATGCCCAAAGCGCGCGACCGACTGGGGCGTGGCGAAATCAACAACAGTGGTGCCGCCCGGGATGGTCAGATCCGCTTGCGGCGGCATCGGCGCGCCTGTTTCGGGCAGAGCACCCAGCAGCGTATCCATCACTTGCGCCAATTGCTCCGGCGTGATGTCCCCCACGGCGGAGATGATCACCCGGTCGCGCGCGAAGACACCCGCGTGCGCGGCCAAAAGGTCCTCGCGCGTCAGCGCGGCCACGCTTTCCAGCGTGCCTGCGTAGTCCGAGCCATAAGGGTGATCGCCATAGGCGATGCGATTGAACGTACGCGTCGCAATTTCATCAGGATTGGTGAGGTTCGACTGAATGCCCGACAGAAGCTGCGCGCGCACCCGTTCGATGGCATCCGCGTCAAACCGCGGGCTCTGCAACGCGTCACGCAAAAGCGCGATGGAGGCGTCCCTGTTTTCGGTTAGAAAACGGGCTGAGATCGACACCTCGTCGTGGGTCACGTCAAATCCGAAGGTGGTGGCCAGTTCCTCCGTCGCGGTGGTGAAGGCGCGGGCGTCCAAATCCCCTGCGCCTTCCTCCAGAAGGCCGGTCATGAAGTTGACGGACCCGCGCTTGCCCGGCGCATCCAACGACCCGCCCCCGCGAAACCGCAGCTCAAGCGCCACGAAGGGGATGGAGTGATCCTCCACCAGCCAGGCGGTCAGTCCGCCGGGGCTTTTAACCTCCTTAATGTCCACTGCGGCCCAAGCGGGCAGCGCGGCACAGATCATCAGGACAAAGGCGTGAAAGAGTTTCATTGCGTGACCTCCTCGGACATCAGGTAGCCCGTAACGGATCGGCGCGCGTCAAAAAGGCGCTCTGCTGCGGCCATGATGTCGGCCTCCGTCACAGCCTCCAGCACTTTGGGCCAGGCCTGCACGTCTTCGACCGTGAGGCCCACTGATAAGGCCCGGCCATAGCGGTTGCCGATGCCCTCGGCGCTGTCGCGGGCATAGATTTGCTGGGCGCGCAGCTGCTTTTTGATACGCTCAAGCTTTTCGGCGTCCACGCCCTCCTGCATGAACGCCAGGAGCGCGGTGTCGATGGCGGCTTCCAGCTCTTCCAGGCTCACGCCTTCTGCAGGCACCGCCACGATGTCAAAGCTCGTGTCATCCAGCGCAGTGGGCCGATAGTAGCTGCGCGCGAAGGTGGAGATTTGCTGATCGAACTGCAGTGTTTCGTTCAGGAAGGACGTCTGCCCCCCGCCCAGAAGCTCGCTCAACATCACCAGCGCCGCGGCTTCTTCCTGCGCGCCGCTGTCGCGTTCGGGCGCGATGTAGGAGCGCGCCATAAAGGGGCGCGAGACACGCGCATCGCGGAACTCAAGCCGGCGCGCAGCGCGGTGCGGCGGCTCCGCCACCCTCTCGCGCGGGGCCAGATCGGCCTTGGCGGGGATCACACCGTAGTATTTCTCAGCCAGGCTGCGCACCTCTTCGGGTGTCACATCGCCCGACACGATCAGGATTGCGTTGTTGGGCGCGTAATGGGCGTCATAAAAGGCGCGGAAGTCTGCCATCTCCAGCGTTTCGATCTCGTGCTTCCAGCCGATCACGGGGGCGCCGTAGGGGTGATGGTGATACTGCACCGCATTCATCTGCTCATACATCAGCGAACTGGGGTTGTTCTCCGTGCGCTGGTTGCGTTCCTCCAGCACCACGCCGCGTTCGGTGCGGATATCTTCCTCGGTGAAAGCGATGTTGCGCATGCGGTCGGCTTCCATCTGCATCATCAGCTCCAACCGGTCGGCGGCCACGCGCTGATGATAGGCCGTGTAGTCATAGCTGGTGAAAGCGTTATCGCGCCCGCCATTTGCCGCCACGGTCGCCGAAAACTCACCGCTTTCGAGCGAGGTGGTGGCCTTGAACATTAGGTGTTCCAGAAAATGCGCCACGCCGGAGGCACCCCGGGGTTCATCCGCTGATCCGGCGCGGTACCAGACCATGTGCTGGACCACCGGCGCACGGTTGTCTTCGACCACCACGACCTCCATGCCGTTATCGAGCGTGAAGTGGCTTACGGCCTCATCGGCCAGAGCCTTCAAGGGCAGGGCGAGGGTGATCGCCGCAGAAATCAGCAAGGCGCGCATGGACAATCCTTTTCATAGAATAGGCATGGAGGAGAGTTACGCCTCCTCCGCGCACATTCAAGCGATCTAACAGAAATGTAACGTCGCGGGCGCGGTTACTGGAACACGGGCCGCGGGGGCGGGGGTGAGGACGGCGTGCGCGCGCCTGCCCGACGCCAACGCTCAGCCTCCGCCGCGGCATCGAGTGCCTGGCGGCTGTAGGCCTGGTTGTAGCGGTCCACAGGCACAATGCGGAACTGGGTGAACCGCTGCTTGCGGCGGCGGAAGTCCGCATCCTCCTCGGCCAGCTTTGCCCGGATGTTGGGGTTCACGCCCCGGCGGCTCACGTGTTGCACAAGCGCGCCGTCGCTTGCGGGTATCCCCGCATCTGCCGATTGGGGCCGCCCGCCAAAGGCAACGACGCCTTCGGCCAGCGCGGAGCGGTCTGTGCGGTTCGCCCCACCGGGCGTGGGCGGCGGCAGGGTGTCGAACCTGGTGGGCTGCTCCAGCGGTTTGACCGGGTTGATCAGGAATTCATCCGGCCCCTTCTGATCGGTCTGAAGATCACGCAAACCGTCGTTGGCGCAAGCGCCCAGCGCAAAAGTCATCAAGATCAAAGCAGCAATGCGGATCATACCGGTCTCCTTATCCCGTCATATCTCAAGCGGGCCAGCAATGTCACTGACGTTTTTTCCCAGCGGCGGCGCGGCCCGGCTTTTTGGTATCGGTGGAAAAGAGCACGAGGCCGATGGCACCGGCAAAAATGAAGATGTCCGCGATGTTATAAACATAGGGGTTTTCCCAGCCCGGGAGCGAATTGTTCAGAAAATCCAGCACATAGCCGTAAAGCACCCGGTCCAGCACATTGGCCAGCGCGCCCCCCACCAGCAGCCCGCCCGACAGCATGGCGAGCCTCGGCTGCGCGCTGCGCCGCAGCCAGATCGTGACCGCCACGCTGATCCCGAGTGCCAGCACGATGAGCGCCCAGCGGCTCGCCTCCGTACAGCCGCCAAAGAGACCGAAGTTGATGCCGCAATTTTCGCCGTAGCGAAAGTTGAGCCAGGGCGGCAGCACATCAATCGCGCGGATGCGCGCAAGCTGCATCTGGTGGATGACCACGTATTTGCTGATCTGGTCGATCAGAAAGGCCGCAAAGGCCGCGAGGGTAAAGGCGCGTCCCATCAGTGCCGAAAATGCCGTTGTGCGGTAAAAACCATGGCGAGGTTCAGTTCATCCGCTGCCGCGATGACCTCCGCGTCGCGCATTGATCCGCCCGGCTGGATCAGCGCAGTCGCGCCCGCCTCCGCCGCTGTGATCAACCCGTCGGCAAAGGGAAAGAACGCGTCTGAGGCCACGACGGAGCCTTGCGTCAGGGGCGCGGGCAGGCCCATCGCCTCCGCCATGTCGACCGCCTTGCGCGCCGCGATCCGCGTGCTGTCCACCCGGCTCATCTGGCCCGCGCCCACGCCCACGGTCGCGCCGTCCTTGACGTAGATGATGGCGTTGGATTTCACATGTTTGGCCACCGTCCAAGCAAACATCATGTCCGCCAGTTCCGCCTCTGACGGCGCGCGTTTCGTGACGACCTTCAACGCTTCACGCGTCACGCGGCCTGTGTCGCGGTCCTGCACCAGCCAGCCGCCAGAGACCTGCCGCACCGCCAGACCGGGCGCTGCGGGATCGCTCAGGCCGGATGTGGTCAAGAGCCGCAGGTTCTTTTTGCCCGCAAAAACCGCGCGGGCGGCATCGTCCGCGCCGGGCGCGATCACAACTTCGGTGAATATCTCCGCGATAGCCTCCGCCGTGGGGCCATCGAGCGGCTGGTTCAGCGCGATGATCCCGCCAAAGGCGGAGGTCCGGTCACAATCGAACGCGCGGCTAAAGGCCTCCGCCAGCGTTGCACCTCGCGCCACGCCGCAGGGGTTGGCGTGTTTGATGATCGCGCAGGCCGGGCCCTCCTCGGGCGCGAATTCACTCACAAGCGAAAAGGCCGCATCGGTGTCGTTGATGTTGTTGTAGCTCAGTTCCTTGCCCTGGTGCTGCTGGGCGGTGGCGATGCTGGGCGCGGTGCTGCCATCGGTGTAGAACGCGGCCTGCTGATGAGGGTTTTCGCCATAGCGCAAAGACTGCGCGAGCGCGCCGCCAAAGCTGCGTCGGCGCGGAGTATGCCCCGCCAGTTGACCGGCAAGCCAGCCGCTCACCGCCGTGTCATAGGCCGCGGTGCGGGCATAGGCGGTCAGGGCCAGACGTTGGCGCAGGGCATAGGACGTTTGCCCGTCCTGCCCCGCCATTTCTGCCAGAAGATCGGCGTAATCCTCCGGATCGACCACCACGCTCACGAAACCATGGTTCTTGGCAGCAGAGCGGATCATCGCAGGCCCGCCGATGTCGATGTTCTCAATCGCCTCCGCGTAGTCCGCGCCTTTGGCCACCATGGCCTCAAAGGGGTAAAGGTTGACCACCAAGAGGTCGATGCCCGTGATCCCATGTTCCTCCATCGCCGCCACGTGACCGGGCGCATCGCGCAGCGCCAGAAGGCCGCCGTGCACCATCGGGTGCAACGTCTTCACGCGGCCGTCCATCATCTCGGGAAAGCCTGTGACCTCTGCCACGTCCGTGACCTCAAGGCCTGCGTCCCGCAGCGTGCGCGCGGTGCCACCGGTACTCAGCAGTTCGACGCCAAAGCCCGCGAGCGCTTGGCCAAGCTCAACCAATCCGGTCTTGTCGGACACCGACAGCAGGGCGCGTTTGATGGGCATGAGGTCAGGCATGGGCGGGGTCCTTCTTGGCTTTCTAGTCTTGCTCAGCAGCGTAGATGTCGTCCTGCTGAAGATCGCGCACGCCAATCGCAGTTTCCTGCGCCTTGGACAAGGACCACCGCACCCGGCTGGCATAGGTAAAGGCCATGCCAGAGAGCACGATCTGCTGGGAGGCGCGCGGCTTCAGGCGTGTGGTTTCCAGATAGACGCCCGGCTCCAGCGTGAGGTTGAGCGCGCCGTCATGGCGAAAAACCCAGACCTCGCCGCTTTTGAGCGCCATGGAGACCGCGGCACCCCCCAGATCGAGCGTGGCGTCCACGTCCGGGTGCAGATGAAAGCGCACGTCATAGCGGATGCCCTTGAGCTTGACCGCATCCAGCGCCCGGTCAAAGAGTTTTTTGTCCGCGTCTTCGAGCGCCAGCAGCATGTCCTCACCCGCGATCCCGCGCCCGTCTTGCGTGAGCTCCAGCGTGCGGGCGTGGGTCAGGCCATGGGTCGGCACATAGCCGTTGTGCCCGCCCTGAAAACGCATCCCGTCGCTGGCAGGCGAGATTTCGATGGGCACATGATCGGGCCCGTCGATCAGCGCCTCAAGCCCGGTCACGCCGTCAGGCTCCGCGAGCCGACCGCTGGAATAGCCGCCGAGCGACAGCGTGGAGTGAGAGGGCGTAGCCCGCCCCGCGCGGCGCCACTCCAGCCCGAAGGACGCGCCAGAGCCGCAGTTGACCACCAGCGGACGTCGCCCCGATGTGAGCTCAAAGGCCAGGGTGGAGGCATGGGCATTGCGCGAGGCCGCCGCAATGGGCGGGCGCGCGGCGTCGATGATGACGGAGGTGCGCCCCGCGCTGAGCCGGGCAAAGCCCATCGCCAGCCCACCCGCTTGCGCCTCGCGTACGCCGGAGGCCGCGAGCGCATGATCCAGCCAGCCCTCCATCCCGCGCCCGCCGCCGTGAAACCGCGCGAGGCTCCCGTCCGAATGCCGCAGGCTGCGCAGCGTGGGGGCGATGCGTTCGATGGCGGCGATGTGTTCCTCTGCGGGGCTGCGGCCCGCATCCGCCAGCGCCGCTGCGGCCCAGGTAAGCAGCGTGAAGACCGCCAGCAGGTCCTCCGGGTTGCGCGTTGGCAGCCCGCCAGAGGCATCGATCTGGCGCAGGCATTCACGCGCCAACGCCTTGATCGCGGGCGCGGCGAGCTCCTCCTGCCCCTCAAGCGCCAGACCGGCGTAAATGAGCCCCGTGAGCGCCTCGAACCGGGGCAGGCCCGGCGCTGCCCCGCGCCAGCGGCGGGACAGAAATTGTGTCTGCTGCACGAGGCTGCGGTAAAAGCGGTGGCTGTCCTCGCTCTCAATCCCGCGCAGCACAAAAAGTGCGTGGTTGATCCAGCGGATCAGCCTGCGGCCCGTCAGATCGGGCGTCCAGCCCGGCCCGCGGCCTGCACCAAAGACCTCGATCCAGCCCCAGAGCCAGTCCTGCGCCTTGGCCCGCGCGGGCCCGTCGCCCACGGAGGCCAGATCATCGAGCCAGGAAAAGCCCTGCAGCTCCGCTGCGAAAGCGGCGTTGGGCATATCAATCTGCCAAAGCGTTTTGCCCGGTTCATGCACCAGCGTGCCCGCGAAAAGGTAGTTGCCCGCAATCAGCTGCCGCCCCCGCGCGAAGGACCCGATGGTGCGCGGTTCGGGCTGCGAGACAAAGCCGATGGCCTGCGCCCGGGTGCGGGCGGCAAGACGCGCGTGGAACGCGTTCAGCAACCGCTCCTTGCGGGTGTTCAGTCCGGTGAGGTTCAACATGATCGCTGCTCGCTACGCTCTGATCCGGCGTTTGGCACAGATTAACCTTTGGCTGCAATGGAGTCACTCTTCTTTGGCGGATCGCGCGCCAACATGCCTGAGGCGGCGGAACCTTGCCGGAGGCCACCAGTGCGGGTACGTCTGAGCCATGATTGCAAGCCTGATGATGTACGCCCGGCCCGAGCTTGCGGCTGCCCATGACAGATATTGGGCCGCGCTGCGCGAAGCGCTGGCCAACCGCGGGACCCGGAGCCCCGCGCAGCTGTCGAATGATGCGGACGCGCTAACGGTTTGGCGTGCGCCGGATCTGGTGCTCAGCCAGACCTGCGGGATGCCCTACCGGCTGTGGCTCCACGATGAAGTCTCTCTAATCGGCACCCCGGACTACGGCGTCCCTGGCTGCGCACCGGGTCAGTACCGCAGCGCCCTGGTGGTGCGCGCAGATGACCCGCGTGACACCCTCGCTGATTTCGCCACCGCACGGCTGGCGTTCAACGCGCCCCACTCTCAGTCAGGCTTTGCCGCCGCATACGCGGCTGCGCAGCGGGCGGGGTTCTGGTTTGACGAGCGGGTCGAGACAGGCGCACATCAAGCCTCTGCCCGCGCGGTCGCGGAAGGCCGCGCGGATATCGCAGCCCTTGACGCTGTGACCTGGGCCTTGATCCAGCGCCATGACGCCTTTGCGGCAAGCCTGCGCGTGCTGGACTGGACGCAGCCAACGCCTGGCCTGCCCTACATCGCCGCGCGCACCGCTGATGTGCCGAATACGCGCGCGGCTGTGGCCGATGCGATTTCCGCGCTCTGTGATGGCGACCGGGACGCGTTGATGCTGCGGGGGTTTGCGCAGATCCCAAAGGCTGACTATCTGGCTGTGCCCAACCCGCCGATGTAGCCGCTCAGGCTTTGCGCAGGCAGGCGATGTAAAACCCGTCCATCCCGCCCGCCTCTGGCCAATAGTCCGGACGCAGACGCAGCCCGCCTTCTGGCGTGATCCAAGCCGCATCGACCCCCGCCACTGCGAGCGCTTCGCGATCCACGACAAGGCCTTGGCGACAGGCCAGCGCCTCTTCGATCTGCACCTCGCCCTCGTCCGGCAGCAGTGAGCAGGTGCAAAAGACCAGCCGTCCGCCGGGTTTGAGACAGTGCAGCGCGTGATCCAGCAGCTCCGTTTGCTGGGCGATCAACGCGGCAAACTCGGAGCCATCCTTGGCATAGGGCAGATCAGGATGGCGGCGTAGCGTACCGGTGGCCGAACAGGGCGCGTCCAGCAGCACCGCGTCAAATGTGCCCGTGACGCCGCGTGCATCCACCACCTGCGTTTTGGCGGAAAGACCCGTGCGTTTGAGGTTCTCCGTCACCCGCGCCATGCGCGCGGCGGAACTGTCCACGGCTGTGACCGTCGCGCCCGCCGCGGCCAGTTGCAGCGTCTTGCCGCCCGGCGCCGCGCAAAGGTCAAGCACGGTTTCTCCCCCTTTGGGTGCCAAGATTTGCACCGGGAGTGCCGCAGCGGCGTCCTGCACCCACCAGTCGCCTCCCGCATAGCCCGGCAGGGCAGAGACCTGCCCGGCCTCGCTCAACCGCACAGACCCAGTTGGCAAGAGCGTGCCGCCGGTCATCGCCGCGACGGCCGCCGGATCAGTCTTCGCCGTCAGATCAAGCGGCGCCCCGCCGTAATGCGCCGCTTCCATCGCGGCCACGGCGTCGGCACCCCAGGCCTCTGCCAGCGGTCTGCGCAGCCATTTGGGCAGGCGCGGCGCGCGCAAAGTGGGCCAGACCTCCGGGGCCTCCGCCGCGACCTTGCGCAGAACGGCATTCACCAGCCCCTTCATCTTGCCAAAGCGTTTGTGGCGCGACACCAGCGTTACAAAGGCATTGACCACGCCATGCGCCGCCTCACCCCCCGCAAGCTCCACCGTGCCCACGCGCAGCGCATTCCGCACTGTGAGCGGCGGGTATTTCTGCAGATGTCTTTGTAAGATCCGGTCCGCGCGTTCCAGCCCGCGCAGCGTGTCCAATGCCAGCCGCTGGGCGCGTGCACGGTCTGCGGGTTCCAACCGATCCAACGCACCCGCGGCAAGCAGCTCGGGCATCAGGCGCGGCGCATCGCCCAAGATCTGGTCCAGCAAATAAACCGCTGCGCGGCGCGCTGCGACACCTTGGTCTGCCATCAATGCTGCTCCACCCGTTGTCAGCGCATTGGCGGGGCGTATATCAAGGGAGAAGTCTGCTCAAGAGGATGCGATGAGCGAAGAGGAAGCCAAAAGCAAACCCGTCCCGGACCCCGAACGCGCGCTGCCGGAGGCGGCAAAGCGTGCCTTGGCCGAGGCAGCGGAGCGTCGAAAACAAGCTGGGGAAGACGGCCCATGCCCCACCGAAGTGGGTGGCCGCGAGGATGGGCTGGACCCTGCGCGCTACGGCGATTGGGAGAAAAAGGGGCTCGCGATTGATTTCTAGGCAAGCCACATCAAACGAAAAAACCCCGGGGCATGCCGGGGTCTTTTCTTAAAATGGGGACAAGCTTCAGCGCAGTCGGAAGTCGGCTGATTGACCCGCCCCCCGGTCGGATGTGATCCGCATCGTCGACCCGTTGACCTTGATTTCCTGGCAATTGTAGCCGAGGTCGTCACCGCCCCATTCCAGGCTGCGGCACAGATAGTTTCCCTTCCACTGCCACTGGCCCGACACGTCCCATGTCGCACCCCTGCCAGAGATAGAACCGTCCGCGCCAACACGAAGGCGTACCAACGGTCGGGTCAGAGTTTTGCCGGAGACCAGTTGCACGAACTCAGAACGGCTGGTCACTTGTTCGAAATCCGCGAGCGCGGGGCTGGCGATGGCCACCATTGCTGCAGCGGCTGTGCACTTGAAAAACGTCATTTTGGCTCCCCTTTTTGTGAGCGTGTCTTGCCTTAAATACGAACGCTAGAACGAATTGGTTTCATCTTTGGCCGAAAAAGTTTACCGCCATGGCAGAACCCGAATGCTCAATCCGCCAGTCCCAGGACGTCGAGCATGTCGTATTCCCCCGGCGGCCGGCCCAGACCCCAGACCGCGGCCTTCAGCGCGCCACGGGCGAAAACGCTGCGGTCAGAAGCGATGTGGCGCAGGATGATCCGTTCTCCGGCCGCCGCGAACATCACGTCATGTTCGCCCACGATGTCGCCGCCCCGGATCGCCGCAAATCCGATTTGGCCGCGTGTGCGGGCGCCTGTGATCCCGTCCCGGCCCCGATCCGCGGCCTCTGAAAGCGCCACGCCCCTGCCCTCGGCTGCGGCCTCGCCCAACATCAGCGCGGTGCCGGAGGGCGCGTCGACCTTTTGGTTGTGATGCGCCTCGATGATCTCAATGTCATAGTCATCGTCCAAAGCCGCCGCCACACGCCGTGTAAGCTGCGTCAGCAGATTGACGCCAAGGCTCATGTTGCCTGCGCGAATGATCGTCGCATGCCGCGCGGCGGGCACCAGTGCTGCGATCTCTTCTTCGGTCATGCCGGTGGTGCCGATCACATGCACCGCGCGGGCCTGGGCTGCGATGGCCGCGAATTTCAGCGTCGCGGCGGGCGTGGTGAAGTCGATGACCGCGCGGGCGGGCGCAATGGCCTCCAACGCATCGTCGGTCACGGTCACGCCGGTCGCCGCGCCGCCCAGTGCCACGCCCAGGTCCTGGCCGATCCAGGGATGGCCTGCCCGCTCCACCGCGCCGACAAGGCGCAGCGCATCACTTTCTCCGATCAGATTCACAAGCGTCTGGCCCATGCGGCCCGACACCCCCGTCACTGTCACCCCTGGCAAGTCTGCCATACACCGCACCCCTTTTTGCTGATGCCCGTTTAGCCTCTGGTGCAGTGCTTGGCAAAGGGCAGTGAAGGGCCTAGATATCCGGTATGGGCAAGAACAAGTTCCATGAGGGCGCGGGCCCTTCCCAGCGGCAACTGCGCGTGGGCGAAAACATCCGGCGCGCGCTCTCGGAGGCGCTGGCGCGCGGCGATGTGCATGACCCCGAACTCAACCGGCTGTCCATCACGGTGGGCGGGGTGGGCACCACGCCCGACCGTAAAATCGCGACCGCCGACGTGCGGCCCCAGGGCGGCGCCGGGCGCG
>JBCCPS010000077.1:0-15334 GCA_039024775.1 Pseudomonadota bacterium
GCGACCGTCACCGCGCTCTCATCGGACTGGTCTGCCCTTTCGCTCAACGGGCCCCGCGCCCGTGACGTGCTGAGCGCTTGCATCGACGCGCGGCTCGACAATGCCTCCTTCCGCTGGCTCTCCGCGCAGGAAATCACGGTCGCGGGCCAGCGCATTTGGGCCTTCCGCATGTCTTATGCTGGCGAACTGGGCTGGGAATTCCACATGCCGAACGCGGCCTGCTTGGACGTCTACAAAGCCCTCTGGGCGGCGGGAGAGGCGCATGGCATCGCCGATTACGGCTCTTTCGCGATGAACGTGATGCGCATGGAAAAAGGCTTCAAAGGCGCGGGCGAGTTGACCAATGAGGTCACGCTGCCGGAAGCGGACGTGATGCGGTTTGTACGGACCGACAAGGAGTTCCTCGGCAAGACGAAGACGCTTGAAAAAGCGGATGAGCTGCCCTGGATCTGCGCCTATCTGGAGATCGTGCCCGACGGTGTTGAAGACGGCCACGGCGGGGAGGCGGTGATACTGGAGGGCACGGTCGTGGGCTCCACCGCAAGCGTGGCTTACGGCCATTCGGTGGGTAAGATCCTGGCCTTCGCCTACGTCAAACCCCATGCGGCCACCCCGGGTACGGCGCTGGAAGTCGTCATCGCAGGCCAGCCCCGCGCCGCCCGCGTCTTGGCGGAGCCCGCTTATGATCCGACAAGCCTCTTGCCCCGCACCGATGCGGCCTTGGCCGAACCCGCATGAACCGGGTCAGCCGCCTGCTGGCCGCCGTGAAGCGGCTGCACGAGGCGACGCCCGCGCTGATGCGCTACGCCCCCTGGCCCGATGATCTCTCGCCCCAGCAGGTGATGCCACAGGGCTGTCCGGCAGCGGCCACGTTGGACAGCCGGTCCATCCCCGGCACGCGGGCCACCGCACCCGTGATCCGCGCCTTACGCGCCGCCGCCAATGATCTGGAATGGCGCCAGACCTACACGGTCGAAGAAGTGGGCCAGCGCTTCCTCGATACCTACGGCTATGTGGAGCTCTTTGGCCCCGCGGGACACTTCCGCTCCGCAAAGCTGCGCGGCTATCTGGCCTACTGGGGTCCCGATCTGACCTATGACTGGCACGCCCATGAAGCCGAAGAGCTTTACTTCACGCTGGGCGGGCGCGGGGTGTTTTCGGCCCATGGCGCGCCCAACGTGATGCTGCGCCCCGGCGAGACGCGCGAGCACAGCACGTTGCAGCCGCACATGATGATCACGCTGGATCAATGCTATGTCGCTTACGCCCTTTGGCGCGGCGCTGGGATCGAAGGTCTGCCGCGCATGGGCACGGCATGAAGATCACCCGCATCCGCCTTTACAAGACCGCGCTGCCCTATGTCGGCGGAAACTACAGCTGGGGCGCGGGCAATGCGATCACCACCGCGCAGGCCTCCGTTGTCGTGATCGACACCGATGCGGGGCTGCAAGGCTGCGGTGAGTTCACACCCTGCGGTGAAAACTACATGGTCGCGCATTCGGAAGGGGTCGAAGCGCTCGCGCGGTTGGTGGCCCCCCTGCTTTTGGGCGAAGACCCCCGCCAGGTCGCGGCGATTGAGCGGTTGATGGACGCAATTGTGCAGGGGCACGGCTACGCCAAGGCACCCTTTGACGCCGCCTGCTGGGACATTCTGGGGCAGGCGACCGCGCAGCCGGTCTGGATGTTGCTGGGGGGCAAGCTGACCGATGGCGCGCCCATGTACCGCGTCGCGCCGCAAAAGTCGGTGGCGGAGACCCGCGCTGAGATGGCCGCGCATCGGGCCGCAGGCTACCGCCAGTTCCAGATCAAGGTGGGCGCCGACTGGCGGGAGGATATCGACCGCATCCAGGTGGGCGTGGACCTGCTTGAGCCGGGCGAGAAGGCGATGGCTGACGCCAATCAGGGCTGGCGGGTCGACAATGCGATCCGCGTGGCCCAGGCCACCAAAGGGCTCGATTACATCCTGGAGCAGCCCTGCAGGACCTATGAAGAATGCCAGCAGGTCCGCCGCGTGGCCCAACAACCGATGAAGCTTGACGAATGTGTCACCGGCCTCGCTGCCGCGCAGCGCATCGTGGCCGATCGCGGGGCGGAGATCTGCTGTCTGAAAATCTCCAACCTCGGCGGGCTGTCAAAGGCGCGGCGGGTGCGGGACTACCTGGTCGAAAACCGCCTGCCCGTGGTGGCCGAAGACACCTGGGGCGGCGAGATCACGACCGCGGCAGTGGCGCATTTCGCGGTCTCCACCCCGCCTGAGTATCTGATCAACGCCACCGATCTGATGAACTACAACACCCGCTCCACCGGTGTGGGCGGTGCCTGGACGGAGGGCGGCAAGCTTTTTGCCCCAGATGCCCCCGGCCTTGGCGTTGCACCCGATTTTGACAGCCTCGGCCCGCCCGTGGCGGAGTATGCGGCATGAGGATCAGCCGCATCACGGTTTGGCAGATGGACCTGCCGCTTTACAAGCCCTACTGGCTGTCTGGCGGGCGGCTGAAGTTCGAAGCGCTCGACGCGACATTCGTGCGGATCGACACGGACGCGGGCCTCTTTGGCTGGGGGGAAAGCACGCCTTGGGGCGAGACCTATCTGCCCGCCCACGGCCGCGGCGTGCGCGCAGGCATCGAAACCCTGGCCCCCAGCCTCATCGGCCTGGACCCGCGCAGCCCCGAGGCGGTGATGCGCGCGATGGATGTGGCCTTGCCGGGGCATCCGCATGCCAAATCGGCCATCGACATCGCCTGTTGGGATATCCTGGGGCAATTCGCGGGCCTGCCGCTCTGGCAATTTCTGGGCGGCGAAAAGGATCAAGAGGTGCTCGTAAACTCCTCCATTTCCACGGGAAATCCGGATGAGATGCTGGCGCTCATCCAAGACGCTGCGGCCAGAGGCTACACCGTGCATTCCGCCAAGGTCGGCGGCACGGATGTGGCGCTGGATGTCGCGCGGATAGAGGCGATATCCACAAGCCTACCCCCCGGCCACAAGGTCACCTTTGACGTCAACCGCGCCTGGCAACCTGCTGTTGCCATTGAAGTTTTGAATTCAGTCACTGCGCGCGACTGGGTCGAACAGCCGTGCCAAACTCTCGATCAATGCGCCCATGTCGCGGCGCGCGTGAAGAACCCCATCATGCTCGATGAATGCATGTTGACCCAAGCCGACCACCTGGACGCCTGGCGGCGTGGGGCCTGCGAGGGCGTGAAGGTGAAACCGGGTCGTTTGGGCGGGATCACCGGCGCGCGGGCGGCGCGGGACTTCGGCGTGAGCGTCGGCTGGCAGATGCACATCGAAGACGTAGGCGGCACGGCACTCGCCGATACCGCCGCGCTACATCTGGCGGCTTCCACGCCTGCCGCCAACCGCCTGGCAAGCTGGCTGGCCCATGACCACCTCCGCGTCGATCCCGTCCCGGGTCAGGGCGTGCGCAATTTGGGCGGCCACGTGGTGCTGCCGGATGCGCCGGGCCTTGGCGTCGCACCCAACGTGGATGCGCTTGGCGAAGCTGTGGGAGAATACACATGAAGATCACGCGTGTCTCGCTCTGGCACGTGCCTTTGACCAGCCATGAGACTTACTACATGGCGGCTGGCAAAACCTGCGACACGGTAGAGACAGTCGTGCTGCGCGTCGAAACGGATGCAGGGCTCAACGGCTGGGGCGAGGTGTGCCCGATCCCGCATTACCTGCCCGCCTATGCGCGTGGGGTGGGGCCTGCGCTGCAGGAACTGGCGCCCGTGCTTATCGGCGCGGACCCTGTAGGGCCAGAAGCGCTGATGGCGCGGGCGGAGAAATATCTGCCCGACCACCGTTACGCCAAATCCGCGCTCGATCTGGCGCTCTGGGACATCACGGGTCAGGCGGCGGGCCTGCCGCTGCATGCGCTGCTGGGCGGGCGGCGGCAGGAGACGCTGCCGCTTTACCACTCCATCACTTGTATCGCGCCGGAAGAGATGGCGCGCATCGCGCGCGAGGCCCAGGTCGAGGGCATGACGCAGTTTCAGGTCAAACTGGGCGCGGATGCCAATTGGGAGGCGGATGTCGCCCGGCTCGTGCAGGTGCGCGAGGCCGTGGGGCCGGGGCCGCTGGTCTATGGGGATTGGAATTGCGGGGCGACCCAGCTTGACGCCTCCCGTGTGGCGCGCGCGGTGGCGCATCTTGACGTGATGCTGGAAGCGCCCTGCGCCACCATGGCCGAATGCGCGGCGGTGCGCGCAAGCGCGGGCCTGCCGATGAAGATGGACGAGCTGGCCCATGACGCGCCCTCGCTGCTGGAAGCGCATCAGCGCGGTATCCTCGACGCGGTGGCGCTGAAACTGTCGAAGTTCGGCGGGCTGTCGGCCACGCGCCGGGCGCGCGATCTGTGCCTGCATCTGGGCGCGCGGATGTGCATCGAAGACACCTGGGGCAGTGACATCACCACCTGCGCACTCCTGCATCTGGGTGCGGCGACAGAGCCCGCGCGGCTGCTTAACGTCTGTGACCTCTCAGGCTATGTGGGCCCTCGGCTCGATCCGGGCGCGCCCATGCGCAGCAATGGCCGCATCGCACCGCCCAAAGGGCCGGGATTGGGCGTCTGCCCCGATCTTGACCTTCTTGGTGCCCCCGATCTGATACTGGAGTAGCTCATGCAAAAAGTACTCACCCAAGCCGAATGGATCGCCCGCGCGCAGGCCGTGCTGCCCGCAGGCGGCTTTGGCAATTTCGACCCTGGCATCATGATCAGCCACGGGCAGGGGAGCCGCGTGTGGGACATGGACGGGCGGGAGTACGTTGACTTTCTGATCGGCTCTGGCCCGATGCTTTTGGGCCATGGCCACCCAGAAGTGATGGAGGCGGTGCTGCAGCAGCTGCCCCGCGGCATGACCTTCTTTGCCAACAATCCCCACGGGGTGGAACTGGCGGAGGCCATCTGCGCCGCCGTGCCCTGCTGCGAACAGGTGCGTTTCGTGGCTTCGGGCGGGGAGGCGGACATGTATGCCATGCGGCTCGCGCGGGCCTATACGGGCGTTGATAAGATCATCAAGTTCGAGGGCGGCTATCACGGCATGTCGGCTGAGGCGCAGATGTCCCTGGCCCCCAGCCGGGAGGTGAACTTTCCCCAAGCGGTGCCTGACAGTGCTGGCATCCCTCAGAGCGTGGCAGAGGCCATGCTGATCGCACCGTTCAACGATCTGGCGGCGGCGGAGAGCCTGCTGGCGGAGCATGACGACGTGGCCGCGATCATGGTCGAGCCGCTGCAACGGATCATTCCGGCCGCACCTGGCTATCTCGCCGGGCTGAGGGCGCTGTGTGACAAGCACCACGTGCTGCTCATCTTCGATGAGATCGTCACCGGTTTCCGGCTGGCCTTTGGCGGCGCGCAGGAACGCTACGGCGTGATCCCGGACATCTGCACGCTGGGCAAGATCGTGGGTGGAGGATTTCCGCTCGCAGCCCTGGGCGCCTCGGCGGAGATCATGAAGCATTTTGACAAGGCGGCAGTCGGCGCGGAGGGCTGGCTGATGCAGCTTGGCACGTTGTCGGGCAATCCGGTGGCCGCTGTGGCGGGGTTGAAGACGATGGAGGTGCTGGGGCGGCAGGGGGCCTATGACCAGTTGCGCGCGACCGGGCAGGCGGTGATGGAAATGCAGGCGGCTGCTTTGGGAGGGGCAGGCATCGCGCACCGGATTGTGGGAGATCCGACGCTCTTTGACGTCTACCTTACCGATGGCGATTGTGTGGACTACCGGTCCGCCAAACATGCCGATCCCGCGAAAGCCGCGCGCTACAACGCGGTGCTGCGGGCCGAGGGCGTGTTCAAAGCGCCGGGCAAGATCTATCCGTCGTTGGCAGTTACGGATGAGGATTTGGCGCTTACGGCAGCGGCGGTGCAGAAAGCGGTAGCTGCTATCGCGTGAGGCGGCTGTTGTTAAAAGGAGCGCGCAGGCGCGCATTACATTGTTGTTTTAGCGCTGCGGGACCCTCCATCCCGGGAAGTCTGGAGCCGCCCTTGATTGATCCCGTGTCTGGCACCCGGCTGTCTGCCGTTCAAGCACAACAGCCGTATCCCCTCTTTCAGGGGGCCCCTCGGCGATTGTGCTTGATCGTCAGCCACCCGCGCGCCCGCCTCGTTCTCAAGCAAGGGCGGCTCCAGACCGGGGTTAGGAAGGCGACATCCCTCTGAGACGTTCTGAGCGGCGGCGCAAGAGCTCCAGTGTCGTCAGCAGCGCGATGGAGAGGGCGACGAGGATCGTGGCGACCGCGAGGATCGTGGGGCTGATCTGTTCGCGCAGGCCGGTGAACATCTGCCAGGGCAGGGTCTTTTGCCCTGCCGAGCCCACGAAGAGCACCACCACAACCTCGTCGAACGATGTGATGAAAGCAAAGAGCCCGCCAGAGATCACGCCCGGCAGGATGAGCGGCATCTGGACCTTAAAGAAGGTGCGCACGGGGCTTGCGCCCATGTTGGCGGCAGCGCGCGTGAGCGAATTGTCAAAGCCCACCAGCGTCGCGGTCACCGTGATGATCACGAAGGGGATGCCTAAGGCCGCGTGGGCCAGGACAACGCCGATATAGGTGCCCTGCAAGCCGATGCGGCTGTAAAAGAAGTACATGCCAGCCGCCGAGATGATCAGCGGCACAATCATTGGCGAAATGAGGATCGCCATGATCGCGCGGCGGAAGGGCACGTGGGGTTGGCTCAGCCCGATGGCTGCAAGGGTGCCGAAGGTGACCGACAAAAGCGTCGCGGCAGGGGCGATCTGGATGGAGTTGCGCAGCGCGTTTTGCCAATCGGAATTGCTGAAGAAATCCTCATAGTGTTTGAGGCTGTAGCCCGCAGGGTCAAAGGCCAGCATCTCCGGCGTGAAAGTGAAGAAATCCTCGGCGTTAAAGCTGAGCGGCAGCACTACGAGGATGGGCGTGATCAGAAACAGAAAGATCGCGCCGCAGATCACGCGGAACGTGTAATGCCAAAGCGTTTGACCAGCGGTGTAGTAGGTTGGCACGCCATCTCTGTACCGAAGTTCGACGATCCAGGGGATCAGCCAGCCGATGACCCAGCCGCTCATAAGCCCAAAGATACCGTAGGCGACACCGGCGGAGACAAAGCCGATGACCGCCAGAAGGCCCGCGCCGATCAGGGGCGCGGATTTGGACAGGGTGGAACGCGTGGCCATGGCTCAGCCCCCCAGCTTCACGTTGTCGATGCCCACGATGCGGTCGTAGGCCCAATAGAGAATGAGCACCGCCGCCAGCAGGATGGAGCCCAGGGCGGCCGCCAGCCCCCAGTTGAGGCTGGAAGAGATGTGGAAAGCGATCCGGTTGGAGATGAACACCCCCTTGGTGCCGCCCACGATCTCGGGCGTGATGTAATAGCCGATGGCGAGGATGAAAACGAGTATGGAGCCCGCGCCGATGCCGGGCACCGATTGCGGGAAGTAGACGCGCCAGAAGGCGGTGGCGTTTGTGGCGCCAAGGCTCTTTGCCGCCCGCATGTAAGAGGGCGGGATCGTCGCCATGACCGAATAGAGCGGCAGGATCATGAAGGGCAGCAGGATGTGCGTCATCGCGATGATCGTGCCGGTGACGTTGTTGATCAGCGCGAGCCGTTCAAAGCCCAGCGCGGCCCAGGTGAAAAGCTCGATATCCACCGCGCCCCAGAGCCCGCTGATGAGGTTCCAGAGCCAAAGCACTGCATTAAGCGCGAAGATGAAAATGTTGAGGATAAACGTGAAAACAGGGTCGAGCGCCTTGCCCACGAAAGTTGAGTGATACCAGACCAGCGTGTCGTTCACCACGCCCTGTTGCTGCAGCATCACCTTCCAGGCGGAGGTGCGCACCAGCAGTGACGTCCAGAAGGGCAGGAGCACGAGGATCATCAGAAGGTTTGCCTTGCCTGCCGGTAGATTGGCGAGGATCCAGGCCACAGGATAGCCCAGCAGGATGCAGGCGCCGGTGATGGCAAGGCTCATGTAGAGCGTGCGCATGAAAAGCGTGATGTAGATCTGCTCGTTCTCGGGGCGCATCTCCGCGCCCTCGGGGGTTTTCTGCATGTCCACGGAGTTGAGGAAATAGCCCGACGTGAGTGTGGGCGCGTAGAGCCGGATCGTCTCCCACGTCTCGACCGAAACCCAGTCTTCGTCCACGTCCTCGAAGGCTGCGGTGTATTTGACGGTCTCGAAATCGGCCACCGCCGTGGCCGCCGCTTGCAGTTCAGCCGAACCGCTGCCCGTGATGCGGCTCACATCCGCGCCGCCCGCCAGATCAGTGTAGAGCGCAGAGTAAACCAACTCCCAGGGATCGGTGCGCGCGAGGTTCTTGTCGTCTTCAACCTGCGTAAAGACCGCGAAATCTGTGAAGGCTTCCGCTGTTTGGGGCAGGACCTCAGCCAGACCATCACGCAATTCAAATGGGGGCTGCGCTGTGTCCTTGTCCCCGTCCCAGGCGGCCATGGCCTCCAGCCAGTCCGCGCTGCCCATCAGCGCGTTCCAGTTTTCGGCCTCTTCCCAAAATTCATCGAGGTCCTCGAACTGGTCCTGATAGACCGCGCCCATGTCATCCACGCGGCGACCCGACTTGCGAAAGAGCGAGGACATGCCGGTGAGTTCATAGTTCAACCGTCCACCCAGCACCGTGTGCTCCTTGGCCTCCACCGCGCGGAAAAGGTCGTTGTAGAGCGCTTCAAAAACCGCTTCGTCCGGCGGCGCACCGGTTGAGGCGTCCCAGTCTTCCAAGGCCACTACCGTGCGCGGCAGCGTGTCGGAGACGATCTCATTCTCCACAGAGCGGAACAGCATGTCCGCGATGGGCGCGATGAAGGTGACGAGGATGAAGACCAGAAGCGGCAGGATCAGCATGAAGGCGCGCAGCTTGCTGAGGCGCAGCGCGCGGTTGAGCGACTTCTTCAGCGGTGTGCCATCCGCGGCGAGGACCGGGCCTGCTTTGGCCGCCGCTTCCGCCTTGGCGGCGCGGCCCGTTACGCTGCCGATGTTGTCTGCGGTGCTGTCGGTCATTCGACGCCCTCCACGATGGCCACCTCCGAGCTGGAGGCGCCCAGTCGTATCTTCAGATTTTCCTGATATTCCGGGTCGTTATAAGCCGCTTTTGCCGCCTCAAAGCTCGGAAATTCGATAACAACCTGCCGGGTGTGCGTGAGGCCCTCGGGCCGCTCATTCTGGCCCCCACGGACCAGGAACGTGCCCCCATGGCGCGGGAAAATCTCGTTGTTCTTGGCAGCATAGCCCTTGTAGGCCTCCGGGTCGGTCACGGTGCCGAACGCGATGATATAGCCTTTGGGCATGATGTTCTCCTAAACAGATGGGTTGGGCATTGCTGCCCAACCCGATTGTTCAAAGATGGGTGAAATCACCCATCCTACTTATTGCGCGAGCCAGGCCTGGAACTTGGCGTCGATGTCGTCGCGGTAGTCGGCCCAGAACTCATAGTTGTAAAGGAACGTGTTCTTGGCGTTCTCCGGATCGGTCGGCATGTGCGGTGCCATCTCGATGCCCAGGTCCGCGTGCTTGCCCACCAGCGGTGCGGAGGACTTACGTGCGGGGCCGTAGGAGATGTACTTGGCCTGATCGGCCAGACGCTGCGTGTCGGTGGCGAACTTGACATAGTCAAGCGCGCGCGCCTGACGCTCGGGGCTCAGACCGGTGGGGATGATCCAGCCGTCAAGGTCAAAGACCTGCGCGTCCCAGAGCATCGCAACCGGCTGGTTCTGCTCTTCAATCAGCGAGAACAGGCGCCCGTTGTAGGTGGAGCCCATTACGATCTCACCGTCCGCCAGCAGCTGGGGTGTATCGGCACCCGCGGACCACCAGATCACGTCGTCCTTGATGGTCGCCAGCTTGTCCAAGGCCTGCTGCTGGCCCTCATCGGTTTCAAGCACGTCATAGACGTCTTCCTTGGCCACGCCGTCACACAGCAGCGCCCACTCCATGTTATTGATCGGACGCTTTTCCAGTGCGCGCTTGCCCGGATAGGTTTCGGTGTCAAACACGGCGCAGACGTCCGTGGGGGGCGTGTCGCCCACCATGTCGGTGCGGTAGCCGAAGGTCGTGGAGTAGACGATCTGGGGAATAAAGCAGTCGCCCACCAGCAGCTCACCGAAGTCTTCGGTGGGGGTGGAGCCATCGTCGCCCGCCGCGAGCATCTCGTCCGCGTCGATCTCCATCGCGAGGCCTTCGTCGCACAGGCGCAGCGCGTCGGCGGCCACCACGTCAACCACGTCCCAGGTCACGTTGCCCGCTTCGTTCATCGCGCGCAGCTTGGCCACCGCCTCAGCAGAGCTTTCATCATTGATGATGCTCACGCCCGTCATTTCCATGTAGGGGTCATGATAGGCTTTCTGCTGCGACGCGGAATAAGCACCGCCCCAGGACACGATGGTCATCTCGGACGCCATGTGACCGTCGGCAAAGGCCGAAGCGCCAGCGACCGTCAGCGCGGTAGAGGCCAGAAGGGTCTTTGTCAGTTTCATTTCAGGTTCTCCCGTTATTACCCGTTAATTTAAGTTGAAGGACGCGATGTCGGGTGTCATCTCGCCCCCGTGAGGGATCGCGGACCGGGCCGCGACATGATGAGCGCGCCTGACGGCTAGGCGTCGAGCGCGCGGCAATCTTGCGGCAGCCAGCCGATATCGACGGTGGTGCCGGGCTGCAGCCGCTCCTGATCGGCGCGGTTGCGGGTCTTGACGACAAAATCCTCGCGCCCCGCCACGCGCAGCCGAGTGCGAAAGACGTCGCCCATGTAGATGAACTCCAGAACTTCGGCCTTGATCGTGTGGGCGTCCGCGCCCAGGCCCGCCGGATTGATCTCCACCCGTTCGGGCCGGATTGAGACCAGCGTGCGCTCGCCCGCCTGACTGACATTCACGGGCTTGGCATCAATCAGCCCGCCGTCATCCAGCTGGATCAGCGCGACATCGTCCTTGATTTCCTTCACCGTGCCTTCGAGCGTGTTATTCTCCCCGATGAACTGCGCGACAAAGCTGTTGCGCGGCTCTTCATAGAGCACGTCTGGCGGGTCGAGCTGCTGGATGCGTCCGTCCTCGAAAACCGCCACGCGGTCGGACATCGTCAGCGCCTCTGTCTGGTCGTGCGTGACGTAAACCACTGTAATGCCGAGACTATCGGCAATCGCCTTGATCTCAAACTGCATGTGCTCGCGCAGCTGCTTATCCAAAGCACCCAGGGGTTCATCCATCAGCACCAGGTCGGGCTCAAACACCAGCGCGCGCGCCAATGCTACGCGCTGCTGCTGACCGCCTGAGAGCTGCGCGGGGCGGCGACCGCCAAAGCTCTCCATCTGGACCATGCCTAGGGCGCGGGCGACCTTCTCCTCACGCTCGGATTTGCCCATCTTGCGCACCTCCAGCGGAAAGCTGAGGTTCTCGGCAATCGTCATGTGGGGAAACAGCGCGTAGTTTTGGAACACCATGCCGATCCCGCGCTTGTGGGGGCTGATGTTGTTGATGGGCTTGCCATCCAACAGGATGTCGCCGTGGGTCGCCGTCTCAAACCCCGCCAGCATCATCAGGCAGGTCGTCTTGCCGGACCCGGAGGGCCCCAGCATGGTCAAAAACTCGCCCTTGCCGATGGACAGGTTCAGGTCTTTGACCACCAGCGTTTCGCCGTCGTAGCTTTTCTGTACGCGGTCGAAAACGACGAAACCGTCGTTTGTTTGGCTATCGAGCAATCCGCACCTCCCCAGGTGTGTTCCGTCTTTCGCGGTTATCTTGCGCTGACAATACACAGCACCCTTTACATTGCAACCAATCTGCCAAGCCGCGCCAAATGCGAGGAAAAAGGCGCAAAGAGCGCCTTTTTCTTAGTCATTTGACCCGGGCCATGACGCAGATTCAGTCGATCGTGTTATGCGCCGGACCATAGGGAAAGCCGGTGATGTTCTCCGCTCCGTCCGCGCTCAACACCACGATATCGTGCTCCCTGTAGCCGCCCGCGCCCGGCACGCCCTGCGGCACCCAGAGCATGGGCTCCATGGACACGACCATGCCCGATTCCAGCACTGTGTCCACATCCTCGCGCAACTCCAGCCCCGCTTCGCGCCCATAGTAATGGCTCAGGATGCCAAAGGAATGCCCGTAGCCGAAAGAGCGGTACTGCAGCAGGCCTGCGTCCTCGAAGAAGCGATTGATCTCGGCGCATATGCCCGCGCAGGTGGCACCGGGGCGGATCAGGCTGAGCCCCAATTCATGGGCGGCCACATTCGCCTCCCAGAGCTTGAGCGACGCGGGATCAGGCGCGCCCAGAAACATCGTACGCTCCAGCGCGGTGTAGTAGCCGCTGATCATCGGAAAAGCGTTGAGGCTCAGGATATCGCCATGCGCCAGTGCGCGCGTGGTGACCGGATTGTGGGCGCCATCGGTGTTGAGGTCTGACTGAAACCACACCCAGGTGTCGCGCAATTCGCTGTCGGGGTGGCTGCGCGCGATCTCAAGCTCCATTGCGTCGCGGGCGGACATGGCCACGTCGATCTCTCGCGTGCCCGCGCGGATGGCCTCCCGCGCGGCGGCCCCGCCGATATCGGCAATGCGCGCGCCGTCGCGGATCAGCGCGATCTCCTCCGCCGATTTGACCATGCGCGCGGCCATCGTCTCTGGTGCGATATCCACCAACTCGGGCCCGCCCAGCATCTGCTCAAGTGCTGCGCGGGACGTGAGGGTGAGGTGATCGCCCTCCACCCCGATCCGCGCGGCGCGGCCCGTGAGCGCGGCGACGGCCCGCCAAAAGTTGTCCTTTTGCCAATCGGTGTAGATCACATTCTCGCCCACGCTGCGCCGCCAGGGCTGGCTCCCGTCGATGTTGGCGCTGACGGTGGTGCAGGCCTCAGGCGTGACAACGCAGGCATAGGGCCGCCCGAATGCGCAATAGAGAAAGCCCGAATAGTAAGCGACATTATGCATCGAGGTCAGCAGCACCACGGGAATGTCCCGCGCGGCCATGACGGCCCTGAGCGCGTCCCGGCGGCGTGCGTATTCCGCGGCGCTAAAGGGCAGGGGGGCTTTGCCGCCATCCTGGCGGGTGAAGACCTGCGGTCGGGGGGTGGGAGATTTGTCAAACATCCGTTTCTCCATCAATGCCGGGAGAACGCGAGGTCCCGGACATCGTGATATCCGGGCGTGCAGGATGAGTTTTGAAGGTAGGACCGCGACGCCATCGCGGTCCGTGAAGGCTTATCCACGCGGGTCGCATCGCGTCAATGGCCTTTGCGGCAAAAGCGTTGTCAAAGCGAGGCCTTTCATCAAAGCTCTGGCTAACTTCACCTGGAAAGCACACCCATGCCAGACGCCCAAGACATGCCTTTCACGCCCGCAGAATACGCCCGGCGCATTGCGCTGACCCGCGCGGAGATGGCGCGGCGGGGCCTAGATGTGCTGGTGGTCACCGATCCCTCAAACCAGAACTGGCTGACCGGCTATGACGGCTGGTCGTTCTACGTGCATCAGGCCGTGGTGCTGCCGCTTGAAGGGCAGCCCTTTTGGTGGGGCCGGCGCCAGGACGCGAACGGCGCGGCGCGCACGGTCGATCCGCAGGCAACAGGCATCGCGTTCTACGAAGATCACTTCGTGCAATCGACCGCGCGGCACCCGATGCAGGATCTTGCCGCCCAACTGCGCGAACGCGGGCTCGCGCGGGGGCGCATGGGCGTGGAGATGGACAATTACTACTTCTCCGCCAAGGCCTATCTGGCGCTCACCGAGGCCCTGCGCGGCATGCCCATCCTGGACGCGACAGCGCTGGTGAACTGGCAGCGCGCAGTCAAATCGGCCGAGGAGATCGCCTTCATGCAGCGCGCCGCCGTCATCACGCAGAAGATCGTGGCACTGGCGCTCGACGAGGCCGCACCGGGGCTGCGCAAGAACGATCTTGCGGCAAAGATCACCGCGGCGGGCATTGAAGGGGCGGGCGGGCACTGGGGCGATTACCCGGCCATCGTGCCGCTGATGCCCTCGGGCGCGGATGCCGCAGCGCCCCATCTGACATGGAACGGCGATGCGATGCGCGCGGGCGAGGTGACTTTCTTCGAACTGGCGGGCTGCTACCGGCGCTACCATGTGCCGCTCGCGCGCTCGGTCTTTTTCGGTACCCCGCCCGACCCTATCCGCAACGGTGAATTCGCGCTGGTGCAGGGGCTGGAGGCGGGGCTTGAGGTCGCGCGGGCGGGTAACCGGGCCTGTGATATCGCAAACGCGCTGGGCGCCGTGATGGAACACGCAGGGATCGAACGCGCCGCGCGCTGCGGCTACGGCGTGGGGCTCAGCTATCCGCCCGACTGGGGGGAGCGCACGATATCGTTGCGCCCCGAGGACGAAACCGTACTGAAACCTGGCATGACCTTCCACTTTATGCCGGGCCTCTGGATGGACGGCTGGGGGTTGGAGATCACGGAGACGATCCTCATTACTGATGATGGCCCGCCCACCTGCTTTTGCGACATGCCCCGTAAGCTTTTTGTCCGGGATGGCTAGCGCTCAAGTCCCGCAAGCACGCGCATGTGCCACATCAACGCCTGATTGGAGGAAAACACCGGCTTGCCCAGATCGGCTTCGATCCGGGGGATGATCTCAAGCGTGCGCAGGTTGGTGCAGGACAGGACCACCGCCTCTGCCTCCGGTGCCCGGCCTAGGGCCATGGCGGCGGTATAGAGCGAGGCCTGCGATATCCGCGCGACCTTGCTTTCTTCCGCCTCAGCGAAAGAGCCGAAAACGGGCGTCTCTATGCCCTGCGCGGCAAGGGCCTCCCGCAGGCGCGCGCTCACGGGTGCGATGTAGGGGGACAGGAAGGCCAGGCGCGCGGTGCCGCGCGCGGCGCAAAGTGCGATGAGCGCACTCAGCGGTTCGGTGACCGCCCGCGCGTCGCAGCCTTGCCGGATTTGCGCCGCTACTTTCTCCGCGCCAATGACCGCCGTACCGGAGGTGCAGCCGTAACCCACCACGTCATATCTGAGCGGTGGCAGCAGGCCCGCCGCACGCGGCAGGTCCTGCGCCATTGCGGCAAGCGTGTCCGGCGTGACATCCGCGCCGGAGGGCACCCGCGTGGTGTAAAGCGCCACGTCAGGGTCGCAAATGGTGCGCCGCATGTCATGCTCCAGCGTCTGATCTGCCTGCAGCACGATCAGCCCCATCCGCGCGCGGCTGCCCAGCGGCGCATCAAGCGTGTAGTCGAACTGCGTCACCCCAGTACCGTCAGAGTGCTGCCCGCCTTAGCGGAGAGGTATTCCGCGCCCTGAGCGGTGATCACGATGTTTTCCTCATGCACCATGATCCGCCCGGGCGCGGTGTTCACACCGGGTTCCAGCGTGAGCACCATGCCGGGTTCGAGCA
>JBCCPS010000078.1:0-14579 GCA_039024775.1 Pseudomonadota bacterium
AAAGGCGGGGTGCAGCCCCTTGAACCGGTCGAAGTTGTCAAAGACGGCTTTCACCACCTGATACACCACCTCGTCGGACACGCTGGCCTTGGTCACGAAGGTGGCTTTCACGCCAAAGGTTTCGACATCCGCGTCGTTGCCTTTGTACATGCCGCCCGGGATCGTGGCCTTGGCGTAATAGGGGTTGTCCGCCACCAGTTTGTCGATAGCGTCGCCCACGACCGGGATCAGCTTGGCGTCCGTGGTGGTCGTGGCCTCCTGGATGGAGCCGTTGGGATGGCCTGCGGTAAAGACAATCGCGTCCACCTTGTTGTCACCTAGCGCCGCGGATTGCTCAGCGGACTTGAGCTCAGAGGCGAGCGAGAAGTCATCCATGCTCTTGCCCATCGCGCCCAGCACCACTTCCATCGTGCCGCGCTGGCCGGAGCCGGGATTGCCCACGTTCACGCGCTTGCCAAAGAGGCTGTCGAAATCTGTCGCGCCGCTGTCGGTGCGTGCCACCACGGTGAACGGCTCCCCGTGGACGGAGAAGATCGCCCGCAGGTCTTCCATCTGCTTGCCTTCAAACTGCGAGGTGCCGTTGAACGCGTGATACTGCCAGTCCGACTGCGCTACGCCCATGTCCATGTCACCCGCCGCGATGGCGTTGATATTGGCGATGGAGCCGCCGGTGGAGGGGGCGGTGCACTTCAAATTGTGATCTTTGGAGCCGCGGTTCACGAGGCGACAAATGGATTGCCCGACGACGTAATAGACGCCCGTTTGGCCGCCGGTGCCAATGGTGAAGAATGTCTCCTCAGCCGTCAGCGCCGTGGCGGAGGCCATCGAAAACGTCGCTGCGATTGCCAGTTTTGAAAAGCTGGTCATGTGTTCTCCCATATGTTTGTTTTTGGTTTAAGGCTGTTTTGACGTTACCAAAATGTAACGTGAATTCAACAGCTTGATTCAGAACAGGCGCCAACCGCCTGATTCCAAACCGCGATTCCCGACTGTAAGCGCTTAAAAACTGGGCGGCGTGCAGGCGCTGACGATCACGCAGGCGATCTCGCCCAGGTTGCGAAAGCGGTGGGGCAGGCGGCTGTCGAAAAGATACCCATCGCGTGGGTTGAGCACCCTGATCTGGTCGCCCACCGTCACCTCGATCACACCAGTGAGCACAACACCCGCTTCTTCTCCGGCATGACTGATCAGATCAGGTCCGGTGTCCGCGCCGGGCGGATAGGTCTCATAAAGGACCTGCAAGCTGTGCTTGGAAGCATCGCCCAGTTGCCGCAGCGACACACGCGCCGCGCCGTCCCCAAGCCCCATCTCCTGCGGCGACAGTTCGGTGAATTCGTCGGCGGCGTAAAAGTACTTAGGCGCGCCTGCCTCCTCCACCTGCGCGAAGAACTCCGACAGCGGCATCGGAAACGCGTCCAACAGGCTTTTGAGCGAGGCGACCGAGGGGCTCGATTTATTCTGCTCGATCAGGGAGATCGCAGCGCTTGTCAGGCCTGCTCGCGCGGCCAGATCGCGCTGGGACAGCCCGCGCGCTTCACGCACCTCTCTCAACCGGCCACCGATGTCCATCTGGGTCTCGCTTAGCTTCTGCTAAAAATACTTGATAACAGCGTAGAGCCAGCGTCAAGTGGCGCAAATGCGCCGATTTGCGCGCTCCGCTCAACGCCGATTGACAAGTATTATAATCTGTCGATAAGAATTTTAATCATGCATTATGCTAAATGCATGCGCCCCTATCTCGACACTGGTCCTTCAGGAGCATCGACATGTCCACCGCCAAAGACCCCAAGAAAGCCCCCAAGACAAAGCGCGCCCGCCGCGCCCCGCAAAAGAAAACCGCCGCCGTAAAGGCCCAGGTTGCCGAAGCACCTGCTGTGGTGGAGATCGCCCCGGTCGTGACCGCCTCCAACGCAGAGCTGCTTGCGCGCAAAAACGCAGCCGTGGCGCGCGGCGTTGCCTCCGCCACGCCGGTCTTTGCCCACAAGGCCGAAAACGCGGAGCTTTGGGATGTGGAGGGCAACCGCTACATCGATTTCGCGGGCGGCATCGCGGTGCTCAACACCGGGCACCGCCACCCGAAGGTCGTGGCCGCCGCCAAGGCGCAGGAAGATCATTTTACCCACACCTCCTTTCAGGTGGTGCCATATGAGCCCTATGTCGCGCTCGCCGAGAAGGTGAACGCGCTGGCACCCGGGGACTTTGCCAAGAAGACGCTGCTGGTGACAACTGGTGCGGAAGCTGTTGAAAACGCAGTCAAAATCGCCCGAGCCGCCACCGGTCGCCCCGGCGTCATCGCCTTCACCGCGGGCTATCACGGCCGCACGCTGCTCACGCTGGGCATGACGGGCAAGGTGTCGCCTTACAAAAAGGACGTGGGCCCGTTCCCCTCCGACATCTTTCGCGTGCCGTTCCCCAGCGTGCGGGATCAGGTCACGGTCGCGGATTCGATCCGCGCCCTGGAGATGCTGTTCCTCACCGATGCCCAGCCCGAGCGGGTCGGTGCCATCATCCTGGAGCCCGTGCTGGGCGAGGGCGGCTATCATCCGGTCCCGACCGAGCTGTGGCAGGCGCTGCGCGCGATCTGCGACAAGCACGGTATCCTGCTGATTTCCGACGAAATTCAGGCCGGTTTTGGCCGTACTGGCACCTGGTTTGCGATTGAGCATTCGGGCGTCGCTCCCGACATGATCACCTTCGCCAAAAGCGTCGCGGGCGGCTACCCCGTCGCAGGCGTCGTGGGCCGCGCGGACGTGATGGACGCGATGGAGCCCGGCGGGCTGGGCGGCACCTATGGCGGCAACCCAGTGGCATGTGCTGCAGCATTGGCCGCAATCGAAGCCATCGAGGAAGAAGGCCTGCTGGCCCGTTCGACCGAGTTGGGGGAGGTCATGCGCGCGCGTTTCGCCGAGATGGGCGCACGCACCGCGCCCTACCGGATGTGGGACATCCGTGGCATCGGCGCGATGCTGGCGGTGGAATTCGTGACTGACTTTGATACCGGCACGCCGGACGCGGGCTTTACCAAATCGGTCATCGCCCATGCGCTCAAGCGCGGTCTAATCCTGCTGGCCTGCGGCATGCACGGCAATGCGCTGCGCATCATGGTGCCGCTTACGGCATCAGATGCCATCATCGACGAGGGCATGGCCATTCTTGAGGCCGCCCTTGCGGATGCTGTCGCCGCCGAGCACGCTGTCGCGGCAGAATGACGCGGATCCCATCAAGGGCCCGGGCGCGTAGATCGCCCGGGCTTTCGCTTTTTTTGGGCTGCTCTGCTAGGCTATGCCTGCCGTCATTGATGAAAGGCCTCTGCCCATGTCCCACATCTTTCCCCGCCACACCCGCCAAGCCCCGCCCATTGCTGTAGGAGGGCAGGGGTGTTACCTTCATGATGCGACCGGCAAGCAGTACCTTGATGCCTCCGGCGGCGCCGCGGTGTCCTGCCTGGGTCACAACGACCGTTCGGTGGTCCAAGCGATCAAGGCCCAGCTCGACAAGGTCGCCTTCGCCCACACGGGTTTCTTCACCTCCGAGCCTGCGGAGGCGCTGGCCGATCTGCTGATCGAGCACGCGCCCGCAGAGCTCGACCGGGTCTACCTCGTCTCCGGCGGGTCGGAGGCGACGGAGGCCGCGATCACGCTCGCGCGACAGTACGACGTGGAAAAGGGCGAGCCCAAACGGGGCCGCTTGCTCGCCCGCAAGCAAAGCTATCATGGCAACACCATCGGCGCGCTGTCGGCGGGCGGCAATGAATGGCGGCGGGCCCAGTTTGGGCCGCTCTTGCTGGACGTCAGCCACATTGAACCCTGCTATGAGTACCGCCTGCGCCGTGAAGGGGAGAGCGCGCAGGACTATGGGCTGCGCGCCGCGCAAGCGCTGGAGGAGGAAATCCTGCGGCGGGGGCCAGAGACGGTGATGGCCTTCATGGCAGAACCTGTGGTGGGGGCCACGGCGGGCGCTGTGCCACCCGCACCGGGGTATTTCAAGCACATCCGCGCGATCTGCGACAAATACGGGGTTCTGCTAATCCTCGATGAGGTGATGTGCGGCATGGGGCGCACCGGCAACCTTTTCGCCTGTGACGCGGACGGCGTGTCGCCCGATATCCTGTGCATCGCGAAGGGCCTGGGCGCGGGCTATCAGCCGGTCGGGGCGATGCTTTGCACGGCGCAGATTTACGAAGCCATTGAGGCAGGCAGCGGCTTTTTCCAGCATGGGCACACGTATCTCGGGCATCCGACGGCAGCGGCCTGCGGGCTTGCGGTGGTGCAGGAGATCCTGGACCGGGATCTCGTCACGCGGGTGCGAACCCAGGGTGCAGCACTTGCGGAGCGGCTGATGGGGACCTTTGGCCAGCATCCTCACGTGGGCGATCTGCGCGGGCGGGGCCTTTTTCGGGGCGTGGAACTGGTGGAGGACCGGGAGACCAAAGCGCCCTTTGATCCCGCGCGCGGCGTGGCGGGCAAGATCAAAAAGGCGGCGTTTGACCAGGGCCTGATCTGTTATCCGATGTCGGGCACCATCAACGGGCGGCAGGGCGATCACGTGCTGCTGGCCCCGCCCTTCATCATCGAGGATGCGCAGCTTGATGAGCTGACGGAGAAGCTCTCGGGCGCGATTGAATGTGTCATTTGAGCCCCGGAGCAGGAGCGCACGGTCTCAGTACTGCACGCCTGCTGTGAGTGCGCCGTCCACGATCAGGTTGGTTCCTGAGATGTAGCTTGCCGCGGGGCTTGCCAGAAAGACAACTGCGCGGGCCACTTCCTCGGGCCGGCCCATGCGGCCCATCGGATTGGCCGCGATCTGGCGTTCAAAGCGTACGGGCTCTTCCGCCGCCACCCGGCCCCAGACGCCGCCTTCGAAATAGATGTTGCCCGGTGACACGCTGTTGACGCGCACCCCGTCTGGCGCAAGCGTCCGAGCCAACCCCTTGGCGTAGTTCAGCACCGCTGCCTTCATCGCGCCGTAGGCGCGGGGACCGGCGGGTGTGTGCAGCGCGGAGACCGAGGAAATGAAGACAATCGCACCCGCATCGGAGGCCTTGAGATGCGGGATCGCAGCCTCGGCGCCGTAAAAGCTGGCCATCATGTCCACGTGAAAGCTGTCGGTCCAGGCGGTCTCATCCGTGCCAAGGCTCAGCGCGCTGGTGTTGGCCACAAGGATGTCCAGCCCGCCAAACCGCGTGGCGGTGTCATTGATCCAGGCGGCCTGCGCGGCCCCATCGGCGGCGTCGAGCGCCGCGCCGTGCACCTTGGCCGCACCCGTTTGTGCGAGGTCCGCGACCGTCTCTGCGACGCCCTTGTCGCCGCGCGCACAGAGCGAGACGTTGCAGCCCTCCGCCACCAGCGCCTGCGCAATCGCGCGCCCGATCCCTCGGGTGCCTCCGGCGACGGCGGCGGTTTTGCCGTTGAGCATGAGGTCCATGTACGCGCTCCGTATCTGCCGGGCCGCTAGACCTAGGCCCTGCTGAGGTATCGGGCCTTGTGTCGCGGCTGTCGAGGATGATCCGACGCCACGTGCACTGGGATGCGCCATTTGGGGGACGAATGGGGTGCCGCAGAACGCCCGGATGTCGCTTTTCGACCTGCATCCTGCTGCAGTCCTCAAATGATGAAAGCGAGGCGCTTGTGTGACTCCGGCGCTCATAAGGGAGGGCCAATGCCCGAGGATATGCATCGCGACGCACGCCCGATGGACCCGATTGCATTCACAGTCGCGCCCACCGCGGAGCTGATAGACGGGACGCGCGCGCGTCAGGCTGCCTTGCTTTTGCTGGACACGCTTGGCGTGATGATCGCGGCGCATCCCATGGAAGCCGGCGTGATCGCGCGGCGCGCCAGCACACGGCTTTACGGCGCGACGGACCCGGACGATCAGGCCGCCTTGCCGCTGGATGGCAGGTTGTGCAGCCGCGCGGGCGTGGCTTTTGCGCTGGCCACACAGACCGACAATCTGGACGCGCACGACGGTTACAATCCCACCAAGGGGCACATCGGCTGCGCGGTCGTACCCGCACTACTGGCTGAAGCGCAGGGCAGGGATCTGTCAGGCCAGGACGCGCTCGCCGCCCTGATCGCAAGCTATGAGATCGCCGGGCGCGCAGGCATCGCTCTGCATGCCAGCGTGCAGGACTATCACACCTCCGGGGCCTGGAATGCGCTGGGCGTTGTGGCCCTGGCCGCGCGGCTGCGCGGGCTGGGCGCGGATCAGCTGCGGCACGCCTATGGCATCGCGGAATACCACGGGCCACGCAGCCAGATGATGCGCGAGATCGCCAATCCGACGATGCTGCATGACGGATCGGGCATGGGCGCTATGGTGGGGTTGTCAGCTGTCCTTCTCGCGGAAGAAGGCTTCACCGGCGCGCCTGCCATCACCATGGAGGCGCCAGAGGCCGCCCCGCATTGGCAGGACCTTGGCCGCTTTTGGCAGATCGGGGAGCAATACATCAAACCCTATCCCATCTGCCGTTGGGCCCATGCGGCGGTGGATGCCACGCGGGAAGTGATGGCGGCACATGCGCTCGTGGCGGATGACATCGCGGGCCTTGAGGTGCGCAGCTTCCGCAATGCGGTCGCGCTTTTCGGGTCGATGCCTGCCACGACCTCCCAGGCGCAGTATTCTCTAGGTTTCGCCGTGGCGCAGATGGCGGTGTATGGCAAGATCGGCGTGCCGCAGATCAGCGGCGCGGGCTTGAGCGATCGGCACGTCGCTGCGTTCCTTGCGCGGATAACCCTGCGCGAGGATCCCCGTTTTGAAAGCCGCTATCCCACCGGGCGCTGGGCGGAGGTGGAGATCACCTTGCAAGACGGGCAGCTGCTCAACTCGGGTGAGGTCCACGCCCGGGGCGGACCAGAGCGGCCTTTCACGCGGCAGGAGACAAGGGAGAAGTTCATGGCATTCACCGCGCCCGTGATCGGGGAAGACCGTGCCTCGGCGATCTGGGCGGCGGGCCTGTCGCTGAGCGACCCATCCGTTGCCTTCACCGCGTTGACAGATCTGCTGACGGCGCCCCCGTGATCATTCTGCTGTGACGCGGTAAGAAACGACATGACCCAGGTGACCCTGCATACCGATGCGCCGGACCCGGCGCTCAAGCGCGCCAGGGAGCGCTATCCCGATCTGACGTTTACGGGCTGCGACAGCTATGAGGCGCTGCCCCGTTTGATCGCCCAGACAGGTGCGCAGATCGTCTACTCTGTTCGCTTTGCTGGCACGCCCGGTTTCCCCCGCGCCGCTCTTTTGCAAAGCGAGACCGTCACTTGGGTCTCTGTCGGGGGATCGGGCACAGATCATCTTGGGGCTTGGGACGCAGATCGCCTCACGGTGACGAATGCAGCGGGCGTGGCGGCGGATATGATGGCGGAATATACGATTGGCGCGCTCTTGCATTTCAATCTCGATTTTCCGGGATTTCGCGCCGCGCAAGCCCGGCGCGCATGGACCGACGGTGTGGTCCAGCCGATTCAGGGCCAGCGGCTCTTGATCCTGGGTCTGGGTGCGACGGGCAAGGCTATCGCACGGCGGGCGCAGGCGATGGGGATGCAGGTGACGGGCCTGCGCGCGCGGCCCCAGCCAACACCCGATGTGGACCGCATGATTGCCCCCGCCGAGCTGGACGAGGCGCTGGGCCAGGCAGACGCCATTGCGGTCTGCGTGCCGCTATTGGACAGCACGCGGGGGCTGCTGGACGCGGCCCGCATCGCGCGGATCAAACCCGGCGCGGTGCTCGTGGACGTCTCTCGCGGTGGGGTCGTGGACCAGGACGCGCTGGCCAAGGCGCTTGGCAACCGCGCTTTGCGCGGCGCGGCGCTCGATGTTTTCGAGGTTGAACCGCTGCCTGAAAGCAGCCCTCTTTGGGCGCTGGAGAACGTGATCATCACCCCGCATTGCGCCTCCGTTTACGACGGTTGGGCGCTGAAATCCGTTGAGATGTTTTGCAACAACCTGAGCCGCTGGAAGGAAGGCACGCCGCTTTTGAATGTCGTTGATCCAGAGCGGGGGTATTGAACGCCGCTCACGCCGCCGGGAAGGCACAGAAACCGCGCTTCAAAGGATGTCAAACAAACGGCCAAAGCCCCGTGGTTTGGGCAGGCCCAGCGCCGCACACAACGCAGCAGCCATGGCTTGGTTGGAGGTGACGACGGGCTTGCCGGTCACCGCTTCAAGCCGCGCAATCACCTCCACGCTGCGCATATCCGTGCAAGACAGCACCAGCGCTTGGACCTCGGGCCCGTCCGCGCGCAGCGCAAGGTCGTAGACTTCACCGGGCGTCAGCTCCCCCTGTCCGTAATTGCCAAGCGCGCGTCGGATATCGGCGCGGGCAACGGTTGCGATCCCCTCGCTCTGCAAAAACGCGACGGCCTGGTCATTGATCTCCCCCAAGTAGGGGGAGGCAAAGCCCACCCGCGCAGCCCCCAGCCTTTTGATGCCAGCAACCAGCGCACCAGCAGCGGTGATCGACAGTGCGCCAGAGGCTCGTTTGATGTTTTCGGCCAAGCTCCTGTCAAAAGCGGGGCCATGGGTCAGCGTGGCGGAAGTACACCCATAAAGCACCGCAGCCGGGCGCACCCCCGCAATCAGGCGCAGGGTTTCGCTCAAATCGGACGCGCCAAGACCCGCCATCTGGTCAGAGCCTGGTATTTCACCCGCGTCATAACCGCCCATGCGCTCGAAATGGCAGGTCACGCCGGGCGGCATCAGCATCGCCATATCGGGTTCGAGGTTGACGTTGGTGTAGGGCACAAGAACGCCAATCTTCGGGCCGCTGCGGGCGAGGGTCATGCGAAATCCTCCAGGATATCTGCGACGGCGGCCATGACGGGGGCGGGACCGATGGTTGCGCGCAAGCAGTGTGGCAGGCCGGATCCGCCCATGCCTCTGAGGATCAATCCGGCCTCTCGCAGCGCGGCATCTGCGTCTTGTGCCGTGCGCGCATCGCGCAGGGGGATCAGCACGAAGTTGGTTGCGCTTTCGGGCGTATGTATGCCGGCGGCACGCAAACGGCGCGCAAAGCTGTCCCTGATACTGGCCGTCAGGGCCACGGTTTCGCGCATGTAGGCCTGGTCTTGCATGGTGGCAGTGGCCATGGCCTGAGAGGCGAGCGCGACGTTGTTGGGATTGAGCAGCTTGCGTATCTGAGCCCTGATCACGGGCGGGAAGACGCCCCAGCCCACGCGCGCGCCCGCCAGCCCATAGGCCTTGGACAGCGTGCGCGTGACCACCGTATCCCCGCGCGCCACAAGCTCAAAAACCGCGCTGTGGTCTTGCGCGTCGAATTCCGCATAGGCCTGATCGACAAGCAGCAAGACATCTGGCGGCAAGGCTGCGCGCAGGCGCAGGATTTGCGTGTTGGGAAGGCGGGTGCTGGTTGGATTGCCGGGGTTGCAAAGGCACACAAGGCGTGTGGCGGGCGTGACCGCCGCCAAAAGCGCGTCGATGTCCACCACGTAGCCGCGCTCGGGCGCAGCGTGGTATCTTGCGCCCGCTTGCTGTGTGGCAGCGGCGAGGAAGGCATAGCCATATTGAGTGCCCAGCACCTCATCGCCCGGCCCCGTGAAAGCGCGGACAAGCGCACCGATCAGTTCCATGGAGCCCGCGCCGCAAAGCACCTGATCTTCCGCTACGGGATGGGCGGCGGCGATGGCGCGGCGCAGGTCGGTCCAATCGGGGTCGGGGTAGAGCGCGCTTTGGGTAAGCGCTGCTTGCCCGGCCTCAATCGCTCTGGGGCTCGGCGGGCGCATGCTTTCGTTTTGCGCCAGCGACACCGCAGCGCTGTCGCCCAGATCAGCCAACGCATAGCCCGCCATGGCGCGAACGGTCGGAATGGCTTGGATCATGGCTCGGCTCCGTAGTCCTCGTGCGCCGCCCCGGCAGAGACCAGCCCTGCGCGCAGGTCTTCTGCAAGCGCGGCGGGGTTACGGAGGTTAGGATCGCCAAAACCCCCGCCGCCGGGCGTGTCGAAAAAGAGCCGCTCCCCGGGGTTCACGCGCAGCTCGCATTTGCCCGGGATATCTTCCGCGCGCCCGCTGACCCGGATGCGCCCAGGCGCGCCCGCGCCGCCGCCCGCGCGGCCCTGGGCGGGGTATGCGATCCGCTCCACTGAAAGAAACACGAGGAAAGGTTCATCGGTGGCCGAGGTCATCTCAATCGATTGTCCCAAGCCTCCGCGATACTGGCCCGGCCCGCCTGAATCCTGCCGCAGCTCCCGCCGCCAGATCGTGACCGGGGCCGCGGCCTCGGTCATTTCCACTTGGCTGCCGAAGACGCCTGAAGGGTAGGCGGTGGCCGACAGCCCGTCGCGGTGGGGCCGCGCGCCGGTTCCACCGTTGTGCACCAGCTCTATGGCGAATTCCGTGCCGCCGGACGCGACCGCATCGGCGGTGTGGCGCAAAGGCAGGTCGTACATCGTGGAGGCCCCTTCCGCCGGCACGCGGTCCGGCAGGGCCTGATGCAGACAGCCAAAGACCAAATCGGGCGTCATCTGCCCCAGCGTGTGGCGCATGGCCACCGGTGCAGGGCGCTGAGCGTTGAGGATGCAGTTCTCGGGCCCTGTCACTGTGAAGGGTTCCAGTGACCCTGCATTGTTGGGGATGTCGGACCCGATGATGCAGCGCATGGCAAAGACGGAATAGGCTGTCGCATAATTCAGCGGCACGTTGATCCCCTTGTGGGACAGCCCGGAGGTGCCTGCGAAATCCAGATGCAGCCCTTGCGGCGTGACCGTCAGCGCGGCTTTCAAGGTCAGCGGCGTGTCATAGCCGTCCACAGTCAGCGCGTGGCTGTAGGTGCCGGGCGGCACCTCCGCGATGGCCTCCAGCGTGCCGCGGCGCGAAGTGTCGATGATGTAGTCGCTGAGCTCTTTGAGGTCTGTGAGCTGATACTCCCTCATCAGCTCCCCCAACCGCGCCGCCCCCGCCTCGCAACAGGCGATCAGGGCATAGATATCGCCCTCATTGGCAATGGGTTCGCGGGAGTTGGCTTTGACGATGTCCATCAACAGCGCGTTCACCTTGCCCGTGCGCACCAGCGCGCAGGGCGGGATCAGTAGGCCTTCGTCATAGATGTCGGAGCCTTCGGGCCCCATGCCCTGGCCCCCCAGATCAACAAGGTGAGAGGTGCAGGAGGTAAAACCGATGACCTCGCCGTGGTGAAAGACCGGCATCATGAGCAGGAAGTCATTCAGATGTCCCGAGGCCAGCCAGGGGTCGTTGGTCATATAGATATCGCCCGGGCGCATGTCCTGCACCGCAAAGCGGGCGCGCAGGTGCTGGACGGCTTCGGCCATGGTGTTGATGTGACCCGGCGTGCCAGTCACGGCCTGGGCCAGCATCCGCCCCCGGGCGTCAAAGATACCGGCGGAGATATCGCCGCATTCGCGCACGATGGGGGAGAAGGCCGCGCGGATCAGCGTCTGCCCCTGCTCCTCCACCAGCGCGAGCAGTCGGTTCCACATGACTTGAAGATGCGCTCTGGAGGTCTCGGTCATGGGCGGATGCTCCGGGTGAGGATAAGGTTGAGGGCGGCGTCGACCACGAGGGTGAAATCCACGCCCACGAAGGTCGTGGTCTGCGGCTCAAGGATGAGCGCGGGGCCCGGCAGGGTGTGACCGGGGCGCAAAGCGGCGCGCGGCACGAAGGCGGCCTGCACCATGTCGCCCGTCACATCGCAGCGGAGGGGACGGGTTTCGGTGATCTCGAATGACGCCGGTTCCGGCTTTGGGCGCTGTCCTTCGATGCCTTGGTCAATGGTGCCGTGCCGGACGGCCCAATTGAGCACCTCGATCTCCATCCCCGGCACGGGGCGGGAAAACTGTCTGGCATAATGCGCCTCGAACGCAGCCGTGAGCGGCGCAATATCATCGGCGGTCAGATCGCGGTCGGGCAGGGCGATCTCAATCTCATGGCCTTGGCCCTTGTAGCGCATGTAGGCGCTGCGGGTGGTCTGCGTGTCCGCGCCGGCCGCACCTTGGGCGACAACCGCGCGCGCCTCTCGGATCATCTGGGTCAGCGTACGATTGATTGCCGCAAGATCGGCCCGCGCCAGAAGAGTGTAGCGGCTGCGCACGATCTCGAAAGAAACGGGCGCATAGAGGAACCCCACCGCCGAGCCCACGCCTGGCGCGGGGGGAACGAGGACGCGTTCGACACCTGCGCTGCGGGCTACGCGGCAGGCATGCAGCGGGCCATTGCCGCCAAAGGCGATCATCGTGCGGCTGCCAAGGTCCTTGCCGCTTTCCACCGCGTGGGCGCGGCCCGCGCTGGCCATGCTCTCATCGACGATCCGGCTGATCCCATCGGCGGCGGCGGCAGCTTCCAGCGCCAGCGGCGCGCCCACTTGCGTCTCGATCGCGCGCTGCGCGGCGGCGGGGTCGATCCGGAACTGTCCTTCGGCAAAGGTCTCCGCGCGGATGTATCCCAGCGCGATATCGGCATCGGTGACGGTGGGCGCGGTCCCGCCCCGGCCAAAGGCCACCGGTCCGGGCTCCGAGCCCGCGCTTTTGGGCCCGACAGTCAGCCGGCCCAAGCGATCCACCGCCGCGATGGAGCCGCCACCCGCGCCGATCTCGATCATCTCGATCACCGGTATCCGCACCGGCATTCCCGACCCTTTGATAAACCGCGCCGCGCGCCCGATTTCGAATTGGCGCGAGGTTTGCGGCGTGGCCTTGTCGATCAGGCAAAGCTTGGCTGTCGTCCCGCCCATATCGAAAGACAGAACGTTCTCAAGTCCCGCCGATCGCGCGATATGCGCGGCCAGGATCGCGCCGCCTGCAGGGCCCGACTCAACCAGCCGGATTGGAAAGCGCGCCGCCGTCTCAAGCGTCGTCATCCCGCCGCCCGCGGTCATCATAAGGATCGGGCAGGCCAGCCCGCGCGCCTGAAACTCAGCCTCGAACCGCTCCAGATATCCGGCCATCAGCGGCTGGATGTAGGCATTGGCCACCGTGGTGCAGAGCCTGTCGAATTCCCGCGCCTCCGGGCTGACCTCGCAGCTGAGGCTGATGACGAGGTCGGGGCGCTCTGCCGCCAACAGATCGCGCAGCCGCTTCTCATGGGCCGGATTGGCGTAAGCATGCAGCAGGCAAATCGCGACCGCCTCCACCCCTTCAAGCTGTTGCAAAAGCTTCGGCAGAACACGCTCATCGAGGGGGATCAGCACCTCGCCTGCAACCGACATCCGCTCTGGCAGAGTGACGGCACGCGTGCGGGGGACCAGCAGATCGGGCTTGGTGATGTTGATGTCATACTGACTGTAGCGCCGTTCGTAGGCGATTTCGAGAATGTCGCGAAACCCTTGGGTCGTTACCGTCGCAACCCTGGCACCGCGCCGTTCCAGCAACGCGTTTGTGGCGAGTGTCGTGCCGTGAATGAAGCCCCCGACCTGCGACAGCGCACCATCGACTTTCGCCAACGCCCGCTGCGCGCCATCAAGCGCCGCCGCGCCCGGATTTGCGTGCGTTGTCAGGGTCTTGTTGGTGGCAAGGAGCGCCCCTGAGAGGTCCGTCAAAACGGTGTCGGTAAAGGTGCCACCCACGTCAATGGCCAAGCGGTACAAAAGGTCGGGCATGCAGGAAAGTCCAAAGAAGGAACGCAGGATCGGGTGCGCTAGCCTTTCATCGGGTCACGAGATCACAGCCCGTCTCCCGCCGCAAAAGGGCTGTTCGGGAATGGGACGGGCCAGTCGCAACATATGGCATGAACTTAGGCTGCAGGGCGAGCCCAGTTGCGTCAAGAAAATAATCCGTTGCGCAGGACAAAGGCGCGCTTGGGGGTCATTCCCTGCCTAGGTCCCGAGCAATCTGATGCGATTGATGGTGACGTTGCTGTTGGTGGCCGTCTGAAAGAAGGCATGGCGCCAAATGGTGCGGCGCATCCAACGTTTCGCGCCTCAAGCATGCGGCAGAACCCCTGCGCGCCAAGCAGAGCCTGGTGTTTTCTCAAAATCCCAACGATCTGTTTTTCGCTGAAACGGCTTCTCTTTCTCGTCCGCACGAAGGCCTCTCCGAGCTCCAGTCGAAAGCTGTCAGAACCCTCGTAGGCATACTCGATTTTGTGCGCGCGCGCATGCTCACAGCTCTTTCGCCAACATACGGACATTGCGCTGTGCGATGGGTTTCTCGTACTCCCCACGGATCGGGCGATGAACTTAAACTCCGGGCAGATGGATGGCGTCGAGATCAACGCCGCGAGTTGGGACACTTTCTTCAACCTTTGCGACGCACCCTCATCCACACGTAGCCGAAAAGCCGAACGTTCCAATGCTCAGGCTGCAAGATACGCGCAGAACGGCAGCTACAGGGCTCCTACGGGCGGGTTCTGGCCACAACCAAATCGCAAATCAGACGGGGTGGTTGCTTCGTTACGGCGCCTCCGAGGTCGAGCATTATGCCGCCGTCTCGCCCTCCGAAAGCGTGTAAGTCCTCGACTAAATGGGTCGCGAAAAGCAGCGCTGCGGGCGCAAGACCGAAAAAGCAACTTCAAATTCCCACGGTAGGGCAGTGAGAGGCGAGGAGTAAGCGCTTGAAATTAAATGGAGGCGAGTACCGGAATCGAACCGGTGTACACGGATTTGCAATC